>NZ_JBIAGU010000030.1:0-121179 GCF_042869935.1 Kitasatospora sp. NPDC006697
AGCTACCTTGCCGGCCTCCACCTTCGCGGCGCGATGATCTGGATCAAGGACCTCACCAACGCCATCCATTGATCACAACCAAATACGCGCCCTAGGAGCCAGCACCGTGCCCCAGCACACCTTCATCCTGAACGGCTCCCCCGTCACGGTGGACGTCGCCGACGACGTGCGCCTGCTCTGGGTGCTGCGCGACGTGCTCGGCGTCACCGGGCCCAAGTACGGCTGCGGGCTGGGCGTCTGCCAGGCCTGCACCAGCCACGTCAACGGCAAGGCGTTCAACCCCTGTTCGGTGCCGGTCAGCGCCCTGCAGCCCACCGACGAGATCACCACCATCGAGGGTCTGCCCGCCACCGTCGGCAAGGACCTGCACCCGATGCAGGAGGCCTGGCTGGCCTACGACGTCGCCCAGTGCGGCTACTGCCAGCCCGGCCAGATCATGGCCGCGGTGGCCAAGGTCCGCCAGGCCCGCGCGGCCGGCCACGAGATCGGCGAGGCCGACTTCGACGAGATCCGCAACATCTGCCGCTGCGGCACCTACCACCGCATCCGCGAGGCGATCACGGCGGCGGCGAAGGAGTTCTGACCCCGGCCGCACGCCCGGCGGGCCGGCATCGTACAACTTGGTGCATGCCGTCGAACGCCCTGCACCACCGCTACCTCGCCGCCCGCGCCGCCGCCCCCTCGTACCGGGAGGTCGGCGGCACCCGGGCGGGCACGCTCCCGCCGGGCTACTCCTGGCTGCGCCGCCGGATCCACCTCGGCACCGGCCCCGAGACACTGGCCCGGGCCGGCGGATACGTCCTGGCGTGGGGCGCCCAGTTGGGCTCGGGCTTCGGCGTCTACCCCCCGCCCACACCGGCCGCGGCGGGCGACACCGTGCTGCTGCGCCTCAGCCTCCCGGGCATGCGGGTGCCGCGCCTGGTGATCCCCTGCCGGGTGGTCTGGACGGTCGACCGCCCCGACCGGATCGGCTTCGCCTACGGCACCCTCCCCGGCCATCCGGAGTGCGGGGAGGAGTCCTTCCTGGTGACCATGGACGCGGACGGCGAGGTCTGGTTCGAGGTGGCCGCCTTCTCCCGCCTCGCCGCCTGGTACGCCCGCCTCGGCCGCCCGGTGGCGCTGCTGCTGCAGCACCTGGCGATCGAGCGCTACCTGCGGGCGGTGGCCCGGGCGGCCGCGGTTCCCGGGCCGAGGGCCTGACCATGCAACCGCACACGCACTAGACTCACGCGAATGGCCACTGACACCCGGCGCATCGTCCTCGTCCCCCACGACCCGAGCTGGCAGGAGCGCGGGCTCGCCCTCGCTGCGGAACTGCGGTCCGAACTCGCGCCGTTGCCGGTGCACATCGAGCACATCGGCAGCACCGCGATCCCGGGCATGGCGGCGAAACCGGTCTTCGACCTCCAGATCACCGTGACCGATCTGGCGGAGGCCGAGCTCGCTTTCGACCGGCCGTTGGCCGCCATGGGATTCCAGCGCTCCCCGTACCAGCACGACCACGTCCCGGCCGGACTCGACGACGACCCCGAGCGCTGGGCCAAACGTTTCTGGTCGCGGCGGGGCCGGGCAGGCGCCGACTGCAACCTCCATGTCCGCCTCCTCGGGTCCCCCAACGAGCGCCTTGCCCTCCTCTTCCGCGACTGGTTCCGCGCCCATCCCGAGGCGGTGCCCGCCTACGCACACTTCAAGACCATCCTCGCGGATGCGGTCGGCGACCTCGGCACGTACGCCGAGGTCAAGGATCCAGTCGTCGATCTCGTCATCGCCGTCGCCAACACCTGGGCCGCGGCGACAGGCTGGGCCCCGCACGGCCGGACCTCGCACCAAAGCCGGTGACGCACGGATGCGGCTGCGGCACTGACCCGAGGGTCATCGACAGGTCGTCCAGGTAGCCGTCGTCATCGGTGCCGCCGACATGGCGGCCTCGACTCCCAGCCGCCGGGGCGGGCTGTGACAAGATCAGCGGGGCGGCACGGCGGCCGGTGGCGACAGCGCCGGGCGCATGCCGTCCGAGCAGCCGGGACAGCGATCGGAACGAACGGAAGGGACGTGGCGATGTCGGCCGCATCCGTCAGTGGACACCCCGCCGGCCCGCCGGTCACCCGGTTCGGCCTCGGTACGGCGGCTTCCGGGCGCCCCGGCTACATCAACCTCGGTCGCGAGCTGGACCTGCCCGCGGACCGCACGGTCGAGGCTATGCGCGAGCGCACCCACCGGCTGCTCGACGCGGCGTACGCGGCCGGGGTGCGGTACTTCGACACCGCCCGGTCCTACGGGCGCGCCGAGGAGTTCGTGGGCGAGTGGCTGGCCGGGCATCCGGCGGCCGCCGACCTCACGGTGGGCAGCAAGTGGGGCTACACCTACACCGCCGGCTGGCGGACCTCCGGCGTGGCGGCGCACGAGGTGAAGGAGCACTCGGTCGCGGTGTTCGACCGTCAGGTCGGCGAGACCCGGGCGCTGTTGGGCCGGTATCCCGACCTCTACCTGGTGCACTCCGTCACCCCGGACAGTCCGGCGCTGACCGACCCCGAGCTGCACGCCCGCCTCGCGGGGCTGGCCGCCGAGGGCGTCCGGGTCGGCCTGTCGACCAGCGGCCCGGACCAGGCGGGCACGGTCCGCGCGGCGCTCGGCGTCACGGTCGACGGCCGGCCGCTCTTCACGGCCGTGCAGTCCACCTGGAACCCGCTGGAGCCCTCCGCCGCCCCGGCGCTGGCCGAGGCGCACGCGGCCGGCTGGTGGGTGGTGGTCAAGGAGGCGATGGCCAACGGCCGCCTCGCCGACCGCAACGCCACCGGCCCCGACACGGCGGCGCTGCGCGCACTGGCCGCCCGCACCGGCCACGGCAGCGACGCGCTCGCGCTGGCGGTGGCCGCCGCGCAGCCCTGGGCGGACGTGGTGCTCTCCGGCGCGGCCAGCCCGGAGCAGCTGGCCTCCAACCTCACCGCCACGGGGATCGCCGTCACCGACGGCGAACTCGACGAGCTCGCGGCGCTGGCGGAGCCCGCCGAGGTGTACTGGGCCAAGCGCTCGGCGCTGCCCTGGGGTTAGGGAGCCGGGCTTTCGGGACGACGCAGGAACCGCCCACGGATCCGACGTCACTCACAAGCCAGGTCCCCCTACGCGACCTCCTGACACACCGTCACCGGCATCACCGCCGCCACCGCCCGCTCCACCCGCGCCGCGTCCGCGACCAGCACCGCGACCGCGCCCGACGGCGCGAGGTGGGCGCGCGCCGCCTCGTGCACCTCGTCGACGGTGGCGCCGGCGAGCCGGTCGACGTGTTCGGCCAGGTAGCCGAGCGGCAGGCCGCCGTCGACCAGGCCGGCGACCAGGTTGGCGAGGTCGCGGTGGGTGGACATGCCGAGCACGGCCAGCGCGCCGAGGGTGTACTGGCGGGCGCGGTCGACCTCGGCGCGGGTGGGGGGCAGGCAGGCGAGCCGGCCGAGTTCGTGGAGCGTTTCGACCAGGGTCGGCGCGGTGTACTCGGTGGCCACCTCGACGGCGGCGATCAGGCGGGCGCCGGCCGGGCGCTCCTCTATGGCCGAGTGCGGGCCGTAGGTGTAGCCCTTGTCCTCCCGCAGGTTGGCCACCCAGCGCGAGCAGAAGTAGCCGCCGAAGACCAGGTTGGCCAACCGCAGCGGCGCGTTCTCCCGGTGGCCGCGCGAGACGGCCGGGAAGGCGATCCGCAGCGCGGACTGGGTGCTGCCGGGCCGGTCGAGCAGCAGCAGCGGGCCGGGTCGCAGCGGCGGGACCGGGGGCAGCACGCAGGCAGGGGCCGTCCCGGTCCAGTGCGCCAGCCGCCGGGCGGCGGTCTCGGCGGCCGCCTGCGGGTCCAGGGCCCCGACGATCACCAGGGTACTGCCCACCGGCCGCACCAACTCCCGGTGCAGCGCGGCCAGTTCCCCCTCCGTGACCGCGCCGACGGCCGCGGGCTCCGGCGTGGGCCGCCCGTAGGGGTGCCCGTGGTGGATCCGCCGGGCCAGCGCCGCCGCGGCCTGCTGGGCGGGCCGTGAGCGGTCCGTCCGCAACTGCTCGGCGAGCCCGGCGCGGGCGCTCCGGACCTCCGCCGCCGGGTAGCTGCCCGCCTCCAGCGCGTCGACCAGCACCGCGAGCAGCCGGTCGAGCGCACCGGCCGGTGCCCGGCCGCTGATCCGCAGGCGGTCCCGGTCCACCTCGGCGCCGAGCGTGCCGCCGAACCGCTGCGCAGCCGTCGCCCCGGCCGGGACGGTCCGCGCCAGCAGGGTCCGCGCCAGCAGCGCCGCCCGCGCGCCGTCCGCCCCGGCGAACGGTATCCGCAGCCTGGTCTCGGCCAGCGGCTCGCCCTGTCGGCGAACGGCCAGCACGGTGAGGCCGCTGGGCAGCACCACCTCCACGTGCTCGGGTATCCGCACGGGCCGGGGCGCGCCCAGCGCGGGCAGTCGGCTCACCGCGGCCCCCGCCCCGGCACGACTTCGACCGCCGCGCACCGCTCCGGGGTCAGCGTGGCCGCGGCCGCGCGGATCTGCCCGGCTCCGACCGAGGCCAGCAGCTCCGGCAACTCCCCCACCAGGTAGGGGTTTCCGCGCTGCAGTTCGAAGACCGCCAGCCGGTCGGCCCGGCCGCGCGGCGAGTCCGAGCGCTCCAGCTGCTCCACCGTCAACCTGGCCGCCACGCCCTCCAGTTCGCCCGGCTCGGGGCCGTCCAGGGCGAGCCGTGCCAGCTCCTCGGCGGCGGTGTCGAGCAGCCTCCAGGGGTCGCCGCCGGCCGGCAGCCGGGCCTGCAGCACCAGGGCGGTGGGGTCGCGCACGGTGAACGGGTCGCCGAGGAAGCCGAGTCGGCCGCTCACCGAGGTCGCGGTCCGGTCCGCGCGGACCAGGCGCCGGACCAGCCGGGAGCCGTCCGTGCCGACCAGCAGTCCGGCCAGCAGCAGGAACGGCAGGTACCCCCGGAGGTCGCCGACCGGGTCCGGCACCCGCCAGCCCCAGGCGACCGCCGGGCGCGCCGCGAGCGGGTCCCGGTAGCAGGCCCGGCGCGCCCCGGTCCACTCGGGCTCCGCGAGCTCGGGCGCCAAGGCCGCCGGCCGCGCCGGGATGTCGCCGAACCAGCGCTCCGCCTCCGCCGCCACCCGGTCGGGGTCGAAGTCCCCGCAGACGCACAGCACCGCGTTGCCGGGGCCGTAGTGGCCGTCGAAGAACTCCGCCGCCTCCGCCGCGGTCGCCGCCTCCAGGTCGGCGAACGAGCCGTGCCCGTCATGGGTGTTGGGGTAGCTCCCGAACATCAGCTCCGGCAGCCGCGGCCAGGGCAGCCCGCCGTACGGGCGGTTGAGCACCTTGGTCCGGATCTCCTCCTTGACCACCGAGACCTGTGCGGCGAGATCGGCGGAGCTCAGCCGCAGGCCGCGCATCCGGTCGGACTCCAGGTAGAGCATCCGCCGCAGCGCGGGCGCGGGAGCGACGGTGCCGTACCGGGTGAAGTCCAGGTGGGTGGTCGCGCTGAAGCTGCCGCCGGAGCGCTCCACATGCCGGGCGTAGGCGCCCCTCGGCAGGCCCACCGACCCCTGGAACATCAGGTGTTCGAAGAGGTGGGCGAACCCCGAGCGGCCTTCGGGCTCGGTGCGCGAGCCCACCCCGTAGACCACCGCGACGGCCGCCACCAGCGCCTCGCGGTCGGGGGCGAGCACCAGGCGCAGCCCGTTGCCGAGTACACCGCGCTCGATCCGGTGCCCCGGGCGGGGCGGGCCGGTCCGGCTCATCAGCGTCATGCCTCCTGGATACGCGAGCGGAACTGCCTTACGGAAGTGGTCGGTTGCGGCCAGCGGGGCAGGACGGACGGAACCGGCCACCCGGGACGGGGCAGGCCGCTTGCTGCCGGTGCAGCTTCCGGCCACCGGGTGACCCGTGCTGCGGGCGAACCGACGGACCGTCCAAAAACCGTCATTCGACAGAACTGGTAGGCCGCCCGTTCACTTGTGAGATGCCTCACGGGGTGCCATCCTGTGCTGGCTGGCCGTCAGATGTGTTACAGGCGTAGCGAATTACCGAAGGAGAGGTGCGCGCGACCACCACTCGCCGGACCCGACAGGGGGAGAGTTCTCCATGTTCGAAGCACTTGGGCTGAGTCAGCTCGCCGAGTCCGTCTACCTGGCAATGCTCCAGCACCCGGACGAGGGCCTCGACGTCCTCGCCGACCGGCTCGACGTCGACCACGACCAGCTCCGGGTCGCACTCGACGAACTCACCAGCATCTCCCTGCTCCAGGTCCGCCCGGGCCGGCCGGCGCCGCGGGTGGTGAGCCCGGAGGTGGGGCTCTCCGCGCTGCTCGCCCGCCAGCAGGCCGAGGTGGCCCGCCGGCACCAGCAGATCGAGGAGGGCACCGCCGCCCTCTCGTTGATGCTGGCCGGGCGCGCGAAGACCCGACCGGCGACCGGCGACTCCGACATCGAACGCCTGTGCGGCATCGACGCGATCCGCGACCGGCTGAGCGACCTCGCCCGCACCTGCGAGTGGGAGGCGAACTCCTTCATGCCGGGCGGCGCCCAGTCCGAGGAGAACCTGGCGTCCAGCCGGGAGCTGGACGCCGAGGCGATCGAGCGCGGGGTCCGGGTCCGCACCGTCTACCAGGACAGCGTGCGCAACCACCGCCCCACCCTGGAGTACGCCCGCTGGCTGGGCGGGCTCGGCAGCGAGGTCCGCACCACCGCCTCGCTGCCGCTGCGGATGCTGATCGTGGACCGCCGGGTGGCCGTGGTGCCGCTCGACACGGCGGACGGCGAGACGGCGGCGATCGTGATCTCCAGCGTCGGCGTGATCACCGGGCTGACCGCGCTGTTCAACTCGGTCTGGCGGTCCGCGACCCCGCTCGGCGCCTCCCGCCGGCGCGACGACGACGGGCTCTCCGCCCAGGAGCGCCAGGTGCTCAAGCTGCTGGCGGCGGGCCTGACCGACGAGGCCATCGCCCGCCAGCTGGGCGTCTCGGTGCGCACCGCCCGCCGGGTGGCGGCCGACCTGCACACCAGGCTCGGCGCGCGCAGCAGGTTCCAGGCCGGGGCCCAGGCCCTCTCCCGGGCCTGGATCACGGCGGACGACCTGGAGTGAGTCCCGCTCAGGGGCCCACCTCGGTGGACCGGACGGCCCAGCCCCGGCAGGTGCTGGCCATGGTCCGGCAGCACAGCTGCTCGGCCACCCGCGCCGCGTCCAGCAGGTCGCGGGCCTGCAGGAAGAGGCTGAACACCACCCGGTCCCGGTGCACCTCGATGTGCGCGTGCTGGAGGCAGTCGGTGCCCGCCGTGCTGCGCAGCAGCTGACGGTGCATCTGCTGCGCGGTGTGCGGCACGGCGGTGGGGGTGTCCACCGTGGTCTTGGCCAGGTACACGAGTCGGCCCGCCCTCGCTAGACGGTGATCGGCGGATCGGGGGCCCACCGGGTGAGCGCCCAGCGGACCAGCTGCGGTGCGAGCACCGCGGCGAGCACCGCGAAGGCGGCGACCATCGCCCAGCGCGTCCCGAAGGCGATGGCCAGCGCCCCGCCCACCGGCACGCCGAGCAGGTCGGCGGCCTGCAGCTGCACCGAGGCCATCGCCATCACCTGCGCGATCCGGTCCTGCGGCGCGGCGGCCTGCAGACCGCCGAAGACCGTGGCGACCAGCAGGGTACCGCCGAAGCTGCCCGCGAGTTCCAGCAGCACCAGCCCGGCCATCGCGCTCGCCCCGGCGGAGGCGAACGGGAGCAGCGCGAGCGAGGCCAGGCTGGTGACGGCGCTCAGGGCCAGCGTCCGCCCGGAGCCGAGCGCCTTCAGCGTCCGGCCGACCAGCATGCCGCCGGCCACCCCGCCGACGGCCCCGAGGGCCAGCAGGGTGCCGACCAGGGAGGGCCGCAGGTGCACGGTGCGCACCAGGTAGAGCACCAGCACGGGCTGCGTCACCCCGTTGGCGAAGGCCACCGCGACCATGGCCCGCACCCCGGACTGCCGGCCCATCGCGGCGGCGAGCCGCAGGTTCGCAGCAGCGCCCGGTTTCTGCCTCGGGGGCTTCTTCCCCGGGGTGTCGGGCTCCTCCCGGGGGGCGGTCCGCACCCGGCTCAGCAGGGCGGCGGAGAGCAGGAACGACAGGGCGTCCACCAGCACCACGGAGGGGGCGGCGATCCGGGCCAGCAGCGCCCCGCCGAGCGCGGGGCCGCTGATGTCGGCCACGCTGCGGGTGGCCGACAGCTTGCCGTTGGCCGCCACCAGGTGTTCCTTGGGCACGAGTTGGACCAGCAGCGGGCTGGCCAGCGCGGAGTAGACGCCGAGCGCGAAGGAGGCCACGGCCGCCAGCACCAGCAGCAGTCCGATGGTGAGCGCGCCGAGCCACCAGAGCAGCGGGATCAGCCCCATGATCGCCGCCTGCACCAGGTTGCAGGCCGCCATCACCGGCGCGCGCGGGCGGCGCAGTCCGTCGGACCACGCCGCCGCGGGGAGCCTGACCAGCAGCGAGGGGACCAGCTCGACGGCCGCCAGGCAGGTCATCTCCAGCGCCGAGGCGCCGAGCGTGACCGCCGCGCACACCGGGATGGTGACGTTGCTGACCGCCGAACCGGCCTGGGAGAGCCCGGTGGCCGTCCACAGCGCCCGGAACGGGCCGCCGGGGAAGGCGGGTTGCTCCGCGCTGCGGTCCTGCCGACCGGTCGGCGCCGTGGTCGTCATGCCGGCCGCCCGCTCACAGGGTGACGATCCGGACGGCCGCGTCGGCGGCGCCCTCGGCGAACCAGGCCGGGAAGTCCTCGGGGTGGCGCAGCCGGGCGATCTCGGCCAGCCTCGGGATGGGCCGGGAGACGCCGTTCATGGTGCGCACCGAGTCCACCGCGATCTGGCTCATGAAGCGGTGGTTGTCGCGCGGGTGGCGGCGGGCGTAGCTGAAGAAGACGCCGAACTTCTCCCGGCCGGCGTCCTGCAGCACGGGCGTGCTGGTGTGCATCAGCCGGGCGTTCCACACCACCAGGTCGCCGGCCCGGGTGTCCACCCGCTCGCGCAGTGCGGACTCCCCCAGGGTGCGCGCCGGGATGTCGAACTCCGGCTCCCTGGTGCCGTATCCGTCGAAGGACATCAGGTGCGAGGCGCGCACCACGTCGATCCCGCCGCCGGCGGCAGGGTCGTTGTCCTGGAGGTAGAGGCCGCACTGGAGGTGGGCGAACCCGGGCTCCCAGACGTAGCCGGCGGTCGGGCCGACGAAGGTCGCGTCCACGTGCCAGGGGACGTAGACGTTCTTGCGCGCGGTGCAGTTGGGGTAGAGCACGGGCTCGTCGTCGCCCAGCAGCTCCTTGACGGCGGCCACCACGCGCTCGCGCAGCACGATGCCGGCCAGGAAGTCGTCGGCCAGGAAGTCGCTGGTCAGCATCTCGCGCGAGCCCGAGCCGGTGAGGTAACCGGTGCACAGGGCGCGGGCCTTGGCGACCTCCTCGGCGTCGAGCACGCCGCGCAGGATCACGTAGCCGTGCCGGGCCAGCCGCTCGGCCGAGACCTCGGCCGTCGCGGCGGCGGTTCGGGTCGCGGCCGTCATCGCCGGGTCCGTACCGGGCCGCCGGGGACGGCGCAGTTGGCCAGCCCCTCCAGCTGTCCGTAGCCCAGGCCGCAGCAGTCGCCGGTGATGTCCTCGTCGAGCGCGTCGGCGGGGTGCGCGGCGTCGGTGGCGGCGAAGCTCTCCAGGTCGATCGGGTCCGGGTCGTCGTCGATCCAGAGCTGCGCGCCCGCGGTGATCAGGTCGAGGTGCACGTCGGCGATGTACGGCACCCGGCTGACCCGCTGGTTGTGCTGGCCGAGGCCGATGTGGACTCCGCAACGCCGCTCGTTGATGTGCGAGTTGGCCGGAATGAACGCGTCGATGCCGCGGTTGGTGCCGAGGCCGAACTCGCCCACGTTGCGGCCGTAGGGGCTGCTCAGGCAGAGCTGGAACATCTCGTCCAGCTTGGGGTCGGCGCAACTCAGGCTGACGGCCTTGCCGTTCTCGATCTCCACCCGGACCGGGTTGCCGGACAGGTCGGCGTTGAGCGAGGTGATGATGTTGGCGTTGAACGCCCCGTCGGCGACCAGCACGCCGTCGACCGTGACCGGGTAGGTGGCGATCTCGCCGGCCGGCAGGATGGTGAAGCCGCCGGGCCGCCACAGGCCGCGGTTGCTGATCCAGTGGTACTTCTCCGCGTCCAGCTCGACGGTCAGGTCGGTGCCGCCGCGGCTGGTCACCCGCACCTTGCGGGCCGGCTTCACCCGCTCGAGCAGTGTGGCGTTGTAGCGCGAGAGTTGGTCCGGCGTCAGGTTGAGCGACTTGGTGAAGAACTCGGTGGAGGCGCTGATGATCCGCAGGATCATCGTGCGGTCGCCGCCGAACCGCTGCAGGGCGGCCTCGAAGACGTTGAAGTGCGACATGGTGTCGCGCTCCAGCGTGAGCACGACCAGCCGGCCGGGCAGCGTCTCCCGGGGCGGCAGCGCGGCCTCGAACCGCCCGGCGAACTCCGGGTCCTGGAGCTTGCGCATGGCCACGATCCCGACCGGGAAGCCCCGGTGCTTGAGCGCGATGGCCAGCCAGGCCGCCGGGTCGCGGCTGTCCGGGGTGTAGGCGATGACGAAGGTGTCGGTGCTCTCGGCGCGGACGTAGTCGTCCAGCAGGACCTTGATCCCCTGCTGGACGTTCTCGTCCGGAACGACGAAGTTCATGTGCGAGCTCCTCGGGTGGACGGTGCGGGACGGGTTCGCCGGACGGACCCGGGGCACCCGTCGCCGGGCGGGAGGGCGGACCCTCCGGCGCCGTGCGACGGGTGCCCCGGCGGACAACTCCTAGGAGTTGTAGAAGGTCGAGTACGAGATGCGCCACGCGACGTCGCCGACGCCGTCCTCGTCGTGGTCCTCCGGCTCGGCCGCGACCATCAGGTTGACCAGGTTCTCGAGCTCCTCGAACGCAGACATTGCAGTCTCCTTCGGTGGTGGTCGGTGCCAGCTGCTGCTGACAGGTCCAATGCTGTGGCCCGGGCTCGACCCGGCGGAAGTGGTCACATCCTGCCGCGGCCGGCGCTGGCCTGAACCGGCCTCCCGCCGGCCGCGCGGACTGTCCCTGCCATGTCCGCCAACTGCCAGTCCGCCGTGCTGACCTGCCCGGACGCCGGCCGGTATACAGGTTCTCGACAGCCACTCGCAGACTCCTCAGGAGGCACCAGATGCTCGAGTTCCGTGGCACCGAGACCGCTGCGTTCCGCTTCGCGTCGGGCGACGACGAGGGCTTCGGCTGGCAGCGGTGACGCCTCCCGACCGCACCCCGGAGGTGCCGCGCTACCCCTTCGGGGAACCGCACCTCCTCGCGCTGGACAGCCGCTACGCCGGCCTGCGCGACCGCGAGGGGCCGAGCCGGGTCGAGGTCGGCGGCCTCGGCGAGGCGTGGCTCTGCTCCCGCTACGCCGACGTCCGCCGGCTCCTCACCGAGCCCCGGTTCGCCCTCACCCCGCCGGCCGGCACCCCGGACCTCGCGGCCGAGCAGGCCGTCCGGATCGCCGCCGCCGGCCTCAAGCCGCGCCGGATCGAACGGCTGCGCGGGGCGACGGAGTCGATCGCGGACGGCCTGCTCGACCGGCTGGCCCCACCGGCCGACCTGATGGCAGCGTTCGTCAAACCCCTGACCACCGCCGTCCTCTGCGAACTGATCGGTGTCCCCGCCGCCGACCGGCCCGGGGTGCAGGCCCTGCTGCTCGGTGCCGCCACCACCGCCGACCCGCCCTCGGAGGCCGAACGGCAGGACCGGCGCGGGCTCTTCCGCTACCTGGCCGGCCTGCTCGCGGAGCGCACCGGCGAGAGCGAGGACCTGCTCGGCTCGATGGTCCGCGACCGCGGCGAGGCCGACGACCGGCAGTTGGTCCGGGCGGCGATGCGGCTGCTGCTGCCAGGGCTGCAGAACACGGTGCTGATGCTGGCCAACTTCGTCTGCGCCCTGGCGCACCACCGGCCGGACCTGGCCAGCCTGCGCCGGCACCCGGAGCTGGTGCCGACCGCCGTCGAGGAGCTGATCCGCTTCACCCCGTTCCACAGCACCTCGACCTTCCCCCGCTACGCGGCCGAGGACATCGAGCTCGGCGGCACCCTGCTCCGCCGCGGCGACGCGGTGCTGGGCGCGCTCTGCGCGGCCAACCGCGACGAGCGTGCCTTCGCCGCGCCGGACGCCTTCGACATCCGGCGCACCGAGAACGCCCACCTCGGCTTCGGCATGGGCCCCCACCACTGCCCGGGCGCCGCCCTGGTCCGCCTGCAGCTCCAGGTCGCCCTGGGCGCCCTGGCCCGCCGGATCGACGGCCTGCGACTGGCTCCCGCCGGTGATCGGGACGGCCGGGTGATCCGCTGGTCCGATCCGCTGCCGGTGACCTGGGCCGCGATCAACGGGCGGACCGGCGGCCCGGCCGGCTCCTCCCCCGACCCCAGCGACTGTTAGGAAACTGAACAGATAAACCATTCAGGCGCAGTCTTGGTTACAACTCTTGACGGGTCGTCACGGCAGGACCCATAGTCCTAGGTGGTCTATACCAGCCGTGTGTGGGGGCACGGTCCCTTCGACTTGTCTGGAGTCCCAGGTGCTCTCAAGACGCGGACTGCTCCTCGCAGCGACGGCTGCCCTGACCGCCCCCGGCTGGCTGCCGGGGCTCGGCGGCCCGGCCTCGGCGGCCGGCTCCCTGCCCGTCACCCTGCAGAACGACTCCGGTTCCAGCCAGCCGGTCTATGCCTACATCTCCGGCTCCGACACCAGCGGCTGGCCCGGCTTCGTCACGGCCGACGGCAGCTTCCACCGCCTCGCCAGCCCCTCGTCGACGCTCACGCCCGTGCCCGACTATGCCATCGCGCTCGGCGGCTCCGGTGGGTCCGCCACCGTGAACCTGGGCCAGTACGTGATCGGCGGGCGCGTCTGGTTCTCGGTCGGCAAGAAGATCCAGTTCTTCGTCAACCCGCCGAGCGGCAACGGCGTCCCCGGTCTGGTCCAGCCCGGCTTCACCACCAGCGACCCCAACTGGACCACCGACTGGACCTTCTGCGAGTTCACCTACAACAGCGCGAACCTGTACGCGAACATCAGCTACGTCGACCTGGTCGCCTCCCCGATCTCCATGCGGACCACGGGCGCCGCCGGCAACCAGAGCGTGAGCCCGCTGCCGGCCGGGGCCCTGGGCGCCATCGCCTCGGGGCTGATCGCTCAGCACCGGAGCGACGGTGCCCCCTGGGACACCCTGGTCGCCACCGACGCGAGCGGCGCCGTGCTCCGGGTGATGGCCCCCACCCACGCGACCACCGACTTCGGCGGCTACTGGAACCCCTACCTCGACAAGGTCTGGAACCGGTTCGCGAGCACGCCGCTGACGATCGACACCCAGTCGCAGGGCGTGTTCACCGGCACCGTCTCCGGCGGCGTGCTGACCTTCGCCGGCCTGAACGCCGACGGGGTGCCCTTCACCAGGCCCAGCGCGGCGGACATCTTCGGCTGCAGCAGCGGCCCGCTCTACAACTCGGGCTCCGACGCGCGCGGCGCGGTGGCCGCCCGGCTGGGCGCGGCCCTCAACCGCAGCACCCTGCTCCTGGCGGGCGGCGAGAACCAGCCCGGCGGGGTGGGCAGTTCGCAGTACTACACGGACCCGATCACCAACCACTACGCCCGGCTGGTCCACAAGTACTCGTCGATCGGCTACGCCTTCCCGTACGACGACGTCGGCCCCACCGGCAGCGCCCCCGTCGACGGCCATCTCCAGGACCCGGCCCCCACCTCCTGGACCATCTCGCTCGGCAGCGGCGGCAGTTCCGGCGGCGGCGGATCCACCGAGACGGTCTCCTGGAGCACGCCCGCCGCCCAGAACAGCACCGTCGGCACCGCGGTCTCGCTGCAGCTGAGCGCGACCGACTCGGCGGGCAAGGCGCTCACCTACAGCGCCCAGTCGCTGCCGCCGGGGCTGACCGTCTCCGCCGCCGGCCTGGTCAGCGGAACCCCGACGCAGAGCGGCAGTTGGACCGTCACCGCGACAGCCGGCTCGGGCACGGCCAGCGCGACCGCGAGCTTCGGCTGGACCGTCAGCGCGGCCGGCACCGGTACCGGTGGCTGCGGCGGGCTGGCGGCCTGGAGCGCCACCACCTCCTACGTCCCCGGCGACAAGGTCGGCTACGGCGGCCACCAGTGGAACTCCATCTGGTACTCCACCGGGGCCGTTCCCGGTGCGGCCCAGTCCTGGGCCTGCTGGAGCGATCTCGGCCCCTGCTGACCGGACACGGTTGTGGCCCCCGCCCTCTCGGGGCGGGGGCCACAGTCATTCTGACGGACCGTCAGCAGGTGAGGTTGGCGCCCGCCGGGACGCCCAGGATCGCGGTGAACGCCTGGTAGTCGTTCACCCGGTCCTGCATCTCGGCGGTGTTGCCGCCGTTGCACTCGATGCTGCCGTTGATGGAGCGGATGGTCTCGCCGAAGCCGGCTCCGTTGACCATCGCGTTGTGCGGGGTCATGGTGCCCGGACCGGTCTGGGTGTCCCAGTACCAGAGACCGGTCTTCCAGGAGATCGCCGCATCGGTCTCCACCAGGCTCGGATTGTCGAGCAGGTCCACGCCCAGCGCGTCGCCGGCCGCCTTGTAGTTGAAGTTCCAGCTCAGCTGGATCGGCCCGCGCCCGTAGTAGGCGTAGGTGCCGGCCGGGCAGCCGTAGGACTCGCTGGCGCAGTAGTTGCCGGACTTGTCGATCTCGGTGATGTAGACCAGGCCGCCGGTCTCGTGGTCGACGTTGGCCAGGAAGGCGGCCGCCTCCTGCTTCTGCACGGTGGCGCTGCCGGTGGTCGCGAAGCCCGGGTAGGCGCTCAGCGCGGCGACCAGGCCGCTGTAGGTGTAGAAGGAGTTCCGGTTCGGGAACATCTGGTTGAACTGGGCCTCGCTGACCACGAATCCACCCGATCCGCCGGTCCCGCCGCCGGAGCCCGAGCAGCTGTAGGGCGACCAGTACCAGGTGCTGATGATCGGGTCGTAGCCCGGGTTGTCATGGGTGGCGATGTAGTACTGGCCGTTCGCGCTGTACAGCACGATCGCGCCGGTCGCGTAGGACTGCCCGGCCACCCAGGCGGGGTACGAGCAACTGCCGCCGCCCGTACCGCCGCCGGAGCCGGAGCCGCAGGCGCCCTGGTCGGCCCAGACCCCGACGCTGCCGCCGGGGGTGTCGCCCTGGGTCCACCACTTGGCCTGCCAGTTGTGGCCGTTGTACGAGCTGGTGTTGCCGCCCACGTAGACCGTGGACGAGCTCCACGCGGCGGCACAGGCCGTCGCGGCGGAGGAGGAGGTGGCCGGGACCAGCACGGCCAGCCCGATCGCGAGGAACAGGGCCGACAGGAAGGCCCCGATACGCCGTCCGTTCATGGTGTCGCTCCTTCGTGCGGGTGGGGCCGCACGTCATCGAGGACTGGGGGAGGGCTTCCCCTGAGGGCGGCCGGCTTCTGGCCGGCCGAGGCAGCCAATCGCACTTAAGCGGAACCGGTCTAGACCTGTCAATGGGTCCGTCAGCAACCGCTGGTGAATGGGCATCAGGCAGCGCGGTGGTGGTCATTTCGTAGGCGAAGTAGCGCAGTTGGCACCCCAGGCTGCTCTGACCGACTCGGCGGGCCGCCCGTTCGCAATCTGTCAGGAAACCTTCCTTCTTATCGGAGGGCCAAAAACTCGGCGGAATTCCCCGAGCACCCGCCACCCGATTCCTTCGGCGGCACCCTGCTCGCAGCCGCCCTGCTCGACGCGCACGACCACGGCAGGCTGTGACCGGCGCCCGCTCCGCTCTCCCTCTCCCCACCGTGTTCCAGCTCCGTATCAGTGGCCGGCACGGAGTGGACGCGAGTGATCGTTTCTGTGACTCGTCCGGTGAACGCGGCGGGGGCCGTGGTCCAGTGTTCTCGGGAGAGGCTTCGGATGCGTGTTCAGCGGGCGTTGACGGCGGGTGCCGTACTGGTCGTCACGGGGCTGGGATTGACCGCCTGTCAGGGCGACTCGCACAAGTCGGCGAGCGGCGGGGGGACGACCGCCCCCGTGGCCGCGCCGAGCAGCGTGGTGCCCGTCGGCGCGGCCTCGACGCCGGCGGCGGGGGGAAGCGCGAGTGCGGGAGCGCCCTCACCCAGTGGTGGGGCCGGTGGCGGCGCGGGACCGGGTGGGACCTGTGCTTCCTGGGATCTGGTCCTCGACGACGAGGCCGGTCAGGAGACGGCACCCCCGGAGGCGGGCATGGCCTCGGTCGTCGTGACGATCGACAACACCGGTGACAGCTGCACGCTGTTCGGCTTCGCGGAGATCGAGGTGAGCATGAACATGGGTCACACCTCCATTCCGCACGGTTCCGCCCAGCCGGCCGCCGTCGTCCTGGCCAAGGGTCAGCGCGCGACGGTCACCATCTGGTACCACCCCAACCCGGCCGGCCGGGTGGGGACCAAGGTGGGGCTGATGAACGTCACCCCGCCCGGGGGGACCCAGCGGGTCTCCATGCTGTGGCCCGGCTCCGACCTGGCCGACGACCCGGACACCTACGCCACCACTCCCCTCTACCAGGAACCGATCACTCGCCAGGGCTGAGGTGGTCGCGGCGACCTCTGGCGAGCGCGAAGGCTGCGGTTCGGCGCCCTCAGCCGCAGCCGGTGTCCAGCTGCGCCCAGACCGCTTTTCCCCCGGCCCGGGGGCTGACGCCCCAGCAGGTGGTGAGCCGGTCGAGGATGCGCAGACCGTAGCCGCCGGGCTCGCCGGGGACGGGATCGCGGCGCTGTGGCGGGTCGGGATTGTGGTCGCTCACCGTGATGCGCACGATGCCGGGGCTGCTGTCGAGGACGACTTCGGCAGGGCCATGGCCGTGGCGGCAGGCGTTGACCACGAGCTCCCCGAGGACCAGGAGAGCGTCCTCGGCCAGATGCGGCCGGCCGGGCGGTGTCGCGAGCAGATCCCACTGCGCCAGCGCCTGGCGGGTGAAGGCCCGCGCGGCGCTGCTGGGGCCGTCTGCGGGAGGTGGGCGCAGCGGCAGGCACAGCTGCCCGTGCTGGGTGGAAGCGCATCGCATGGTGACCTCGTCTGCAGTCGCAGGTTCATCACCTGTGCGGCTACCCCGGCCGTGCGCGGCAACACGTCGCGGCTCGCAGGACCCGGCTTCAGCGGACGTGGAACCGGTCGACCCACGTCACGGCGGGTTTGCCGCCCGCCGCTGGGGCCCCGCGATCCGGGTCTAGAGGCTGAGCAGGCCGATGGCGTGGCCGTCGTGGTCGACTACCGGCCAGGCGCGCAGGTCGCGGGAGCGCATGGCGGCTGCCGCGGTGGTGGCCGGCATGTCGGCCGTGGCGAAGGGGGCGCGGTCGAGGGCCACGTCCCGGACCGGGATGTGGTCGGTGTACCAGGACCGGGCGTGGAACGGTGCGAGGTGCGGGCGGGTGAGGAGCCCGGCGCAGCGGCCGTCCTCGTCGCGGACCAGGAGGTGCTCGGCGCCGGAGCTCTGCAGGATGTGCATCGCGGTGTCGACCGTGACGTCGTCGCTGATCTGCAGTGCCGGGAGGCTCATGAGGTCGCCGACGGTGGCGGTGGGGTGTTCGAGGGCAACGGTCATCGTGGCGTCCTGGTCTCGATGGGGCGGGGGATGCGACGCCCGGTGTCAGCCGGGCGACGCATCGTTCGCGGTTCGGCGCGGGGCGCTCGCCGCTGCTACCGGGCGGCTACCGGCCGCCCGCCTGCGCGGCGGCGCTCCGAGGAGCTCTGGTCGTGGCGGCCGCCGGCAGTGCGGGGGCCTGCGGCGTTGCGGGCGGGCCGGCCGTATCGGTCACGGCCGCCGGAGGAGCCGCGCCGCGGCCGTTCGATGACGGGGTCGGGGATGGTGGTGGGGATGCCGGTAGGCGTGCGGGCGCCGGTGATGCGGGCCAGCTCCTCGTCACCGGCGCGGACCTTCGTGGTGGCGGGGGTGATGGCGGCCCTGGCCATCAGGCGGGCCATCTCGCGGCGCTGGGCGGGCAGCACCAGGGTGACGACGGTGCCGGACTCGCCGGCGCGGGCGGTTCGCCCGCCCCGGTGGAGGTAGTCCTTGTGGTCGGTCGGCGGGTCCAGGTTCACCACGAGGTCCAGCCCGTCGACATGGATGCCGCGGGCGGCGACGTTGGTGGCGACCAGCGCGGTCACCATGCCGGTGCGGAACTGGTTCAGGGTGCGGGTGCGCTGGGGCTGGGACTTGCCGCCGTGCAGGGCCGCGGCCTTCACCCCGTTCGCGAGCAGGACGTCCACCAGGCGGTCCGCGCCGTGCTTGGTGTCGGTGAACATGATCACCCCGCCCTCACGTGAGGCGATGTGGGCGATCGTGGCGTCCTTGTCGAAGGACTGCACGTGCAGGACGTGGTGCTCCATCGTGCTGACCGCAGCGGTCGACGGGTCCACCGAGTGCGTGACCGGGTCGGTCAGGAAGCGCCGCACCAGGCGGTCCACGTTGCGGTCCAAGGTCGCGGAGAACAGCATCCGCTGACCGTCCGCGGCGACCTGCTCGAGGAGCTCGGTGACGCTCGGCAGGAAGCCCATGTCGGCCATCTGGTCGGCCTCGTCCAGCACCGTGATGCCCACCTGCTCCAGCTGGCAGTCGCCGCGCTGGATCAGGTCCTTGAGCCGCCCCGGGGTGGCCACGACGATCTCGGTCCCGCGGTTCAGCAGCCGTGCCTGGCCGCTGATCGACATCCCGCCCACCACGCTCGCCATCCGCAGCCGCAGGGCGTCGGCGAAGGGGGTGAGCGCCTGGGTGACCTGCTGCGCGAGCTCGCGGGTCGGCACCAGCACCAGCGCCAGCGGGCGGCGCGGCTCGGCCCTGCGCCCGGCGGTGCGGGCCAGCAGCGCGAGCCCGAACGCGAGGGTCTTGCCCGAGCCCGTCTGTCCGCGCCCCAGCACGTCGCGACCCGCGAGCGAGTTCGGCAGCGTCGCGGCCTGGATGGGGAACGGCACGGTGACGCCCTGGCGGGCCAGCACCGACAGCAGCGCCTTCGGCATGTCCAACTCGTCGAAGGACGCGACGGGCGCAAGCACCGGCGTGCTGCTCACCGGCATCGCGAAGTCGCCCTGGCCGGACGCTCCCTGACGGTCGATCCGGCGAGCGGAGGGCCGGCCGGCCTGGACGGTGCCGCCGCCGACGGGGCGGCGGCGGGCGTCGCGGTGCGGAGTGCGGGTGGGGTGGGTGGAGCGGTTCATGCGGGAACCTTCCTCGGAGCGGCGCGTCACGAGGAGGCCTCGGCCGACGCTGGGCGTCGGCGAAGACCGCAAGGAAACGGGCCGGGAGATGCGGCGGGCGGAGCGTGGACGGGAGAATCCGTGCGACACGTCACCTGCCGGCGGGGCTCACCGCGCAGGGCGGGAGCGGAGAAACGCGCAGCCGTGAGGCATGGCGTGGGCGATGCGGTGCGTCGTCGTGCGATGCCGAGGGGCCCGCACTGGCATGTAAGCAGTGCGGGCCCCTCGCTGCCAGGCAGGGTGCCCCGGCAGTACTACAGCGGGCGAATGTTCTCGGCCTGCGGGCCCTTCTGGCCCTGCGTGACGTCGAACTCGACCTTCTGGCCCTCGAGCAGCTCACGGAAGCCGTTGGCCTGGATGTTCGAGAAGTGGGCGAAGACGTCGGCGCCGCCACCCTCCTGCTCGATGAAACCGAAGCCCTTCTCCGAGTTGAACCACTTCACAGTGCCATTAGCCATAAAAATCTCCTTCAAGGGGCTGTTCGAAGTACGCGGATCACGGACCTCGAGTACGCCGCATGGAGAACCCGCCCGGGGAAGAGCCGGGGGAACAAAAATGCGCCCGCTACACAGGCAGGCGCACACAAAGTTCATGGGAACCACTACTGCAACTACGACGACTCTAGCAGCCGGGAGCCCGAAGCGGCGGGATTTTTCCACCCGGGTGCCACGCGAGCCCAGCTCCCAGGGCCTCGTCCGCCCAGTCAGATCAGGGCCAAGTAGCATGATCAGAGGGCCATTTGGGCATGTCGGCACGGTCTTGCCGGGCGCCCCGAAATTCCCGTGCAGCACCAGGGGTGTCCATATTCTGTTTTCCGGCGCACACTGACGGCAATGACAAATTTCGCAGCACCTCGCCGCGTCATCCCGACCAGCCCCTTCAAGAGCCGGACGCAGACCCCGCCGCGCAAGCACTTCGCCGTCGGCGACCGCGTCACCCACGACCGATTCGGCCTCGGCCGGGTCATCGACGTCGAAGGAGAGGGCGCCATCGCGGCCCTCGTCGACTTCGGGACGAGCCAGGAACGCCTCACCCAGCCGTACCCCGCGATGTACAAGCTCTGACTCCGGCTGCGCCGCCCTCGGGCCCGCCGCCCGCAGAACAGCCCGGCCGCCGCCCTGCCCGGGAGGCGGCCGGGCTGCGCCGCGCCCGCAGACGAGCGCGAAGACCGTGCGGGGCGCGTGGGCGCTAGCCGGCGTGGTCGCGGCGGAGTTCGGCGTTGATGCGCAGGGCCTCTTCGAGTTGGTCTTCCAGAATGATGATGCGGCATGCCGCGTCGAGGGGAGTCCCCTGGTCGACGATCTCGCGGGCGCGGGCGGCGATGCGCAGCTGGTAGCGGGAGTAGCGGCGATGGCCGCCGGCCGAGCGCTGCGGGATGATCAGCTTGGCCTCGTCGAGGCTGCGCAGGAAGCCCGGCGTCGTGCCCAGGATCTCCACGGCCCGGCCCATGGTGTAGGCGGGGAAGTCGTCGTCGTCGAACTTGCTCTCCGCGCTCACGGGGTCCGCCTTCTTCGGGTCTGCGGCCTGGGTGGACTGTTCCACCGGCACCTTCCTTTCCGGGAACGGGTCGAGGGCCCCGGCGCGATGTGCGCCGGGGCCCAGGGGTACAGGGCTTTGCTTCACCATCTACTGCGCTACTGCCGCCGCCCGTCGGGCCGGCCCGTAGCATCCGCACCGCCCAGGGGATGAGCGGGATGCGGGGATCGCGTATGCGTGACCGAGAACCACCTCTTCCATGACGTTCCATGACGATGGGTACTGCGGTGACCGCCTGGCGGTGGATCCGCGCCGAGGCGGGCGATCCGGGTGGTGAACCCTTCCCTTCCTCTGTTGTGCATGGTGCGAACTGACGACCTGCACGCCTCATGCATCACTGCTGGGCCTGCTCGGGCAGTTCGTGTCTGCCCGTCCTTCGGTCCTGCTCTTCCAACACGAAGAACACTACACAGACCGCTGGGCAATGTCTACTTTCGCCAGAGCAGGTTTTCGCATTCGGGTGGGGCACTAACGTTCGTGGCCATGCGGGCCGGAGGTCTGCGGTTGCTGCGAGAGGGCGTCGCGCAGGGCATAGAGGTCGGCTGCGGTGGCCTGTTCGGCCAGGCGTGACAGCAACCGGCGCAGGACCCGCTCGTCGCCGTCGCGGACAGCCTCCACGATTCCCGTCAACACGGAACCGTCGGGGCGCTGGGGGCGCTGCCTCAATCTCCGCTCTCCTTCACATCCGGTGGGTGCGCGTCCCTGCCCGCGGCGTCGGGCGCGCGGGTCGCTCGGGAGACTACCCCCCGCGCATCGCCGGCCAGAACCGCAACCGTCGCTGCAGATCTCACTCGGCCACACCAGATTTTCGCCCCCGCTCATCACGACGGAGTCGGCGCGGCGCGCCGAAGCCGGCCGTCGACGAGCCGGGGACGGAGGCCGTGTCGGCCGCGGGCCACGGCCGGAGCTATCCTCTGGGGCCATGTCGAACCCTGATGCGCTGCTCGTCGAGATCGCCTCGATGGTGGAGTCCGAGCACAGCAACCAGATGCCCCTGACGGTCGTCGTGCCGGGCGCGGTGATCACCGGACGCCTGGCACCGCAGAGCCTCTGGCACGAGCGGGTCGCCGAGGTCCTCACCGCCTCCGACCACCTGAAACCCTTCGCCGCCCTGTTCTCGAACCCCGCCGCCGAGGACGCCGAGGACGCCGACGACACCGGCGACACCGGCGACACCGGCGACGGCAGCTCGCACCCCGGCCGGCCGACGCATCTGCACCTGCACGTCGCCCGCATCCTCCAGGGCAGCTACGCCCTGCCCCACACCGGAGGCATGTACCGCATCGCCATCGCCGACATCAGCAGCTGGACGGTGGGCGACCTCAGTTACACCGATCAGTGACGCACCGCCCGGGGCGGAGTCCGCGGACTCCGCCCCGGGCAACGGCGGCGGTCCGGACGAAGCCGGTGGCACCGGCCTGGCCGCCCGGCCCTGGTGGTGCCGGACGTTCCAGGGCCGGGCTGCCGCCGCCGGTGCAGGTGTCAGCTGGAGGTGCCGTCGGAGCCGGAGCCGAGGGCGTCCTGCATCGCGCTGCCGAGGTCGCTGGTGTCGCCGGCCGCAGGCGCGGTGATGGTGACCGGGGTGGTGCTGTAGTCGGTGTAGTCGACCGTGACGTCGAGCTTCGTGGTGGCGGTCGGCGGGGTGGTCTCGTGGATGCGGACCGGGAGGTTCTGGTCGTTGACCCACAGGTCGACGTTCATCGAGGTGAGGCCGAGCTTGGTGGACTGCGCGAGCAGGGACTTGAGGGACGGGTCCTGCGAGGCCGCGAGCTTGGCGAGGTCGACGCTGCCGGAGTAGTGCGTCGTCTCGACGCCGTCCACGTTCTCCTTGCCCACCCGGGTGATGTCGGCGGAGGAGGTGAAGAGCTTCAGCTGGGTGGCCGGGTCGTTGCCGGAGTTGCTGTTCATCTGGTCGGCCATCGCCTGGCCCGCGGCGCCGAGGGAGGAGAGGTCGATCTTCATCCAGTGCTTGCCGCCGAGCTTGGCGGCCGCGGCGTCGCCCATGTTCATGTACATGGTGGTGCCGCTCATCAGCATCCGGATCGAGCCGTCCCCGCCGAGCTCGGCGGAGAGCTGAGGCATGGTCATCGACATGTCCATCGCGATCGGCTTCCAGGACAGGGCGCCCGAGCCGGTGGTGCTGACGTCCTGGCCCCGGGCGTGGACGGTCTCGGAGATCTTGACCTTGGCGGAGGTGTACTGCGAGGTGGCCTTGGTGCTCTGGGACATCGCGTCGGCCACCGTGACCATCGGCACGGAGGTGCCGCTCGCGGCCTGAGCGGCCCCCGAGGCGGGCGAGGCGTCGAGCGCGGTCGTGGTGGACGCGGACTTGGCCCCACCGCAGGCGGCGAGCCCGGCGGTGGCCAGGAGCGTGGCGGTCGCGGCGAGAGTACGGGTGTGGCGCATGGAATCCCCCCAGCTGGCGAACAGACTGTCCGGCTACCGACGCTACACCCGCTCCAGGACGGCGGGCGGGACAACAACTGTGGCTACGCGGAACGCCCCTGACTCCCCCGGGCGTGCTGGGAGGGGGCGGCGGCGAGGCGGCCGAGAAGGGCGATGACGTTGATGCGGGCCGTCTTGTCGTTCGTCGCCGCCTGGTGGGCGTCGACGGCGCGCAGGTCGACGTCCTCGCCCGGGGCGGCCAGGCCGACCCGCATCAGATCGACGGAGTAGTCGACGTAGCGGGCGTAGTCGGCGGCGGCGCTCGCGGCCGTGACGTGGTCGATGTGGGCGGGGTCCGCGCTGCGGATCAGTGCGGGGGTGGGCGGCGGGCCGAGGGTGTCCGTGATCCACTGCGCGACGGCCTCCCGGGAGCAGCCGCGTTCCAGGTCGCAGGCCGCCGAGGCGGCGAGGGCCACGTGGAGGACGAGGAGGGCGAACCACCGGCCGGCCTCGTCCGGGGGCGTCCTCCCGCCGGCCGGTGGCATGACGGCCCCGTACAGCGCGCCGGTGTCGCCGGCCCGTACGGCGGCGACGACGGCCTGCACGGCCTTGTTGATGTCGTCCTGCTCGTTGGTCACGCCGCCGTCTCCTCACGAAGGTGTCCCCCGGAGCACCAACGTAGCGCTCCGGTGGACGGATTCGTGCCGATTCGCCGGGGTTCACTCTCCGGCGGGACGTTCGGTCAAGTTCGGTACCGTGTGGCGGCGTTGGCTCTACGATGGCGGAGGGGCCGAGGATGGGGGCGGCGGTATGGGCGGCGGCCGGGACGTGCTGGTCCGGTTGGAGATCACCCTGGAGGAGGCCGCCTTCGGCACCGTCAGGGAGGTCGAGGTCGAGGTCGAGCTGGCCGGCGCTCCCCCGGAGCGGAGTTGCGGCGGGTGCGGCGGCAGCGGCGCGGTCTCCCGGCCGGTCGACTCCGCGTACCTGGGACGGGTGACGACCTCGCGCCCGTGTCCCGACTGCGCGGGTGACGGCCGGGTCCGCGGCCGGGCCGGCCGCACCCTCGCCGTCAGGATCCCCGCGGGGGTCGACCACGGCACCCGGATCCGGCTCTCCGGCCAGGGCGGGGCGGGTGCCGCCGGCGAGGCCGCGGGCGATCTGTACGTGGAGATCGTGGAGCTCGCCCACCGGTACTTCCGGCGCCGTGGTGATGACCTGCACTGCACGGTGACCGTTCCGATGACCGTCGCCGTGCTCGGCGACCGGGTGCCGCTGCCCACCCTGGAGGGGCCGGCGGAGGTGGAGGTCCGCCCGGGTACCCGATCCGGCGAGTCCCTCGTGCTGCCCGGCCGCGGTGTCACCCGCCTGCGCGGGCGCGGCCGGGGCGACCTGGTCGTGCACGTCGACATCCAGACCCCCACCGGGCTCGACGCCGAGCAGGAGGCGCTGGTCCGCCGGCTCGCGGTGCTGCGCGAGGAGGGGCGGCATTCCGCCGTGGTGACGCCCGGGCCGGCCTGACGGTCCGTCGGCCGCCTCTGCCGAGGAGCCCTGACCGTGCGTCAGGATGCGACTCGGGGAGGAGTCCGGCACCGCCGGAAGTCGCGGGACGGGCGGGTGAACAGCGCTCTGGCCTGCACCTGGAGTGGCATGCGCGGGCGACTTCGGGCCGATGTGGCGGCAGGGGCGCCCGGCCGAGAATGGCCGGATGAACGAGATCATTCCGGGGGTGTCGATGTCCCCCCTCGAGCTTCTTGCCGTGCTGGCCGCCGTCGTGCTGGTGGTGGTGCGGTGGCTGCCCGCTGCCGCCCGGGCGCGGGTCACGGTGGGGGCGGGGGCGGTGCTCCTGGTGTCCGCGGCCGTGCTGGCCGTGCCGGGGATCCGCTGGCAGCTGGTGCCGGTGCTGGTCGGCGGCGGCGTGGCGCTGCCGTTCGCGGTCGCGCCGCTGATGCGGACGGGCCGGCGGGTGCGGTGGTGGCTGGCACTGCCGGGGACGGTGGCGGGGGTCGGGCTGATAGCGACGGGGCCGGCGGCCGCCTGGGCCTTTCCGGTGCCCGTGTTCCCGGAGCCGTCGGGCTCCAAGCGCGGCGGCCTACCGGCTCACCGTGCCCGGCGCCGCCCGCAGGTCGTCGCCGCGAGCACGCTGGCCTTCCTGGACGCCACGCTGCGGCAGGCGCCCGGGGACCTGGATCGCGCGTTGTCGGCGTACGGAAGCCTGAGCGTGCACCGCTGATCCCCCCGCCGCGGCCGTGGCGTTGAACCGTGCGAGCGCCGTCCTTCGTCCTTCCGGGTAAGCCTCGGACACGTCGAACAAGGGAGTTCGGATGAAGATCGGTGGAACGGCTCGGCGGCACCTGCGGCGGCTGGCGGTGGGCCTGCTCGCGGGCTCGGTGCTGCTTGCCCTGGCGCCGGCCGCGGGGGCGGCCGGCGTGGGGGCGGCGCCGGTCGACGGGGCGGCGCTGCAGCAGGACCTGGACGCCATCACCGGTCAGGCCGGCGCGACCAGCGCGATCGGCGAGGTGCTGGAGCACGGCCGGGTGGTCTGGCGCGGCGGCTCCGGGGTGCGGGAGCTGGGCACGCGGGCCCCGGCCGCGGTGAACGGGGAGTTCCGGGCCGGCAGCGTGACCAAGATGTTCGTGGCCACGGTGGCGCTGCAGCTCTCCGCCGAGGGCCGGATCGGTCTGGACGACCCGATCGAGCGCTACCTGCCCGGTGTCGTGCCGAACGGCGGTGCGATCACGGTGCGCGAGGTGATGAACCACACGGCCGGCCTCCACGACTTCCTGGACGACCCGCAGTACAGCTACGACACCGAGGCCGAGCAGCAGCGGTTCATCGACGGTGAGCGCTGGAACTCCTACCCGCCGGAGCAGTTGATCGCGGAGGCGACCGGCCACGCGCCGTACTTCGCCCCGGGCACCGGGTGGCACTACTCCAACACCGACTACCTGCTGCTGGGCGAGCTGATCGACCGGGTGACCGGGCACTCGTGGCGGACGGAGGTGCGGCGGCGGATCCTCGGGCCGCTCGGGCTGCACCACACCTCGCTTCCGGGGGAGGACGTCTCGGTGCCCGGTGTGCACAACCACGGGTACCTGCCGCTGAGCAGCGGGCCGGCCGACGTGACCGAGTTCAACCCCTCGGTGGCCGGTGCCGCGGGCGAACTGATCTCCACGACGGACGACTTGGCCCGGTTCGACGCGGCGCTGCTGGGCGGGCGGCTGCTCGCTCCGGCCCAGCTCGCCGAGATGACCGCCACCGTGCCGGCCGACTCCTACCCGCCCAGCCGGTACGGCCTGGGCCTGATGCGGCTCGCGCTGCCCTGTGGCGAGGTGTGGGGGCACCCGGGCGGGATCTTCGGCTACACCACCTATGTGTTCGGGGACCGTGCCGGGACTCGGCAGATCGCCGTGTCGGTGACGCCGTACGACCCGGTCAAGTCGGCGGCGCTGCTGCCCGATGTGCTGGGGCTGCTCGGCCACGCGTTCTGCGGATAGCACAACGGCCCGGCGTGCGCCGGCCTTGCGCCGCCTGGACGGCGCGGTGGACGAAGGCCGGCGGACGGCGGGTCTCAGGACCAGAACTCGTCGGTCGCCGCCATGTCCTCGACGCACTCGTCGAGATCGGTGATCTTCTCGCCGATGATGCGGAAGACGATGCCGCCCAGCATGTCGATCGTCCGGCCGGCCCGTTCGGCGGTGAAGCGGTGGACCGACATCACGTGGCCCCGGCCGTCGACGAACAGGTGCTCCATCTCGACCCGAAAGGTGCCGACGGTCTCGGCGGCCAGCCTGCCGTAGTAGCCGAGGACGGCGTCCACGCCCTTGAAGTCGCCGGACATGGTGCTGGTGCCGGGGACGTGCTGGGTGCAGTCCGAGGTCATCATGCCTCTCAGGGCCTCCATGTCACCCCGTGAGAACGCCTCGTACCCCTGGCGGACCAGCGCGGCGTGCGGGTGTTCAGCCATGGCTCCTCGCCACCTTCCGATGCGGGTGGGAAATGCGGCTGACCACTCCAGCGTGGCACTGGGCGGGCGCGGATTCTACCCGGGGCGCCGGTGCGGCGCTCCCGGTCGGGCGGCCGGTGCGCGCCGCCCGACCGGCGGGAACTGTCGGACAGCTCTCTGTTGATCGGGGTACGGGCTCGAGAACGGCTCTGCGATCGGCAGTTGATCGTGGACGGGCGAGAGCACCCGTCCGGTGCGCCACCCACCTCGGTGGGGGATCTCCGCGGGTGTCCCCCGGGCCGTGTGCGCAATAGGGTCGGGCGACGGTGCCCGGTGTTCGGGCCGAGGGAGGAGCGGGCCATGGCGGACACGTTCGAGGAGTTCGTCATCGCGGCGGTCGGCGCGGCGCCGCGTCCGTTCCAGGGCCGGCTGGCCGCGGAGGGGCTGCCCGGGGTGCTGCAGGCGCCCACCGGGACCGGGAAGACGGCCGGGGTGGTGCTCGGCTGGCTGTACCGACGGCTGTACGGGGCGCCGGAGGGGACGCCGCGGCGGCTGGTGTACGTCCTGCCGACGGGGGCGCTCGCCGCCGAGACCGCCGGGCGGATCGCCGGCTGGCTCGGCCGGCTCGGTCTGGAGGAGCAGGTCGGGCTGCACGTGCTGGCCGGGGCCGGCGCGCAGGAGGGCGGCTGGCGGCGGCGGCCGGAACGGACGGCGATCCTGGTCGGCACGCAGGACCTGCTGCTCAGCCGGGCGCTGATGCACGGTCAGGCGGACCAGCCCCGGATGGCGGCCATCTCCTACGCGCTGCTGCACAACGACGCCCAGTGGGTCTTCGACGAGCTGCACCTCTTCTCCCCCGCCGCCCGCGCCGCCGGGATCGCGCTGCAGCGCAGCCGCGAGGCGCTGGGCACGGCGGCGCCGACCGCGACGCTCTGGCTGGGCTCGACCTGGGACGGCCGGGGGCCGGACGGTCCGGTGCTGCGGGCGGCCGAGGGCGTCGGCGAGGTGCGGCGGCTGCGGGTGCGCGAGCTGGTGCTCCCCCGCTCCGAGCCGTACGCCGCCGCGCTGGCCGCGGCGGTCCGCGCCGCGCACCGGCCGGGGACCCGGACGCTGGTGGTGGTCAACACCCCGGCCCGGGCCCGGGAGCTCCACCGGGCGCTGGCCGGCTCCGCGGACGGGGGCCCGGCGCGGCCCGACCCCGTGCTGCTGCACCCCTACCGGCGGGCCGGGGAGGAGCCCGAGCCGGGACCGCTGGTGGTGGCCACGGCGGATGCGGCCGCCGGGCTGGAGCTGTCGGCCCGCACCGTGCTGACCGAACTCGCCCCCTGGAGCGCGCTGGTGCGGCGGGCGGGGCGCTGCAACCGGTACGGCGAGCATCCCGGGGGCGGCGACCTGCTCTGGTGCGTGCCGCCGGAGGGCGGCGGGGAGCCGGCGGTGGTGCAGTGGCTGACCGCCCGGGACGGGGCGGAGACCACCGGGGAGGAGTTCTTCGAGGCGCGGATCGCCGAGCCGCGGGAGGACGGGACCGGGCCGGCCCCGGCGGCGCTGCTGGCGCTCTTCGACGAGGGTGCCCCCGGCGGTGCGGCGGCCGCCGACGCCTGGTGCGCGCCGGTACGGGATCCGGTGGCGCTGGTCGCCTGGCGCTCCTGGGCGGCCGGGGACACGGCGGGCCCGGCCGAGGACGAGCCCGATCCGGGCCGGGGCGAGCTCTGCCCCGTCCCGCTCGCCGAGTTGGAACCGCTGCTGGCGGACCGGGGGTGGCTGCGCGACCGGATGGACGGGCGGTGGCGCCGGGCGGCGGCCGGGGAGCTGCGGCCCGGCTCGGTGGTGCTGCTGGACGCCGAGGGCGGCGGCTACCGTCCGGCCGAGGGCTGGTGGCCGGAGGACCGGACCCCGGTGGCGGTGGCCGGCGGCCCGCCCGCACCGTCCTGGACCTTCGCGTGCGCCGCCTGGGTGAGCCTGGACCAGCACCTCCAGGAGACCGAGGAGGAGGCGGCCGTCCTGCTGGCCGCGCTCGCCGACGACCGGGACCCGCTCGATCCCGCACACCGGGAGGCCGTGCTGCTGGCGGCCCGCTACCACGATCTCGGCAAGTGCCACGAGGTGTTCCAGCGGATGCTGCGGTCCGGCGGCGGGGACCCGCCCGCCGGGTTGCTGGCGAAGTCCAAGGCCCCGTGGAGCACCGGGATCAGCGAGCGGCCGTACTTCCGGCACGAGTTGGTCAGCGCGCTGGTGCTGCTGGCCGAGGGCGCCGACTTCCTGGTCGCGTACCTGGCGGCCGCCCACCACGGCAAGGTGCGGCTCGCGGCCCGTCCGGGCCCGGACGAGGCGCCGCGCCTGCTCGGTGTCGAGGACGGCGACCCGGTGCCGGAGGTGCTGCTCTCCAGTGGCGAGCGGTTCGCCGCCCGGGTGCTGCGGACCGGGGAGTTCCGTCCGGGCGGCGGCTGGACCGGGCGGGCCACCGCCCTGCGGGACCGGGCGGACCTCGGCCCGTTCCGGCTGGCGCACCTGGAGATGCTGGTCCGGATCGCCGACTGGCGCTCCAGCGCGCGCCACGACGGTCCGGTGCCGGAGTAGCGGACGCTCGATTCGAGCGCCCGGACGCTTGAATCGAGCGCCGTGATCGGGCATTGTGCTCGTCACAGCGGTTCGGGCTGCTGTTCGCACCGTCGTAGGGAGATGGGCTCCGGCATGGACGAGATCGACCAGGCGATCCTGCGCGAGCTCCAGGTGGACGGCCGCATCCCCTACGCCGAGCTGGGGCCGAAGGTCGGCCTGTCGCCGTCCGCCGCGCGGCTGCGGCTGCAGCGGCTGATCGACGCCAAGGCGGTGCAGGTGGTCGGCGTGACCGACCCGATGACGATGGGCCGTCAGACGATGGCGCTGCTGGGCCTGCGCGTCGACGGCGACCCGCGGGCCGTGGCCGACGAACTCTCCCGGCACGACGAGGTCATGTACGCGGTGCTGACGGCCGGCGGTTTCGACCTGTTCGTCGAGGTGGTCTGCGACCGCCCGGCCGGCCTGCTGGACTTCGTCAACGACGTGGTGCGGGCCGTCGAGGGCGTGGCGTCGGTGGAGAACTTCCCCTACTTCGCGATCCACACCAACCGCTTCCGCTGGCCCGCGCGCTGAGGCGCCGCCCCCACCCCCTCACTGGAGCAGAACCATGGACACGATCGTCGTCGGCGCGGGAGTCGCCGGCCTCACCGCAGCCCGCCTGCTGCACGCCGCGGGACAGCGGGTCGTCGTGCTGGAGGCGCGCGACCGGGTCGGCGGGCGGGTCTGGACGGACCGCACGGCGGGGTTCGCGGTCGACCGCGGGGCCTCCTGGATCCACGGCCTGACCGGCAATCCGCTCACCGGGATCGTGGCCGAACTCGGCATGGCGACGCACGAGTTCACGGTCGGCAGCTTCCAGGCCGGCGGGCGGCCGATCGCCGACCTGGACGAGTCGCGGCGCCCCTTCGACGCCGCGGCCACGCGCGGCTGGCACGCGGATGTCGCCACGGCGGACGGCCTGCTGCAGAAGGTCGTCGCGGACTCCGGGCCCGGCGAGAGCTACGCCGCCGTCACCGAGCGCGCCCTCGCCGCCACCGGCTGGGCACCCGAACGCGCCGACCGGCTCCGGGTGTTCTACCGGCACCGCACGGAGGAGCAGTGCGGGGCGGAGATCGGGCAGGTCGCCGCCCACGGGCTCGACGAGGACGCCATCGAGGGCGACGAGGTGATCTTCCCGGACGGCTACGACGCGCTGCCGCAGGCGCTCGCGCAGGGCCTCGACGTGCGCCTGGGCACGACCGTGACCGCGATCGCCCGCTCGGCCGCCGGGGTCCGGGTCGAGACGGCGGACGGCGCCTTCGAGGCCGCCCAGGTGATCGTCACGGTGCCGCTGGGCGTGCTCAAGGCGGGCGCGATCGCGTTCGAGCCCGCGCTGCCCGCGAGCGTCGCGGGGCCGATCGACCGGCTCGGGATGGGCGTCTTCAACAAGGTCTTCCTGCGGTTCCCGGAGCGCTTCTGGGAGGACGGCGTCTACGCGATCCGCCAGCACGGCCGGGCCGGCGTGCCGTGGCACTCCTGGTACGACGTCTCGGCGGTGAGCGGCGAGCCGATGCTGCTGACCTTCGCCGGCGGCGCCTGGGGGCGGGAGATCGAGCAGTTGACGGACGAGCAGGTCGCCGCCTCGGCGCTCGCCCCGCTGCGCGAGGCCTACGGCCCGGCCGTCCCCGAGCCGGTGGGGCACTGGATCACCCGCTGGGCGGCCGATCCGTTCGCGCTCGGCTCGTACTCCTACGTGCCCGTCGGCTCCTGCCTCGAGGACCACGACGCGCTGGCCGGCCCGGTGGACGGCGTCCTGCACTTCGCCGGCGAGGCCACCAGCGGCGACGAGCCGGCCACCGTGCACGGCGCGCTGATGTCGGGCCACCGCGCGGCCGAGCGCGTTCTCGGTGCGGCGGTCCCGCTGGCCGGCCTCACCCGGGGCGTGCGCGCCGAGGGGTGAGGCCGGCCGGGATGGAAACCCGGGGGCCTCAGGGTGCCTCGAGCGCTTGGGCGCGCAGGCCGGCCAGCAGCGGGAGGACGCAGCTCTCGTCGCCGTTCTGGGTGAAGCTGAGGATCGCGTCGATCACCGCGCGGGCGATGTCGCCGGAGGCCGCGTCCGGGGCCTCGGCAGCCCAGGAGGTGAGGGTCCGTCCGAGGGTGGCGCACATCCGGGCGGTGACGTTCTGCTGCAGCAGGGTGTCCAGTTCGGCGGGATCGGTGGTGCCGGAGGCGATCAGCACCATGGCGTCCAGGGTCCGGACGCCGTAGGCGGCGAGCAGGACGGGCAGTGCGGCCTCGTCCGGTGCGCGCTGGGACAGCGCGGCGAGCGCCGCCTCGTCCCGCCGGAAGCCGGCTTCCAGCGCGGCCAGTGCCCGCAGGTTCTCATCGGGAGTCACCCCGCCCACGGTAGCGGGCCGCCGTCGCCGCCGCGGACGCGAGCCGGAAGTGGCGAGCGGGGGCGGGTGTTGTGCGGGAGTGTCCGGAAAGCGGTCCGGCCCTTGTCAGTGCGACCGGTGATTGGAAGCATCCTGTCGTCCGGCCGAACCGCGGCGGGGGCCTCCCGCCGGCGCGTGCGCCGGGATCCGGTATTCGGGGGAACCACTGATGCTGTCTCGCCGTACCTCGCTGCGGTCCACCGTCGCCGTGCTGGCCGCGGGCGCCGCGCTCGTCCTGGCCGTCGCCTCGCCGGCCTCCGCCACCGAGGGCGACTTCCAGATGCCCAGCACGCAGAACTGCGACGCCATCCAGAAGATCGAGCCGCGCCTGTCCAGCGACGGCCTCTACCACGACTACCAGGCCATCGACCCGACCCGGACCAACGGGCACTGCGAGTTCCTGGTCTGGGACAGCGGCAACGGCCGGCCGGTGTACGACTCGATCAGCGGCTCGCAGTCGCCGTGGATCTACGACGGGCCGGGCCACTCGGTCCGCACCGAGATCATCGACCACTTCGGCGGTCTCTCCTGGGGCATCTGGAACTGATCCGGAGCCGCTGACCACGGGCCAAGCGCCGAGCGGAGCGCGGGGGTTGAACGCCCGGCCGGGTGAATTCTGATCATATGACTGTGTCATTAGCAGATTACACAGCGTCAGAGGTGAGGCTGGGGGCTGTCCCATCCCTTCACCGAAAGCGATCCCCGTGAACGTGATTCGACTCCGCTCCGCCGTCGTGGCCGCTCCGCTCCTCACCCTGGTGGCGGCAGCGGCCACGCCGGTTCCGCAAGCGCTCGCCGCACCAGCCGCGAAGGTGACGGTCAAGCCGGGCACGCTGGTGACGGCGGGGCTCCGGTGCGTCGACGTCGCCTGGAGCCAGATCACCGACGGCACCGACATCCGCCAGTGGGACTGCAACGACTCCGACGCCCAGCAGTTCTCGATCAGCCCGAACGCCAACGGCACGCTGGAGATCCGCACCTCCTTCGGCAAGTGCGTCGACGTGCGCAAGCGCAACCCCGACGACGGCGCCCGGATCCAGCAGTACACCTGCAACCAGACCCCGGCGCAGTGGTTCACCTTCCGTCCGGTGGCCGGGCAGCAGGCGGTCCAGATCGTCACCTTCGCCGACAAGTGCGTGACCGTCGCCGGCTACCTGGGCACCAACGGCGAGCCGCTGGAGCAGCAGCCCTGCGACGCGGGCGACCCGGCGCAGCGGTTCCTGCTCGGCTGACGGCGGCCGCGGGCCGGGTCCTGCGGGCCCGGCCCGTCACCCGATCACCGGCCGCCCCGCGCCGGGCCGGCGGACGGGCGGATACGTTACGGGGTATGGCAGCAGAAGCACCCGACGGCGGGTACGGGATGATCGAGGTCCGCGGCGCCGCCGAGCACAACCTGCGCCGCCTGGACATCGACCTCCCCCGCGACCTGGTCGTCGCGTTCACCGGGGTCTCCGGCTCGGGGAAGTCCTCGCTCGCCTTCGCCACCGTCTACGCCGAGGCGCAGCACCGGTACCTGGAGTCGGTCGCGCCGTACGCGCGGCGGCTGATCGAGCAGGGCACGGCGCCGCGGGTCGGCTCGATCAGCGGTCTGCCGCCCGCCGTCGCGCTGCGCCAGCAGCACAGCGGCGGGAGTTCGCGCTCGACCGTCGGCACGGTGAGCCGGGTCTCCAACGTGCTGCGGATGCTCTACTCCCGGACCGGCACCTTCCCGCCCGGCGCGGCGCCGCTGGACTCCGACAGCTTCTCCCCCAACACCGCGGCCGGCGCCTGCCCCGACTGCTCCGGCCTGGGCCGGCTGCACTCGGTGGCCGTGGAGCGGCTGGTCGGCGACGACACGCTGAGCATCCGGGAGGGCGCGATCGCCGCCTGGCCGGGTGCCTGGCAGGGCAAGAACTACCGGGACATCCTGGCCGAGCTCGGCGTGGACATCGACGTGCCGTTCCGCACCCTGCCCGCCGGCCAGCGCGAGTGGCTGCTGACCACCGACGAGCAGCCGGTGGTCACGGTGCACCCCGTGCGCGAGGCGCACCGGGTGACCCGCCCCTACCAGGGCACCTACCTGAGCCCCCGCAAGTGGGTGCTGCACACCTTCGCCACCACCAAGGCGGCGCACCTGCGGGCCAAGGCCGCCTCCTTCATGACCGAGCAGACCTGCCCGGCCTGCCAGGGCCGGCGGCTCAACCCGAAGGCCCTGGAGGTGACCGTCGCGGGCCGGGACATCGCGGCCGCCGGCGCCATGCCGCTCACCCGGCTCGCCGAGCTCCTGCGCGAGGCGGCCACCCACCCGGAGACCGCCGCACTGCCCGCCGAACGGGCCCAGGCCGCGCGGGCCATGATCGGCGAGCTGCTGGACCAGTTGGCGGCGCTGACCGGTCTGGGGCTGGGCTACCTGGCGACCGGCCGCGCCACCACCACGCTCTCCGCCGGGGAGCTGCGGCGGCTGCACCTGGCCACCCAGCTGCGCAGCGGGCTGTTCGGGGTGCTGTACGTGCTGGACGAACCCTCGGCCGGCCTGCACCCCGCCGACACCGAGCTGCTGCTCACCGCGCTGCGGCGGCTGCGCGCGGCCGGCAACAGCGTCTTCGTGGTGGAGCACAACCCGCAGGTGCTGGGCGCCGCCGACTGGATCGTGGACCTGGGGCCGGGCGCGGGGCGGCACGGCGGGCAGGTGCTGTACAGCGGGCCGGCGGCGGGTCTGCGGTCGGCCCCTGGGTCGGTGACGGCGCGTTACCTGCCGCCGGCCGCCGTGCCCGCCCTGCCCGGTCCGGGGCAGGCCCGCACGCCGCAGGGGGTGCTGCGGCTGACCGGCGTCACCGGGCACAACCTGCACGAGGTCGATGCCGCGTTCCCGCTCGGGGTGCTGACGGCGGTCACGGGGGTCTCGGGTTCCGGCAAGTCCACGCTGGTCGGGCGGGCGCTGGCGGAGACGGTGCGGGAGCACCTGCACCCGGGCGAGGCGGTGGTCACCGACGGCGAGGACGAGGAGGACGGTGTCCCGGAGCCGGTGGACCGGGTGAGCGTGCGGTCGGCGGCGGGGATCGAGCGGATCGACCGGCTGGTGGTCGTGGACCAGAAGCCGATCGGGCGCACGCCCCGGTCGAACCTGGCCACCTACACCGGGCTCTTCGACAGCGTGCGCAAGCTCTTCGCCGCCCAACCCGAGGCCCGGCGGCTCGGCTACACCGCCAGCCGGTTCTCCTTCAACCTCGCGCAGGGCCGCTGCCCGCGCTGCCTGGGCGACGGGGTGGTCAGCGTCGAGCTGCTCTTCCTGCCGACCGAGGCCGCGCCCTGCCCGGTCTGCCACGGTGCGCGGTACAACCCGGGGACGCTGACGGTCCGCCACCGCGGCCGCAGCATCGCCGAGGTGCTGGCGATGAGCGTGGAGGAGGCGCTGGACTTCCTGCGCGAGGTCCAGCCGGCCGCCCGGATCCTGGAGCTGCTCGCGGAGATCGGCCTCGGCTACCTGACGCTGGGCCAGAGCGCCACCACCCTGTCGGGCGGGGAGGCGCAGCGGATCAAGCTGGTCAGCGAGCTGCACCGGGCACCACGCGGGCACACCCTCTACCTGCTGGACGAGCCGACCAGCGGCCTGCACCCGGCGGACGTCGACCTGCTGGTCGGTCAGCTGCAGCGGTTGGTGGCGGCCGGGAACACGCTGGTGGTGGTCGAGCACGACCTGCGGACGGTGGCCGCCGCGGACTGGGTGATCGACCTCGGCCCGGGCGCGGGCGAGGAGGGCGGCCGGATCGTGGCCGAGGGCCGCCCGCACGAGGTCGCCGAGCGGGGCGAGGGCGCCACGGCCCGGCACCTGCGCGAGCACCTGGCGGCGGGCTGAGTCCCGCTCAGGCGTCGTGGAAGACCAGGCCGAGCGCGTGCCGCCGGCCGCTGCGCACCGTGCTGACGCCGTGTCGGACGGGGCCGGCGCGGTGGCCGCGGGCCGAGGGGACGGGGCGGTCGCGGGTGGTGAAGACCAGGCCGTGGCCCTGGGGCAGCACCGTCGCGGTGCCGCGGGACTGGGCGCGGGGGCGCTGTTCGACCAGCAGGAACTCGCCGCCGGTGTAGTCGGTGCCGTACGCGTCGAGGCCGATGACCACCTGGAGCGGGAAGACCAGCTCGCCGAAGAGGTCGCGGTGCAGCGCGTTCCAGTCGCCCGGGCCGTAGCGCAGCAGGATCTGCGAGCCCTTGTCCTGCCCCGCGGCGTGGCAGCGGGCGGTCCACTCGGCGAGGGTGTCGGGCCACGGGGCGGGGCGGCCCAGCTTCCCGGCCCAGCTGCGGGCGATGGGGAGCAGGCGGGGGTAGAGGGCTTCGCGCAGGGCGGCGACGGGCTCGGGCAGGTCGTGGGTGAAGTAGCGGTACTGGCCGGAGCCGAAGCGGTGGCGGGCCATGTCGACGGTGCTGCGGAACAGCTCCGGCCGGTCGTAGAGGGCGGTGATCGCGCGGCACTGGACGGGGTCGAGCAGGCGCGGGGTGAGGGCGCAGCCGTTGGCGTCGAGTTCGGCGGTGAGGGCCGGCCAGTCGGTGGTGCTGAGGGTCATACCCGCACTCTGCTACCGGTGGCCGCCGGGTGCTGGCGGCATTCGGACGTCGCGGCGCGGGCGGCCTGCGAGAGCGCTCTCCTCAGGAGCCCGCCCTGTTCGAAGCCTTGACACCCCGTTGAGCCAGGAGCATCCTGCGCAGCGGGTGAGAGAGCGCTCTCTCACCCACTCCCTTCCCCCACCCGGAGAGGACCGGCTGATGCTCCCTCGAAGAAGGCCCGCCGCCCGTCGCCCCTTACCGTCCAGGCCGCTGCTGCGCGCCCTGCTCGCCGTCGCCGCACTGGTGGCCGTCCCGCTGGTCGGCCTGCCCGATGCGGCGTCGGCGGCGGGCGGTGCGGCGTTCGGCGGGACGCCCGCCGCCGTGCCGGGCACCGTGCAGGCCGCGAACTACGACACCGGCGGCCAGGGCGCGGGCTACAGCGTCACCGCCGCCAACGGGACCGCCAACGCCTACCGTCCCGACGGGGTGGACCTGGAGGCCACCGCGGACAACCAGGGCACCGGCGTGCCCGGCGGCGCCTACGACCTGGGCTGGGCCACACCCGGCCAGTGGTTCGACTACACCGTCCAGGCGGCCGCCGCCGGCAGCTACACCGTCTCGTTCCGGGTCGCCTCGCCGTACGGCATCGCCGACGCCTTCCACCTCGCCGACGCGGCCGGCGCCAACCTGACCGGCGCGGTGGCCGTGCCCAACACCGGCGGCTACCAGACCTGGAGCACCGTCACCGCCACCGTCACGCTGCCGGCCGGCCCCCAGACGCTGACCCTCGCCGAGGACACCAACGGCTGGAACCTGCACTCGCTCGCCTTCGCCCAGGGCGGTGGCGGGACCGGCGGCACCGGCGGCGGCCCGACCGAGTACTGCGGCATCCAGGACCTGGCGCTCGACCAGCCGACCACGGCCTCCTCCACCCAGGACGCCACCGCCTACCCGGCCTCCGCCGCCACCGACGGCAACCCGGGCAGCCGCTGGTCCAGCGCGGCCGCCGATCCGCAGTGGCTGACGGTGGACCTCGGATCGCCGCAGCAGATCTGCGGGGTGGGCGTCCTCTGGGAGGCCGCCTACGCCACCGCCTTCCAGATCCAGGTCTCCGGCGACGGCGCGAACTGGACCACGCTCTACTCCACCACCACGGGCACCGGCGGCAACCAGAGCATCCCGGTCACCGCGACCGCCCGCTACGTGCGGCTGTACGGCACCGCGCGCGGCACCCAGTTCGGCTACTCCGTCTTCGAGTTCAGCGTCCACGGCCTGACCACCACGGCCCCGGTCTCCGGCGGCAACGGGAGCGGCGGCAACGGCGTCTGCCCCTGGGTGGGCTCCACGGCGCCGGTCGCCCAGCGGGTCCAGCAGGTGCTCGACACCATGGACCGGGCCGAGGAGGCCACCCTGGTCTCCGGTGACGGCAGCAGCAGCTACATCGGCCAGGTCGGCGGCATCCCCAACCTCTGCCTGCCGCCGCTGAACATGGAGGACGGCCCGTCCGGGGTCGGCGACGGCAACGGCGGCGTCACCGCCTTCCCCGACGGCGAGAGCGCCGCCGCGACCTGGGACCCGGCGCTGATCCAGCAGGAGGGCGCGGCCAAGGGCGCCGAGTTCGCGGGCAAGGGCGTGAACATCTCGCTCGGCCCGACCACCAACCTGGTGCGCGACCCACGCTGGGGCCGCACCTACGAGACCTACGGCGAGGACCCGTACCTGGCCGGCCGGATCACCTCCGCCGAGGTCCGGGGCCTGCAGGGCCAGGGGGTGATGGCCGACGTCAAGCACGCGGCCGCCTACGACCAGGAGCAGTACCCGAACGGCGCCAACAACGAGACGGTCGGCCGGCAGGCCCTGGAGGAGCTGTACCTGGCGCCGTTCCAGGCCGCGATCGAGCAGTCCGCGCCCGCCTCGGTGATGTGCTCCTACGCCGTGGTGAACGGCGCCCCGTCCTGCGCCAGCGCCCAGCTGCTGCAGCACGGACTGGACGACGAGGCCGGCTACGGCGGCTTCGTGGTCTCAGACTGGGGCGCGGCGGGCAACGCCGTCGCGGACGCCCAGGGCGGGATGGACATCGCGATGCCGTTCTCCAACGCGAGCGACATCTCCGCCGCACTCTCGGCGGGCACCCTCGACCAGGGGACGCTCAATGCGATGGTGGCCCGGATCCTGACCCAGATGTTCGCCTTCGGCCTCTTCGACAACCCGGCCGCCGGCTCGCTCTCGGCCACCGTCACCACCCCGGCGCACCAGCAGACCGCGCTGCAGCTGGGCGAGGAGGGCACGGTGCTGCTGAAGAACAACGGCATCCTGCCGCTGGACCCGAAGGGCAGCGAGTCGATCGCGGTGATCGGCACCGACGGCGGCGCCGCGGTGGAGATCGCCGGTGGCGGCAGCGGCGGGGTGAACAGCCCGAACGCGGTCTGGCCGCTGACCGGCATCCAGAACGCGGCCGGCCCGAACGTCAAGGTCGGCTACACGGCGGGCGACGACAACGGCACCGCGAACATCCCGCAGGCGGTGGCGGCCGCGCGGGCCGCGACCGACGCCGTCGTCTTCGTCAGCGCGCCGGAGGGCGAGGAGTCCGACCTCGCCACGCTCAACCTGTCCGCCACCGAGGAGGCGCTGATCACGCAGGTGGCGGCGGCCAACCCGCACACCGTCGTGGTGGTCAACAGCGGTTCGCCGGTGGTCATGCCGTGGCTGAACTCGGTGGCCGGGGTGTTCGAGAACTGGTACGGCGGCCAGCCGACCGGGGCGGCCGTGGCGGCGCTGCTGTTCGGCAACGCCAACCCCTCCGGCAAGCTGCCGGTGACCTTCCCGAGCAGCCTCGGCCAGGTGCCGGCGCAGACCACCGCGCAGTGGCCGGGCACCGCGACCGGGACCACCTACAGCGAGGGCGTGGACATCGGCTACCGCTGGTACCAGTCCCAACACCTCACCCCGGCCTTCCCGTTCGGCTTCGGGCTCTCCTACACCTCGTTCGCCTTCGGCAACCTGGCGGTCGGCCCGTTCGACGCCAACGGGGACGCCACCGTGACCGCGACGGTCACCAACACCGGCCCGGTGGCGGGCGCGGAGGTGGCGCAGCTGTACGTCGGCGATCCGGCCGCGAGCCAGGATCCGCCGGAGCAGCTGCGCGGCTTCCAGCGGGTGGTGCTCAACCCCGGGCAGAGCACCACGGTGAGCTTTCCGCTGACCGTGCACGACCTGGCCTCCTGGTCGCAGGCGGACAACCGGTGGGAGGCGCCGGCCGGCAGCTACTCGATCAGGGTCGGCGACTCCTCCGCCAACCTGCCGCTCAGCGGCTCGACTTCGCTCGCGCAGACGCTGACCGGGCAGGTCGCCGCCGGCGCCTCGGGGGCGGGCGTCTCGCTCGCCAACACGGCGGTCAGCGCGAACGTCGCGCCCGGCTCCGGCCTGCCGGGTGCGGAGACGGTCGGGGTGGTCAACCCGTTCGGCTACAGCAGCCCGAAGGGCGCGGCGGTCTCGTTCGGCGTGCAGGCGGTCGACTCCGACTCCGCGCAGGCGCTCACCTTCACCGCGACGGGCCTGCCGCCGGGCATCGCGATCGCGCCGAACGGCACGTTCTCGGGCGCGGGCAGCGCGCTGGGGACGTACACGGTCACGGTCACGGCCACGGACCGGGCGGGGGTGTCGGGGACGGCGACCTTCGTCTGGTCGGTCGTGCAGTGAGGCCGAGGGGCTGAGCTCCGGTGGACCGGCGGCGCGCTGTGGCGGGCCGCCGGTCCACCGGACCCGGCCGGGGATTCCCTTGCGGCGGGCGGCGTTTCGTGGCTCCGTCGCGACCCGGTTACGGTCCGCTCCATGGATTCGATCTTTCGTACGGCAACCGAGCTCGCGACCGCCCTCCGGGCCGGCGAGGTGAGCTCGGTGGAACTCACCGACCAGGCGATCGCCCGGATCGAGCAGGCGGACGGGCAGGTCAACGCGGTCTGCGTGCCGGACTTCGACCGGGCCCGGAGCGCGGCGCGGACCGCCGACCGGGCCCGCGCCGACGGGGTGGACCTGCCGCTGCTCGGCATCCCGGTGACCGTCAAGGAGTCGTACGACGTCGCCGGGCTGCCCACCACCTGGGGCCTGACGGAGCACCGGGACCACCGGCCGGCCGAGGACGCGGTGCAGGTGGCGCGGCTGAAGGCCGCGGGCGCCGTGCTGCTCGGCAAGACCAACGTGCCGGTGGGGCTGCAGGACATCCAGACCTTCAACCCGCTCTACGGCACCACCGGCAACCCGTGGGACCCCACCCGCACCTCGGGCGGCTCCTCCGGCGGCTCGGCGGCGGCCCTGGCCTGCGGGTTCGGCGCGCTCTCGATCGGCTCCGACCTGGCCGGCTCGCTGCGCACCCCCGCGCACTTCTGCGGCGTGTACGCGCACAAGCCGACGATCGGGCTGGCGGCGACCCGCGGCATGGTCCCGCCGGGCGAGCCGGCGCTGCCGGGCGAGCACGACCTCGCCGTGGTCGGCCCGATGGCGCGCTCCGCCCGCGATCTGACGCTGCTGCTGGACGTGATGGCCGGGCCGGATCCGCTGACCACCGGGGTGGCCTACCAGCTGCGGCTGCCGCCGGCCCGGCACCGGGAGCTGCGCGGGTTCCGGGTGCTGGTGCTCGACGACCACCCGGTGATCCCGACCGGGGCCGCCGTGCGGGCGGGGGTCGAGCGGGTCGCCGGGGCGCTGGCCGAGGGCGGCGCCCGGGTCGACCGGAGCAGCCCGCTGCTGCCCGACCTGGCCGAGGCCGGCATGCTCTACCTGCTCTTCCTCTTCTCCGGCTCGCCCGCGCGGTTCCCGGTGGAGACGCCGGCGCAGGTGCGGGAGCGCGCGGCCGCGCTGGACCCGGCGGACCAGGGGTTGGCGGCGGTGCTGCTGCGCGGCATGGTGCTCAGCCACGCGGACTGGCTGGCGGCGAACGCCCGGCGCGAGCTGCTCCGGCAGACCTGGCGCCGGCTCTTCGCCCAGTACGACGCCGTGGTCTGCCCGGTCACGCCCACGCCGGCCTTCCCGCACGACCACGCCCCCGACCCGCGGGGCCGGCTGCTCGACATCGACGGCGCCGCGTACCCGTACTTCCACCAGCTGGTCTGGGCCGGCCTGGCCACGCTGGCCGGTCTGCCGGCCACCGCCGTGCCGGCCGGCCGCTCGCCCGAGGGCCTTCCGGTGGGGGTGCAGATCATCGGCCCGATGTTCGAGGACCGCACTCCGCTGCGGCTGGCCGAGCTGCTGGAGCAGCGGATCGGCGGCTTCCAGGCGCCGCCGTCAGGGTGAGCCGTCGTCCGGTTGAGCGGCCGTCAGGGTGAGCGGCCGTCAGGCGGGTGCCCGCAGGCCGGTGATCTCCTGCCGGGCCCGGGTGACGGCCTCCTCGGCGCCGCCCCGGGCGAAGGCGAGCTCGCGGGCCAGCCGGCGGGTCGCGCGGAGCAGGCGCTTGCCCTTCTTCCTGCCCGCCCGGCCCTGCCAGGCCCGGAGGTAGGCCCGGCGCTCCTTGCGGCTGCCGGTGGCGGCGGCCACCTCGATCGGCCAGAGCAGGCCGGCCGCCGCCTCCGGGAGGAGGATGTCGCGCAGCCACTGCCGCTCCTGCGGCACGGCGAGCCGGAAGGTGCGCCAGAGCAGCAGCAGCGAGGCCGCCGGTGCCAGCACGGCGACGGCCAGCACCCCGAGCACGCCGAGGGCGGCGGTGCCAAGCGCGGCGAGGTCGTCCCAGACCCCGTGCATCAGCATCGCGCCGGCGACCAGCAGCAGGCCGGTCACCCGCCGGCCGGGCCGGCCGCGGCCGATCGCCCACATCAGGCCGGCGAAGAGGACTCCGCTGAACAGGGCGTGCGAGACCGGACCGACCACCGCGCGGACCACCGCCATCTGCAGCGCGACGGGGACCTGGTCGGCGCCGAAGGCGGCCACGGTGGCGTTGTAGGTGTAGAGGACGTCCTCCATGACCTGGAAGCCGAGCCCGGTAAAGGCCCCGATCAGCAGCCCGTCGTACGGGGACCGGATCAGCCGCGGTGCCAGGCCGAGCAGCAGGATCAGCGCGGTGGCCTTGGCCGGCTCCTCGGTGAACGGCGCGGTCAGGCCGGCGCCCCAGTCCCTCGCCCAGCCGTGCCCGAACAGCTTGCCGTAGAGCGAGAGGCCCGCGCTGTTGGCCCGCAGTGCCACCACGAAGGTGGCGGTCAGCGCGCCCCAGGCGAAGGCGACGGCGAGCAGTTTCGCCGGCAGCCCCGTGTACCGCCGGTTGTGGCGGCGCAGCAGGAGCACCCAGGGGACCGTGAAGAGTGCGAACGCGATCACGCCGATGGCCAGGCCGGTGCCGTAGGCGGCGGCGCCCGGCCGGTAGTACCGGACCGTCTGCACCGCACCGGCGGCCAGGCCGGCGAGCAGCAGCCAGAAGCAGGCGTTGCGCCACTGGAGGAGGGCGAAGGGCGTGCCCCAGCCGGAGTCCTCGATCGCGGCGGTCCGGGCCGCCTCGAGGTCCGGACCGGCGGCCGCGGTCTCCGTCGTCACGACCGGTCCCCCGTTCCGGTCAGCGCCAGGCTCGACAGCATCCGCTGGACCTGCTCGTTGCGGGCCGACAGCTGCCCGCCGTCCGGGGCCGTGACCGCCACCACGAGGCCGCGGTCGCCGGGGAGCGCGAAGGCGGTCAGCGTCCCCTCGCCGGAGTCGGCGGTGTACCGCTCCTGCACGCCGTCGAGGCCGTCGGTCGAGACGACCGCCGTCCGCTCGCCCCGTGCCGTGAACCCCGCCTTGGTGGTCGAGCGGACCGCGTTCCGGTTCATCTGCTCCAGCAGCCGGACCGAGTCGCCGCGGAAGGGCCCCACCTGGAGCACGGCCTTCACCGGCCCGTCGGTGAGCAGGGAGGTGGACTTGGGCTGGGCCGGCACGAGCGTCGGCATGTCGACCGTGACCCCCTTCGTCAGGCGCCAGCCCTCGGGGGGCGCGATCGTCAGCCCGTCGCCCAGCTCCAGCCGGTCCCCTGCCGCCACCACCGCGTTGTCCTTGACCGACCGGTCCAGCAGCGGGAGCCCCACCGCCAGGACCAGTCCGATCACCACGACCACCACGGCCGGGAGCACACTCCCCCGACTCGGCCTCACCGCACGCACGCCGGCCGTTCCTCTCCGCCTGATCCGACAGTCCCTCAGGATGCAGGATGTGAAAATCGTATGAGCGAAGAGTATAGGGAGCGAAGATCGACTCGATGAGCCCGGGAACCAGAAGAGGCTGGTCGAAGCTTTCGCTTCGACCAGCCTCAGTGGTGCGCGAGGGGGGAGTTGAACCCCCACGCCCTTTCGGGCACTGGAACCTGAATCCAGCGCGTCTGCCTATTCCGCCACCCGCGCATCGGTGCTGAAAGAAACTATATACGGTCTTCGGGCTGCTCCGCGCCAAGCCCCCGACCGTCCCGCCGGCGCGGGCGGCGCAGCAGGGCGGGTCACTGCGGCGGGTCACTGCGGCGGGGCGGCTCCGGTGAAGGCCCAGCGGGTGTCGGCGTAGCCGCTCTGCTGCTCGGTCAGCTGGCCGGAGGAGACCTGCTGGTACGTCACCCAGGTGTTGACCAGCCGGGGCGACTCGGCGTTGGGCAGCATGTCGCCCCAGCTCAGCGGCGGGGTGACGCCGCCGTCGTCCAGGGTGTCCCCGCTCTCCAGCAGTTCGCGCAGGTGCTGGGCGGTCATCGGCGTGCCCGCCCCGTGCAGGCGGTCGGCCGCGGTGAGGAAGACCTGGTAGGCGACCCAGGTGGTCTGCACCGCCAGGTCGGAGAGGTCGATCGGGTTGCCGCCGATGGTGGAGCGCAGCGCGTCCCAGGCGTGCGCCGAGGCCGGCGGGTACCAGCCGGTCACGTAGGCGCCGTTGAGCACGCCGTCGGCCGCGCCGTTCGGGCTGAGCACCGACTGGGGGACGCTGCCGATCACCGCGCCGAGCAGGGTGTGCGCGGCCTTGAGGTGGTGGAAGGCGTCCAGGAACCTGCCGCTCTGCTCGGGGGCGAGCGCGTCGCTGACGCAGTTGCCGGCCCGGTCGTCGCCGAGCGCCTTGCGGGCGGCGGCGGCGTAGTCCGGGGTCTTCTCGCTGACCCGGACGTCGACCAGCTTGCCGTTCTCCGGCTTGATCGCACCGGCCAGGTAGCCGGTCAGCCGGTCGCCGGCCGAGCTGTCCGGGCGGACCAGCGCGACGGTGCGGCAGCCGGCCGCGACCAGCTGGCGGCCGTTGCCGATCACCAGGGTGGCCATGCCGCCGGCCACCGGGTAGGAGAGCGGGCTGGTGAACTCGGCGCCGGTCAGGCCGTAGCCGCCGAGGTAGGGGATCTCGGCGTTCTCCAGTCCGGGCAGCAGCGCGTCGCTGTTCAGGCTGTAGGAGCCGATCACGGCGACCGCCTTCTGCGCCACCGCCTCGTCGACGCAGGCGATCCCGCCGGCCACGGTGTTGTGCTCGTTGCAGGTGAGCACGCGCAGGCGGTGGCCGTCGATCCCGCCCTTGCTGTTCACCTCACGGCCGATCAGCTCGGCCAGCGCGGTCACGCCGGTCCGGTCGAAGGCGCCGGTGCCGGAGGGGGCCCAGGTCATCACGGTGTAGGCACCGTCGTCCGTCGCCGCCGCCCTGCCGCCGCAGCCGGTGGCCGCGAACAGTGCCGGCAGCAGGGTGAACGCCGCGAGGGCCCGACCTGGACGGGTCCAGCTGGTCATGCCGTGTACCTTCCTCGAACTGCGATGCCACACCGGGCGGGAAGTGGACCAGTACAGCCAACTCGGCTGGCTGCACGGGGAACTAGTACAGCCAACTCGGCGTGGTGCACGGCGGGAGGTACCGCACGTGAACGGCCGGCGGACACAGCGGCAACAGCGGGCGGGGAAGGGCACCCGGGAGGCGGCGCGCGGGATCGGCGCCCGGGCCGGCGGGGCGTGAGAAGCTGGCGCATGCCCAGCACCGCGCCCGAGCACGACCCCGACCCCGACGCTCCGCGTCAGCCCGCGCCCGCGCCCGCGTCGGCGGAGCAGGAGAGCCCGAAGATGCGGGCCGATCGGCGGCTGGTGGAGCTGCTGCAGGAGCTGCGGGTGCTGCAGACCGGGGTGCAGATCGTCTTCGCGTTCCTGCTGGGGGTGGCGTTCACGCCGCGGTTCGCTTCGCTCGACGATGCCCAGCAGGACATCTACGTCACCACCCTGCTGTTGAGCGTGGTGGCCGCCGCCGTGTTCGCCACGCCGGTCGCCCTGCACCGCGGGCTCGCGCACCATCCCGCGAAGGCACGGATCGTCAGGGTGTCCGCGCGGGTCGCGCAGCTCGGGCTGTTGTTGCTCGCCGCCGCGCTGACCGGTGCCGTGCTGCTGGTGCTGGACGTGGTGCTCGGGGCGGCGCCGGCGATCGCGGTCAGCTGCGTGGTCGCGCTGATCTTCACCGCGCTGTGGTTCGTCCTGCCGTGGGCGGTACGGCGCGAGGCGGAGCGTGACGGGGAGGACGCCGGCTGAGCGTGGCGGGCCGTCAGCCGGCGGCGAGGCGGTCCAGCCACTCCGTCAGGAGGTGCTGTTCGCCCGGGCTGAGGGGGGCCTGCTCGGGCAGTGCGGCGCGCAGGGCGCGGGCGGCGCCGGCCGGCCCGGGGTCGCGGAGGGCGGGGCGCTGGTTGGTGACGGCGGTGACCATGGATTCGCGCATCGCGGCCAACAGGGCCGGGTCGCGGCGTTCTTCGGGCAGCGAGAGCCAGGTGAGCACGGTGCCGCGGGCCGTGGCGTGGATGATCTGGGCCGCCAGTTCCTCGTCGACGCGCAGCCAGCCGCCGGCCGCCAGGCGGCGGATGCGGCCGCGCAGGATCTCCATGCCGGCCTGGTAGGCGGCCGAGGCGGTGCCGCCCGGTTCGGTGTACATCAGGGTGAACAGGGCCGGGTTGGCGAGGCCGAACTCGACCGCCACATCCCAGCCGCCGCGCAGGTCCTCGATCGGGTCGCGCGGGTCCGGGTCGACGTGCTTGGTGGCGAGGAACGCGGTGAAGCCGTGCTCGGCGACCGCGTCGAGCAGCCCCTCCTTGTCGCCGAACAGCCGGTAGATGGCCGGCGGCTGCAGGCCCGCCGCGTCGGCGACCGCGCGGGTGGTGACGGCGTCGCGGCCGCCGCGGGCGAGCAGGCCGATGGCCGCCTCGATGACCCGCTGCCGGGTCTGCTCCTGCGTGGCGGAGGTGCGTGCTGCTGGCATGGATCAACGGTATCGCAGCGATGGTTCCATCGTTAGTATCGATGTTACTGTCTTGATGTTTCCGCTGGAATCAACGCCCGCCGTGCGGGCATGGGAGTGCACCATGATCATCGTGACCGGAGCCACCGGACTGCTGGGGCGCCAGACCGTCGAGCGGCTGCTCACCCGGGTGCCGGCCGAGCAGGTCGGCGTCAGCGTCCGCGACCCGCAGAAGGCACGGGCCCTCGCCGACCGCGGCGTGCGGGTGCGGCAGGGCAGCTTCACCGACCCGGCCGGCCTGGCCCACGCCCTCGAGGGCGCCTCGCAGGTGCTCCTCGTCTCCGTCGACCGGATGGGCGAGGCCTGCGTGGCCCAGCACCGCAACGCCATCGGGGCGGCGGTCGCGGCCGGCGCCCGGCGGATCGTCTACACCAGCCAGATGGGCGCCGACCCGGCCTCGCACTTCCAGGCCTGCCGCGACCACGCCGCCACCGAGGACCTGCTGCGCGCCTGCGGCGTCCCGTTCACCGCGCTGCGCAACGGCTTCTACGCGAGCAGCGCGGCGCACTTCCTGCAGCAGGCGCTGGCCTCCGGGCAGCTGGCGCTGCCCGCTGACGGGCCGTTCGCCTGGACCGCGCACGCCGACCTCGCGGAGGCGGCGGCCGCCGTGCTCGCCGGGGAGGTCCGCTTCGACGGGCCGACGCCGCCGCTGACGGCCGGCCCGGCGTACGACTTCGCGGACCTGGCGGAGCTGGCCGCCGGGGTGACGGGGCGGGCGATGAGCAGGAGCGTGCTCTCCGACGAGGAGTTCCAGGCGCAGCTGGTGGCGCACGGCACGCCGGCGGAGCTGGCGGCGCAGCTGGGCGGCATCTTCGCCGCCGCCCGGGCCGGGGAGTTCGCAACGGTGGATCCCGCGCTGGCGGCGCTGCTCGGGCGCGAGCCGGTGGGGGTGGGCGAGGTGCTGCGGGAGGCGTTGGCGCAGGGGTGACGGGAGCGGCAATCAGGGCGGCCCGTTTCCTTGTGAGCCGTTGAGGTGACCCTCCCGCCAGCCGTCCCGCCGGCACTCACCTCGTGCAGCGCACCGACTGATCCGGATGCGCCGCTCCGGCCTCGACGACGGCCGGGTCAGCTGGGTGTGAGCTCGAACGCGGCGGCCGGGCGCGCGGGCGGGAGTCCGCTCCGTCGGCCGGTCACGGCACCAGCGGGCCGGCCAGCGCGGCCAGTCCGGCCTCGCGGTCTCCCGTCCAGCTCAGCGAGCCGGCCTCGCGCGGGAGGCGGCCCCAGAGGGTGAGCAGCAGGTCCTGGGCGGTGCCCCGGAGTTCGGCGACCGGCTCGCCGGGGCCGAAGGTCCAGCTGCTCGCGGCGTCGGTGGCGGTGATCCGCACGGCCCGGGCGGGCGCGGTGGCGGCGCCGCGGGAGATCATCCGGGGGGCCATGATCTCGAAGACCTCGGCGACACCGTCGGCGGCCAGCTCGGGGTCGAACGGGGTCACCGCGCCGAGCGCGTGCTCGGCGTCCCAGCGGTGCACCAGGGTCTCCTGGGCGCGGCGCCGGTGCCAGAAGGCGACGGTGTGCGGCACGGCGAAGGTCCAGGCCTCGGTGTCGGGGTCCACCGACAGGGCCTCGATCAGCGCCTCCGAGGAGCCGGCGAACCAGGCCCGCAGGGCGGCCGGGTCGCGGGGCGCGGCGCCCTCGTCGTAGTCGCGGCCGTGCTTCTCGCGCACCGCGGTGACCACCCAGAGGTTGCCCGCGCCCACGTGCACGGCCAGGTCCGCCACCGTCCAACTGCCGCAGTGCTCCACCGGAGCGGTCAGGTCGCCGTCCAGCGCGGCACCGAGCAGGTCAAGTTCACGTCGAAGAGCGACCAGGTAGTCCATGGCGCCAAAAGTACCGCGACCGCCGGGACGCGGGGTGGCCCGGGAGCCTGTGGAGGAGCCGCGTGCCCGGCGTGTTGTCAGGATGCGGGTTGTCTAGTCCTCTTGACGCCGGGTATGGCAGGCGGTTTGGTATGTACCAACGTCAGGCTGGGCCTGACGGTTCTCTTCCCCCACACCCCCACAACGCCCCTCGGGCGTTCCCGGAAGGGTCCACTGCCATGCGTATGGCAAGAATCGTCGGCTCGGTCAGCGCGGTCGCGCTGGCCGCGGCCGGCTCACTGGTCGCACTGGCCCCCACCAGTAGCGCGGCCGGCACTGCCGCGACCGGCTCGAGCGTCTACTCCGTCGCGCCCTATGTCGACATGTCGAACAGTCAGGAGGGCATGCTCGACACCGCGATCACGGCGCACGGCCTGAAGGCCTACACCGCCGCGTTCGTGCTCGGGTCGGGCTGCAACCAGATCTGGGGCGACACCCTCCCGATCGGTGCCGACTCCTTCACCGACCCGGAGATCGCCAAGGCCAAGGCCGAGGGCGCCTCCCTGATCATCTCCTCGGGCGGTGCCTCCGGGCTGGCGCTGGCGTGGACCTGCTCCACCCAGAGCAGCATCGACGCCGGCTACCAGGCCCTGATCAACGACTACGGCGTCACCCAGCTCGACTTCGACGTCGAGGGTGCGGCCATCGCGGACACCGCCTCGGTGGCCCGCCAGATGCAGGCCATGAAGGACCTCAAGGCCACCAACCCGAGCCTGCAGTTCTCCATGACGCTGCCGGTGCTCGCGAACGGCCTCACCTCCGACGGCGTCAACATCGTGAAGGCCGCGAAGACCGCGGGCATCAAGATCGACGTGGTCAACATCATGACCATGGACTACTACGCGGGCGCCGGCACCGAGATGGGCCAGGGCTCGATCGCCGCGGCCCAGGCCACGCTCGCCCAGATGCAGTCGGTCGACCCGGGCTACACCTACGCCAACCTCGGGATCACCCCGATGATCGGCAAGAACGACGACGGCTCCACCTTCACCCTGGCGGACGCCCAGTCGGTGGAGGCCTTCGCGGCCCAGCACGGCGTCGGCCGGCTGGCCTTCTGGTCCGTCAACCGCGACCAGCCGTGCGCCGGTTCGGCCGGCTCGCTCTCCACCTGTAGCGAGCTGAGCCAGAGCAACCTGGCCTTCACCGACACCTTCGTGCCGTACGCGGGCACCGGCGGCGGTGGCGGCGGCACGACCGGCAGCGACTTCTCGCTCTCGGTGGCCCCGGGCTCGGCCTCGGTCGCGCAGGGCGGCTCCGCCACGGCGGCCGTCTCGACCACCATCACCTCCGGCAGCGCCGAGTCGGTGAGCCTCGCGGCCTCCGGGGCGCCCGCGGGCGTCGCCCTCTCGTTCAACCCGGCCTCGGTCAGCTCCGGCGGGAGCTCGACCCTGACGGCCGCGGTCGGCTCCTCGGTGGCGGCGGGCTCCTACCCGATCACCGTCACCGGCACCGCGAGCACCGGCAGTCACAGCGCCACTTACACGCTGACGGTCACCGGCAGCGGCGGTGGCGGCGGGACCGGCGGTGGCGGCCCGCTCGTCAACCCGGGCTTCGAGACCGGCAGCCTGAGCCCCTGGACGGGCAGCGGCACGGTGGTCTCCAGCCCGGTGCACTCCGGCAGCCACGCGCTCCAGGCGACCCCCACCGCCGGCAGCACGGGCGAGGTCGACCAGACGGTCACCCTCTCCCCCAACCACAGCTACACGCTGACGGCGTGGGTCCAGGGCCCGTACGCCTACGTGGGCGTCTCGGGCGGCGCAACGGCCTCCGCCTGGTCCAACAGCACCGCCTGGAACCAGCTCTCGGTGCCGTTCACCACCGGCGCCAGCGGCACGGTGACGGTCTACGTGCACGGCTGGTACGGCCAGGCCGCGGTGACCGCGGACGACTTCACCCTGAGCTGACCGCCCCGCCCGTCCCCCGCGCTGCCCCGGTCGGCCCGCCGACCGGGGCAGTTCGGCGTTCGGTGGCCGGTGGTGCGGACGGCGCCGGCCGCCAGGGTGGTGCAGCGCATCGTGAAGCCGCCGCCGAGGGCGTCGACGGCCTGGCCCACCGCGCCGAGTACGGCGGCCGGTTAGCCGGGGCGCACCAGGGGTGAGCAGACCGGTGGTCGAACCGCCGCTGCTCGGGCTCCTCGAACTGCCCGGTCCGGCGCAGGGTTTCGGCGGTCCCGGCGCAGCCGGCGAGGTGCGCTCTTCGGGCCGGTGCCGGTGGCGGCATCGCGAGGTGCGGCGCTGACACGCCCGCGCCCCGGAGCTCGGCTCCGGGGCGCGGGTGCGGTCCGACTGTGCTGTCTGACGAGGCGTCAGCGACCTTGGAGAGCCTTGACGTTGTCGCCGAAGCTCCAGCCCTGGGAGCCGTCCCAGTTGATCGACCAGGTCATCAGGCCCTTCAGCGAGCCGCTGAAGGAGTTCCACGACTGGCTGACCAGGCTGGGAGCCATGTAGCCGCCGCCCGCGCCGTTCTGGGCCGGCAGGCCGGGCACCTGCTTGTCGTAGGGGACCTTGATGGTGGTGCCCTGGATGGTCAGGCCGTTGTTCAGGCAGGTGGTCTGGGTGGTGAAGCCCTGCACCGTGCCGGCCTGGTACGAGTCGCCGGAGCAGCCGTACATGCTGCCGTTGTAGTACTGCATGTTCAGCCACCACAGCTGGCCGTTGTCGGCGTACTTCTTGATGATCGGCAGGTATGCGCCCCAGATCGAGCCGTAGGTGACGCTGCCGCCGGTGACGTACGCCGTCTCGGGGGCCATGGTGAGGCCGAAGCCGGCCGGCATCTGCGAGAGCACGCCGTCGATGATCCGCTCCAGGTTGGCCTGCGAGGCGGAGAGCGTGCCGATCGAACCGCTACCGGAGAGGCCGGTCTCGATGTCGATGTCGATGCCGTCGAAGTTGTACTGCTTGAGGATCGGCACCACGGTCGCCACGAACCGGTCGGCGACGGTGCTGGAGCTGAGGTCGATGCCGGCGGAGGCGCCGCCGATCGACATCAGGATCGTCGCGCCGGCCGCCTTGGCGGCGCACATCTCGGCGGGGGTGGCCACCTTGACGTTGGTGTCCATGCCGTTCTGCCACTCGACGGTGCCGTCGGAGAGGATGACCGGGAAGGCGGCGTTGATGACGTTGTAGCCGTTGGCGGCGATCCGGCTGTCGGTGATCGGGATCCAGCCCATGCCCGGGTGGACGCCGTTCGAGGCGCCGTCCCAGTTCTCCCAGTAGCCCTGCAGCACCTTGCCGGCCGGCCGCGGCTTGGTCGGGCAGGTGGCGCCGCTCGGCGGGGTGGTGGTGGGCGGGGCGCTGGTCGGCGGAGTGGTCGTGGGCGGCGCGGTGGTGGGCGGCGCCGTGGTGGTCGGCGGGGCGGTCGTGGGCGGCGCGCTGGTCGGCGGGGTGCTGGTCGGCGGCGCGGTGGTCGGGGTCGGGCTGCCGCCGCCGGCGGGGCCGGTGAGCGACACGTCGTCCGCGTAGTAGGCGGGCTGCCCGTACCAGCCGTGCAGGTAGACGGTGACGCTGGTGGTGCTCGCCCCGGTGGTGAAGCTGACGCTGAGCTGGCCGTAGCCGCTGTTGCCCGGCGTCCAGGTGGACGGGTCGCTGCCCGCGCCGGTCCCGGTGGCGCCCAGGTAGACGTAGCTGCCCTGGACGTAGGCGCTCAGCGTGTACTGCGAGTTGGGCTGCACGCTGATCGTCTGGCCGCACTGCGCGGTGTCCTGGCCGGTCGGCGTGGCCTTCAGCGCGGAACTGCCGGAGTGGACGGGGGTGCTGACCGCCGCGGCGGTGCCGGCGGAACAGCTCCAGCCGCTCAGCCCGCTCTCGAAGCCGGGGTTGTTCACCAGGTTGGTGGTGGCGGCGCCGGCCGAGACCGAGCCGGCCACGGCGAGGCCGGTGCCGATGACGGCGGCGGCGCTGACGCCCGCGAGCGAACGCCGCAGGACGGACGGCGTGCTGCCGGGCCGGGCGGTGCGGTTGACCTGTGGCGCGCGCTCGACGGCCGCGCGCTGCGGAGCGGGGCCGAACCCGCCCGACGGACGCGGAGTACGGGGCCTCCGACGGAACATGCTGCGTTCCCTTCCGCCGGACGCCGTGGTCGTGACCGACGCGTGGGGGCGTGGCGCCCGGCTCTGGGTGAAGTGGGGGGACATGTGGGGCTGTGCCGGTCCGGATCGTAGGAGCGGCGACCGGGCCCGTCAATAGGTCTGGACCAATTGCAAGGGGTGAGGGCCGTCCGGACCAGGGTGGCACTGGGATACGGACACGAACCTTCGGCTGTCGATGCGTCAGCCGGTACCCGCGTTCGATACCCGGGGCACGGCACTGACGGACAGTCAACTCCCGTACGGCACACCGCGCCTGACCGCAACGGAGCCGAGCGGGTCCTCAGGCCGTCTTGACCCGGCTCAGTTCGGCGTGGACGTGCATGGCCAGAGACCGGCTGGTGCCGCTGATCCAGCCCGGCAGCGGATCGGTGAGGCGGGCGTTCAGTGCGGCGATCCAGGCCGCCAGCCGGGCCTTGTCGGCGTACTGGTCGCGGATCACGCTCGCGTTGAGGTGCACGGTGGCGTAGTTCAGCCCCTGGAGCAGCGCGGCCTGCAGCGCCCTGTTGTTGGCGGCGGCCGCGACGGCGGCCTGGTTGTCCTTGGCACCGGCGCTGAAGTAGCGCAGTCCGTTCAGACCGTGCGGTTCCACTACGAACGAGATCGCGTTGGCGAACGCCTTGGTGTGCGGGGCCGGCAGCGCCCACTGCTCGTGCCAGCTGCGGCCGGGGTCGGCCGAGTACGCCTGGAAGTAGAAGAGGCCGTCGCCCTGTCCCGCGCTGTTCTCGCCGTTGCGGGCGTAGTTCTCCAGCGTCAGGTAGTCCGTCCCGTCGGTGGCGATGACGCCGCCCCAGTGGAATCCCCACAGCACCCGGTTGAGGTCGGCGGGATCGTGGATGTTCCGGGTGTTGCTGTGGTCCTGGATCTGCCAGCCGGGCAGCGGAGCGGCGGGTTGCCGGTTGCCCATCGAGCCGGTGTAGAGGGCCTGGCCGACGGCGGTGGGACGGGCGAACTGGTTCACCCGGACCGAGGCCAGCCTCGCGGCCATGGTCGGCGTGTGCGGGGGCAGCGTGCCCAGGGCGAGGGCCTGGATGTCCTGGCCGAAGTCCTGGGCGACGGAGTCCTGCTCGGCCCGCAGGGTGGCGACCGCGCCGAGCGTCAGGTTGCCCACGGCCTGGGTCGCGACGAGGTACTTGGCGACGTGGTACTCGGCGAACATCTGCTGCCCGGGCGTGCCGTCCCCGAGCGGGACCTTCTCGCCGAGGCGGGGCAGCGGGGTGAGCGCCGACCCGATGACCTCCGTCACGGCCACGTCGCAGTTCTCGGTGGTCGTCATGTCGTTGCCGGCCCGGCCGGAGTCGAGGTTGGCGGCCCGGACCCGCATCAGCGTGGTCTCCTTCGCCGCGTGCGGCAGGGTGAAGGTCACGGTGCCGGGCGGGTCGAAGAAGAACTGGAAGAGCGAGCCCTGGGCCGCGAGGGCCTGGTTCCACCTGGTGAGCGCCTTGGGGTCGGCGTAGAAGTGCGTGGGCTGGCGCTGGGTCAGGTCGGCGGCCTCGATCGCGAAGAGCCCGTTCTGCGAGACCAGGAGCTGCGGGGACGGCAGGGTGGCGAAATTGGGCACCCCGGCCGGGGTGACGAAGGTGTGCCCCACTCCGGCGGCCGCGTCCGGCAGGGCCGAGTGGGCCTCGAACGGCTTCGACGAGGTGTAGGTCAGTGGTCCGGCGGTGCTGTAGAGCAGCATGAGAAATCCCCCCTGTGTGGCCCCCGCCCATGTGATAGCACCCCCGTCCGGCCTCCACCAGGGCGTGCGGCGGGCGCAGAGCGCCACGTCCACGCGTTCGAGCATGTGTTCGAATCAGGAGTACGCTGCCCTCATGAGCACCCACCTCCAGGCCTCCCTCTTCGCCGCCGACGCCGAGCCCGGCCTCGGCTCGCTGGACGGCGTCGGGCGGGTGCGGCTGGGGCGCGGCGGCTGGGTGGACCACCTGCCCGGGTGGGTGACCGGAGCCGACGAGGTGTTCGAACACCTGCTCAGGGAGGTGCCCTGGCGGGCCGAGCGGCGGCAGATGTACGACCGCGAGGTGGCGGTCCCGCGCCTGCTGGCCTCCTACCGGGGCGGGCAGCGGCTGCCACATCCGCTGCTGGACCGGGCGCGGGAGGCGTTGAGCGCGCACTACCGGGCGGAGCTCGGGGAGCCCTTCGTCTCGGCGGGGCTCTGCTACTACCGGGACGGGCGGGACAGCGTGGCCTGGCACGGGGACCGGATCGGGCGCGGGGCGGTGGCCGACACCATGGTGGCGATCGTCTCGCTCGGGGAGCCGCGCCAGTTGCTGCTGCGGCCGGCCGGCGGGGGCGGGCCGGTGGTGGGGTACCCGGTGGGGCACGGGGACCTGCTGGTGATGGGCGGGTCCTGCCAGCGGACCTTCGAACACGCCGTGCCGAAGACGGCCCGGGCGGTGGGGCCGCGGATCAGCGTGCAGTTCCGGCCGTATGGTGTCGCGTAACCGGGGTAGGGAGCGGAGATGGACCAGACGTACCAGGTGCGGGCGATCGGCACCGTGCAGTCGGTGCTGCGGGAGCGCGGCACGGCGCCGCGGCAGGGCGACGAGGGCGGTCCGGACGCCTGGATCGCCTTCGACCCGGAGGTGGCGCGCGGGCTACGGGATCTGACGGTGGGTCAGGAGCTGCTGCTGCTCACCTGGCTGGACCGGGCCGACCGCTCGGTGCTGGCCGTGCACCCGCGCGGCGAGAGCGAGCGGCCGGAGACCGGGGTGTTCGCCACCCGGTCCCCGGACCGCCCCAACCCGATCGGACTGCACCGGGTCACGCTGCTGGCGGTGGACGGGACGCGCCTCAAGGTCAGCGACCTCGAGGCGCTGGACGGCACCCCGGTCCTGGACGTCAAGCCGGTGCTCGGCGAGCGCGGCGAACGGTAGCCACGGGCTCAGGAGTCGAAGCCCAGCCCCAGCCGGTCCAGGGTGCGCAGCCACAGGTTGCGCCGGCCCGCGCTGCGGTCGGCCAGGTCGAGCGAGCGCTTGGTGAGCTCGATGCCGATCCAGCGCACCGGCTCGGGCGGGAACGGCAGCGGCTTGCGGCGCACCATCTCCAGCGCGGTGCGCTCGGTCCGCTCGCCGGCCAGCAGGTCGAGCATCACCTCGGCGCCGAACCGGGTGGCGCCCACGCCGAGGCCGGTGTAGCCGGCGGCCAGTGCGACCCGGCCCCGGTAGGCGGTGTCGAAGAAGGCCGAGAACCGGGTGCAGGTGTCGATGGCGCCGCCCCAGGCGTGGCTGAAGCGCAGGCCCTCCAGCTGCGGGAAGGTCTCGAAGAAGTGCCGGGCCAGGGTGCGGTAGGTGGCCGGCCGCTGGTCGTACTCGGCGCGGACCCGGCCCCCGTAGTGGTAGACGGCGTCGTAGCCGCCCCACAGGATCCGGTTGTCGGCGGAGAGCCGGTAGTAGTGGAACTGGTTGGCGCAGTCGCCCACGCCCTGCCGGCCCTGCCAGCCGATCGCGGCCAGCTGCTCCTGGCTCAGCGGCTCGGTCATCAGCGCGTAGTCGTAGACCGGGATGGTGTGCGCCCGGGTCCGCTTGACCAGCGACGGGAAGACGTTGGTGCCGAGCGCCACCCTGGCCGCGAAGATCCGGCCGTAGGGGGTGCGCACGGCCATGCCGCTGCCGGACTCGGCCAGGTCGGTGGCCCGGGTGTGCTCGAAGATCCGCACGCCCGCGTCGAGGCAGGCCTGCTTGAGGCCCCAGGCCAGCTTGGCGGGGTTGACCATGCCGACGCCGTCCTTGTCCCAGAGCCCGCCGAGGTAGGTCGGCGAGTTCACCTCGGCGCGCACGGCGTCGCGGTCCAGGAAGGTCAGCTCGCTGCCGAGCGAGGCGGAGAGCTCCGCCATCTCGTACAGGTCCTCCAGCTGGTAGGGCTCGGTGGCGACGTCGATCTCGCCGGTGCGCTCCCAGTCGCAGTCGATCCCGTAGCGCTTGATGCTGTCCTCGATGGCCTGGAGGTTCTCGGCGCCCAGGTGCTCCAGCTCGGCCAGCTCGCCGGGCCAGCGGGCCTGGCCGTTGCCCAGGCCGTGGGTGAGGCTGGCGGCGCAGAAGCCGCCGTTGCGGCCGGAGGCGGCCCAGCCGATCTCCTGGCCCTCGATCAGCACCACGTCCTGCCCGGGGTCCCGCTCCTTGGCGATCAGCGCCGTCCACAGTCCGCTGTAGCCGCCGCCGACCACCAGCAGGTCGCACCGCACGTCGCCGACCAGCGCGGAGAGCGCCTGCGGCCGTCCGGGGTCGTCCAGCCAGAACGGGGTCGGCTTGGCGTCCTGGAGGGCGCGGACGGGGTCCATGCTCAGTTCCTTCGGTGGGGGGCGAGGTCAGGAGAGGGTGAGGGAGTAGGCCTTGCGCAGCGTCTCGTGGACGGTCCAGGTGGTCCGGTCGCCGGCGTGCAGGATGCCCGCGTCGCCGGGGCCGACCTCCAGGGTCGGGCCGCCCGCCACCTCGATGGTGGCCCGGCCGCTGACCACCACGAAGAGCTCGTCCTCCTCGGTGTCGGTGACCACGCCGGGGGTGATCTGCCAGATGCCGCGCAGCTGGCGGCCGTCCGCGGACTCCCAGAGCACCCGGCCGGTCACCTCGGGCGTGCCGGAGACGATCTGGGCGGGGTCGAGCGGGTCGGGTTCGAGGTCCGCGTCGGCGATGTGCAGGGCGAAGCTGTTGCTCATGTCCCGACGCTACCCACTGACGGGGCGGCCGGGGCCAGGCACCTTGTGAGCCTGACCCCGGGTCGGGTGACACCCCGTAAGCCGGTCGGGCTCAGGAGGAGGCGAGCGCCTGGTCGGCGGCCGGCTCCGGCGCCTCCCGGCGGGCCTTGCGGGCGCGGCGGACGGCCAGCGGCAGGTAGAGCAGCACCGAGGTGCTGACGGCGATCAGCGCGTACACCACGGCCCGGCCGCCGTTCTGGCTGTACTGCTGCCAGGCGGCCCAGGAGCAGACACTGGCCAGCGACAGCACGATCGCCCCGATGCTGAACCAGCCGCCCGGGATCCGGTAGGGCCGCTCCAGCTCCGGCTCCTTGATCCGCAGGGCGATCAGCGCGGCCACCTCGACCAGGATGCCGAGGTTGGTGAGGAAGACGTCGAAGATCACCAGGTTGGTGAAGCTGCTGAGGCAGAACAGCGCGTAGATCGCCGAGGAGCCGATGATGGAGACGATCGGCGTGCCGTACCGCTTGCTCTCCTTGGCCACCCAGGACGGGAAGTAGCCGTCCTGGGCGAGCACCAGCGGCAGCCGGGAGTTGGCGGCGAGCAGCGCGGAGAACATCGCGACGGCCGCGAACATGCCGCCGATCGTCACGGTGACCTGCAGCCAGGGGCCGGCCAGCGCCTTGGCCACGCCGGAGAAGGACCCGGCGTCCCAGTTCTTCCAGCCGGCGTCGCCGTCGCCGCCGACCGAGAGCGAGGCGATCGCGGGCAGCAGGTAGCCGACCATGATCAGCACCACGGCCATGGCGAGCGCCCTGGGCAGGTGCTTGCGCGGGTTCTCCATCTCGCCGGCCACGTTGGAGACGCTGTCCCAGCCGGAGTAGTTCCACATCACGATGAAGAGCCCTGACCCGAAGGCGTTCCACATCGACTGGTCGGAGGAGGTGGTCAGCGAGCCGACCGGGTTGATGCCGTGGCCCAGGATGTGGGCGATGCCGACCGCGGTGAGGATCAGCATCGGGGTCAGGCAGATGATCGCGAAGGCCACCGAGGACTCGCCGACCCAGCCCGCACCGAGCAGGTTGAGCGCGGTGAAGACCACGATGACGGCCAGGCAGATGAACCAGTTGAGGTCGAACCGCAGGCCGCCGAGCGAGAAGAGCACGTGCTGGCCGGGGGCCACCGCCGCGACCAGGCTCTGCAGGTAGCTGGTGAAGAGCACCGGGTAGAGCGCCATGTCGACGAAGCTGCAGATCCACTGCAGCAGCCCCTGCTGGAAGCCGAAGTACTTGCCGAGGCCCCGCTTGACCCAGTGGTAGGAGCCGCCTTCGACGGGGATCGCGGTGCCGAGCTCGGCGACCACCAGCGAGTGCGGGATGCTGTAGATCAGCGGGGTGATGACGATCAGCAGGAGGCCCATCCCCGGCCCGGAAGCCGAGAAGAGCCCCTCGATGCCGTAGGCGCCGCCGGAGACGCTGAAGAAGATCAGTGCGACCAGCGGCATGAGCCGAACTCGCTTGGGCGCCGCGAGGCGGTTCACCGGGCGGTCCACGGCGGTTGGGTTCAAATCGTCACCTCGGAGGGGGAAGCTGGCGGGGGACGGAGCCGGCCCGGGGGTGGCGTCCGGCGGTCCAGGGGTCCGAGGGGGGTCCGAGCCGTGCCGAGCTCCTTGTTGGCCTAGAGTCTCGGGTCTGCTGTCCGGTGTGGCATCAAGCAGCCTGTCAAGCGCCCGGGGCAGTTCTTGACACCCTGTTGACGGCAGCGGGTTGACGCGGACGCGTCGGCCGCCGGCCGGCCGGGCTGCTACGGTTGGGGACCGGCCGGCGCATCGGATTATCGGCCCCTCTCACTGGCCGGGCGCGGCAGGTGAAGCACGGGGCCCAGGCGCCGGAATTGCGCCGGCGCCGGCTTCCGGGAAACCGTCAGCCGATGGGCGTGACAGTGGAGTTGGCGTCTCCAGCGGGCTGCGCGGGGAGCCCCGCCGCAGGCTGCGCGGCCGGGCGGCGGGGCGCGTAGCGCGCGGGCCGGGCCAGGGCGAGAGCGAGCAGCAGGGCGAGGGCGGCGGCAGTGCAGGTCACGGCGAAGGCGGCCGGGTAGCCGTGGCGGCCGGCCAGCGCACCGGCGAGCACCACGGAGAGGCCCTGACCGGCGATCATGCTGCTGCCGAGCAGGGTCATCGCCTCGCCCATCCGGTCGGCCGGGACGGTCCGTTCGGCCAGGCCGAAGAGTGCGATCAGCGTCGGGGCGACGGCGAAGCCGATGCCGGCGATCGAGAGCGCGGCGCCGACCGGCCCGCGCACCAGCAGCAGGGTGAGGCAGAGCAGCGCCTGGGCCGCCATCGAGGTGCGCAGCCGGACCGTCAGGTCGAAGCGCTCGGCGAAGGAGGCGAGCAGCAGGCCGGCGCCGGCGCTGGTCACGCCCATCGCCGACCAGACCACCCCGCCGATACCCCCGCCGCCCCGGGTCAGGTCCTGCACGCCGGTGTTGGTGGCGCCGAACACCGCGCCCTGCATGGCGATCAGCACGAAGAGCAGGGCCAGCGGCGCGGAGTGCAGCCGGTGGCCGCGGGCGGTGCGCGGCGCGGCCACGGGGGTGGTGGGGTGCAGGGCGAAGAGGGTGCCGAAGACGGCCATCAGCGCGGCGGCGCAGACCAGCCCGGCGGCCGGGTGGACGGCCCAGGCCAGGATGCCGGCCAGCGCGGGGCCGAGCACGAAGCTGGTCTCGTCCATGATGGCGTCGAAGGAGAGGGCGGAGCCGATCAGTGCGGGCCCGTCGGGGCGGCGGTCGGCGAGCCGGATCCAGCGGGTCCGGGAGAGCGGCCCGACCTGCGGCACGGTGACGCCGGTGAGCAGTGCGGCGCCGGCCTGCACCGGCAGCGGCAGCCGGCCGACGGCGGCGAGCACCAGGGCGGCGGTCAGCAGCGCGTTGGCGGCCGAGGCGGCGAGCAGCACCGGCCGATGGCCGCGCCGGTCGGCCAGCCGCCCGATCGGCGGCCCGCCGACCGCCTGCCCGGCCCAGAGCAGGCCCGCGACGAGGCCGGCCCGGGCGACCCCGCCGAGCGCGGTGACCATCAGCAGCGTGCCGGTCGGGCAGAGCGCGGCGGGCAGCCGGGCGAGCAGCGAGACGGCGGGCAGCCGGGGGCCGGCGAGTCGGACGACGCCGTTGCGGGCGGTGCTGGCGGACAACGCGGGCAACGGGGGCACCGGGGGCCTCTCGTCCGGTCGGTGGCTCTGCGGTCGGCCACCAACGTACCGGCCGTGCGCATGCTCAGGAACTGTGCGTTCCGGTGGGGTCCGGCCCCAGGGCCTTCGCCAGCAGGGCTCCCAGCTGGTCGAGTTCGGCGGGCGAGAGGTTCTGGAACGAGGTGGTGAGCAGAGCGTCCGCGACGGCCTGGCCCTCGGCGCGCAGGCGCTCGCCCTCGGCGGTGATCCGGTGGCGGACCGCGCGGCCGGGGCCGGGCAGGCGCTCGATCAGTCCGCGGTCGGCCATCCGGGTCGCCAGCGAGCCGAAGGACTGGTCGGTCTGGAAGGTCAGCACGGCGAGGTCGTGCAGCGAGGCGTCCGGCCGTTCGTGCAGGTGGCGCAGGGTGTCCCACTGGACCAGGGAGAGCCCGAGCGGGGCCAGCGCGCGGTTGACCGCGCGGTGGTGACGGTGCTGCAGCCGCTTCACGGCCAGGCCCACTTCGGCGGGTCGGTAGCTCATGCGGACAGCCTAGCCGATTGACTCAGGAGGCTTATCTAAGCATGCTTATATACGTCTCCTTACTTCCTGCTTGGAGGATCCGATGAGCCACACCTTCGACGTCCCCACCGTCTTCGACGTCCCCACCGTCGGCACCGTCGAGCTGACCGTGCGCGACCACCCGGGCGACCCCGACCGCGCCTACCTGCTGCTGCACGGCGGCGGCGGCCTGCCGACCATGGCGGGCTTCGCCGGCCTGCTCGCCGAACGCACCGGGGCCCGCGTGCTGCTGCCCACCCACCCCGGCTTCGGCGGCACCCCGAAGGCGGCGGGCCTGAGCGACGTCGGCCGGCTCGCCCAGGCCTACCTGCGGCTTCTGGAGGAGCTCGGCCTCACGGGCGTCACCGTGGTCGGCAACTCCTTCGGAGGCTGGCTGGCCGCCGAGATCGCGCTGCGGGCCGGCGCCCGGGTGCGCGCCGCCGTGATCGTCAACGGCATCGGCATCCAGGTCGACGGCCACCCGCTGACCGACGTGCGCGGCATGTCGGTGGCGGAGCTGCGCGGCTTCTCCTTCCACGACCCGGCCAAGGCCCCCGTCCCGCCGCCCGGCACCCAGGGCCCCAGCCCCGACGTGCAGGCCCTGGTCGGCTACACCGGCCCGGCGATGACCGACCCCACCCTGCTCCCCCGCCTCGCGGGCGCCACCCGGCCGGTGCACGTCCTGTGGGGCGCGAGCGACCGCATCGCCGACCATGCCTACGGCCGCGCCTTCGCCGCCGCCGTCCCCGGCGCCACCTTCACCCTCCTCCCCGCCACCGGCCACCTCCCCCAGCTGGAGACGCCGGAGGCCCTGCTGGACGCCCTGCTCGACCTGGACGGGAGGCCCGTGAGCGTGACCGGATGATCACCGCCGAGCGCCTCCGCCGGCCTTGGGTTCCGGGGCCCGGGCGGTGGTGGAGCGGGGGTTCGACGGGCTCGCCGCCCGGCTCGGCTTCCGGCCGCTGTGCGAGGACGTCATGGACGGGAACCCGGTGCTGGTGCCCGCCCTGGACCGCCGGGAACCGGACGGGTCCGGGCACCGTCCCTGAGCGTGAACGGGAGGGGGAGGGCGTGGGCGGCGACGGCGAGGGCATCCGGCTGGTCTTCGGCCTGGTCGGACTGCTCTTCGGCGGCCTCGGCATCGCCGGCCTGGCCGGGTGCGTGCTGCGGATGGCGCAGCGGGCCAGGACGCTCAGCGCCGGCCTGACCGCGCGGGCCACCTGCCTGCAGACCTATCTGACGCAGAGCCGGGAGGGCGAGGAGTACCGCACCGCGACGATCCGGCACGCCGTCTTCGGCTTCCGCACCGCGGACGGCCGGGAGGTGCGGCTCGAGCGGACGCACGAGTTCGCCGGCGCCGTCGGCGACGAGGTGCCGGTGCGCTACCTGCCGCAGCGACCGGACCGGGCCGTGCTGCTGGGCGGCGGCGGGTCCGGGTTCACCGGGCTGGTGATCGGGATGTTCTTCCTCGCGGTGATCACCGCCGGCGGGCTGTTCTTCGCCGCGGTCGGCTTCGGGCTGCTCCCCTCCTGACGCACCGTCCACCGGTGGGCGTACGCCCGTGAGCGGACGTCCGGCCCCCGCGGGCGCGGCTAGCATCCCCGGCATGGATCAAGGAATACCTCGCCCGCCCCTGCTGGGCCGGCTGCCGTCACCGGTGTGGTGGGCACTGGACTGGTGCGCCGCCGGGCTCTTCGCGCTGCTGCTGTTCACCGCCAACGCCGCCGGTGCCACCCGGCCCGGGCTCGTGCTGGCCGTCTCCGTCCTCTGGGCGGTGCCGGTGGGCCTGGCCCGGCGGTGGCCGCTGGCGGTGTTCGGGGTGCTGCTGGCCGAGTCCTTCCTCATGAAGGGCTGGCCGTTCTTCGCGGTGGCGGCCGTGCTGGTCGGCTACCTGGCGGCCACCCGCCCGCGCCGGACCGCACTGGTCGCCGCCGGGGTCGAACTGGCTCTCTGGCCCCTGCAGATCTGGGTGGCGGACCGGCCGGGCAACACCCTCAGCGACTACCTCAGCCTGCTGGCGGGGCTCGCCGCGCTGCTGGCGATCTGCTGGCTGGCCGGCAACTCGGTGCGCCAGCAGCGGGACTACGGCACGGCGCTGCGCTCGCAGGCGCTGGCGGACGAGCGGCTGCGGATCGCCCGCGAGGTGCACGACATGGTGGCGCACAGCATGGGCGTGATCGCGATCCAGGCCGGCGCGGCGGCCCTGGTGCTGGACGACCGGCCGGCCGAGGCGCGCAAGGCGCTGGGCAGCGTCGAGGCCACCAGCCGGGAGACCCTGGCGGGGCTGCGGCGGATGCTGGTCTCGCTGCGCGGCGCGGAGGGCGGCCGGGCGGCGCCCGCGGCCACCGGTCTGGAGGGGGTGGAGCGGCTGGCCGAGCTGACCACGGAGGCCGGGGTGGAGGTCGAGGTGTGCTGGCTGGGCGAGCCGCGGCCGCTGCCGCCGGAGGTCGAGCTGGCCGCCTTCCGGATCATCCAGGAGTCGGTCGCCAACACGGTGCGCCACGCGGGCGCTCGGCACTGCCGGGTGTCGGTGGAGTACGGCGACGCGGAGCTGGGCGTCGAGGTGGTCGACGACGGGCGCGGCACGGGCCCGGGCTCCGCACCGGGCTTCGGGATCGCCGGGATGCGCGAGCGGGTCGCCCTGCTCGACGGGAGGTTCAGCGCGGGCCGCGGGCCCGAGGGCGGCTTCCGGGTGATCGCGAGGCTCCCGCTATGACGATCCGCGTGGTGCTGGTCGACGACCAGGAGCTGGTCCGCGCCGGGCTGGGCACGGCGATGGCGGGCCAGCCCGACCTGGAGGTGGTCGGCGAGGCCGGCACGGGGGCGGCCGCCGTCGAGGTGGTCGCCGCCACCCGGCCGGACGTGGTGCTGATGGACATCCGGATGCACCCCCAGCCCGGCGCCCGCCCGCACTCCCCCGTCCTGGACGGCATCGAGGCGACCCGGGTGATCACGGCCGCCGAGCCGGACACCCGGGTGCTCATGCTGACCACCTTCGACGACGACGAGAACGTGTACGCCGCCCTGCGCGCCGGGGCCGCCGGGTTCCTGGTGAAGGACATGGCGCTGCTGGACATCCTCGGCGCGGTCCGGGTGGTGGCGGCCGGCGAGGCGCTGATCGCGCCGAGCGTGACCCGGCGGCTGATCCGCGACTTCGTCGCCCGCCCCGCGGCGCGCCGGTCGGCCCGCCCGCTGGACGGCGTGACCGAGCGCGAGCGCGAGGTGCTGACCCTGGTCGGGCGCGGCCTGTCCAACGCCGAGATCGCCACCGAGCTGTTCATCGGCCACGCCACCGCCAAGACCCATGTGGCCCGGCTGCTCACCAAGCTGGACGCCCGCGACCGGGTGCAGCTGGTGATCGCCGCCTACGAGGCGGGGCTGGTCGGCTGACCGCGCGGCGTCCGGGATTTGACGGTTCGACACCTGAACGCCACCGGGCCCCCCTACGCTGAGCGCGTTCATGCCATGAGGACTCCCGGCTCGTCCCACCCCGTCCCGGAGGTACACCCGTGTCCGCGCTCTCCGCGTTCTCCGCGCTCGCCCGCCCGCTGCGCGCCGCCGCCGTGCTGGCGGCCGCCGCCGGCCTGGCGCTGCCGCTCCTCCCCGGCAGCGCCGCCGCGGCCGGCACCGGCTCGCTCTCACTGGCCGCCGGCACCTCGGTCGGCCTGCACAACACCTACGACGACACCAGCCGGTTCCCGTACCTCGCCCAGGCCCTGGACACCGGCGCCTCGCTGATCGAGCTGGACACCTGGGTGGACCCGTTCACCAACGAGTGGAAGGTCAGCCACGCCAACCCGCTGGGCAACGCCAACAACTGCGTGGACGCCGCCACCGCCGCCGACCTCTACCGCGGCGGCGCCAACAAGGACCTGGGCAGCTGCCTGGACGACATCCGGATCTGGCTGGCCGCGCACCCCGGCCACGCGCCGGTCATGGTCAAGCTGGAGCTGAAGGCCGGCTTCGACGCCACCGACGGCCTCGGCCCGACCGAGCTGGACACCCTGGTCCGCACCCACCTCGGCGACGACGTCTACCGGCCCGCCGACCTCAAGGGCGGATACCCCACCCTGGACGCGGCGGCCAAGGCCGGCGCCTGGCCCAGCCGCGCCGCGCTCGCCGGCAAGGTGGTGCTGGAGGCGATCCCCGGCACCTTCGAGACCAACAACCCGTTCGACGGCCTCTGGACCGACATCGAGTACGCCCAGCACCTGGCCGCCCTGCAGAGCGCCGGCCAGCTCGGGCAGGCCGAGGTCTTCCCGTCCGTGCTCGGCGCCGCCGCCGGCGACCCGCGCACCCGCTACGACGCCACGCTGCGCCCGTGGTTCGTGGTCTTCGACGGCGACGCGCACGCCTACGTGGACGGCGGCATCGACACCTCCTGGTACGACGCCAACCACTACCTGCTGGTGATGACCGACGCGCAGAACGTGCTGCCCGCGCTCTCCGACACCGCCCCCAGCCAGGCCGACGCGACCGCCCGGGTGGCCAGGCTGGCGGCCGCGCACGCCTCCTTCGTCTCCTGCGACTGGACCGGGCTGCCCGCCGTGCTGGGCGAGCAGCTGGCCCGCGGCTGACGCCCGCGCCGCGCGGACCGGCCCGGTGGCCGCGGGCCGGTTCGCGCACCAGAGTGGGAGGGGGCCGTGCCGCGGGCGGCAGGAGGCGACCATGGCCGAGCCGGATGCTGGGAGCGGAGCACTCCGCGCGGGCCTGCCCGGCCGGCTGCGCGGGCTGGTCTACTGCGCCTACGGGCTGATCCTGGTCGCGGTGCTGGTCGACCTGAGCACCGGTCCGGGCTCCACCCTCTCGCCGGTGCTCGCCTGCGTGCCGGTGCTGGCCGGGGCGGGCAGCCGCTCGCCCCGGGTGCCCGCCACCGCCGGGGTGCTGGCGGCGGCCTGCGCGGGCCTGCTGTCGCGGGCCAACCGGGGGGTGCCGCTGGCCGTGCACCTGGCCACACTGACCGCGATCGCCGCCGTCACCCTGGCGAGCATCGCCAACGCGCTGCTGGCCAGGGCCCGCGAGCGGGAGCTGGTCCAGGTCCGCACCGTCGCCGAGGCCGCCCAGCTCGCCCTGCTGCGCCCGGTGCCGGCCCGGGCCGGCGCGCTGCGGATCGCCGTGCGCTACGTGGCCGCGGCGGCCGAGGCCCGGATCGGCGGGGACCTCTACGAGGTGCTGGAGACCGACCACGGGGTGCGGATCCTGCTCGGCGACGTCCAGGGCAAGGGGCTGGCGGCGGTGGAGGCGGCCGCGGACGTGCTCGGCGCGTTCCGCGAGGCGGCCCGCTCGGAGCCGGAGCTGGCCCGGGTGGCCGAGCGGCTGGACGAGGCGCTGGCCCGGCGCACCGCCGCCGAACAGCGGTTCGCCACCGCCGTGCTGCTCTCGGTGCCGGCCGCGGCCGGCCCGGTCGAGCTGGTCAACTGCGGCCACCCGCCGCCGCTGCTGCGCCACCGCTCGCGGGCGGTGACGGCGCTGGATCCGCCCGCCTTCGCACCGCCGCTGGGCCTGCGCGCACTGACCGGCGAGCACTACCGGGCGCGCACCTTCGAGCTGCACCGCGGCGACCTGCTGCTGCTCTACACCGACGGCGTGGCGGAGGCCCGGGACGCGGCCGGCGAGTTCTACCCGCTGCCGGTGCGGCTGGCCGACGGGCTCACCGCGCCGGAGCCGGACGCGCTGCTCGGCCAGCTACTGGCCGATGTGCGCGACTGGACGGCGGGCGGGCTGGGCGACGACGCGGCGGTGCTGGCGCTGCGCCGCGAGTTCTAGGTGTACCGACCGGTGAGGTCGGGGACGCGGCCGGCGGGAACCGTCAGCAAGCCCCTCAGGGCGGGCGGTCAGCGGCGCACGGTCGCGCCGTCCAGGAACTGCGCGGTGACCGCCGCCGCCGCGCGCTGCGGGCCCAGGTGCGGGGCGAGCGCCAGGCCGGCTTCCAGCAGGGCGGAGAGCAGGGCGAGCGCGACCTCCGGCTCCAGGTCGCCGCGCAGGGTGCCGTCGCCGATGCCCCGGTGCACCAGCCGGCGCAGCGGGACGCCGATCCGGCGCTCGGTGGCCTGGGGATCGGCGGGCTTGTGGCCGGCCTGGCGCAGCGCGAGGTACTTGGCGCCGGTCACCAGGAAGGCGTGGAAGACCCGGGCGAAGGCCTCCCGGACCGGGACGATCGCCAGGCCGGCCTGGTCCAGCCGGTCGCCGAGGTCGTCCACGGCCGCGTCGGCGAGCGCGTCCAGCAGCGCCTGGCGGGTGTCGAAGTAGCGGTAGAGCGTGGCCCGGCCGACGCCCGCCGCCCGCGCGATGTCGGCCATGCTGGCGCCGCTCTGCTCGGCCAGCAGCGCCGCGGCCCGGTCCAGGATCAGTACGGCGGCCTGGTCGTGCGGCGGGGAGGTGGGCGTGGTCATGGCGCCATCGTTCCAGATCCGCGGCCGACCTGTCCCACCGCCTCGGCCGGACCGCCGCGGTTGGCACAAGTGCGCTACCGGGTTCCGGAGTTGTCGGTTCCGGCGGCGCCGTCCGGCCGGGCCGCAGCGGCCGCGATCCGGTCCCGGAACGGGCGGCGGCACAGGGCCTCGGCCAGTTCGGTGAGCACCTGGGCGAGCGGGGTGGTGAGTTCGGCGTCCAGTTCGGTCATCGCCGCGGCGGTGGCCGCCCATTCGGCGTGGATCAGCGGCAGCAGGGCGTGCGCCTTCGGGGTGAGGGTGAGCAGGCGGCGGCGGGCGTCGCGCGGGTCCGGGGTGTGGGCGACCACGCCGGCCCGGGCCATCTGGGCCGCGGTCTGGCTGGCGGCCGAGTGGGTCACGCCGATCGCGGCGGCGAGGTCGCCGATCGACAGCGGCCCGTCGGCCAGCAGGGCGCGGACGGCCGGCGAGAAGCGCGGCCGGTACTCGGCCAGGCCCTGCTCCTCGTAGACCTTGGCCACGTCCCCGTCGAGCAGTTCGAGGACGTGGCGCAGCAGGGTGCCGACGGCTTGGCGGTCGGGGTGAGCTGTCACCCTGTTAATCTAACAGCACTGTCATAATACGAAGAGGCATCCCATGGCCGAGTTCTACCCTCCCGTCGAGCCCTACGAGCAGGGCGTGCTCGACACCGGCGACGGCAACCTGCTGCACTGGGAGGTCTGCGGCAACCCGGCGGGCAGGCCCGCCGTGGTGTTCCACGGCGGGCCGGGCTCCGGCGCCGGACCGTTCTGGCGGCGGCTCTTCGACCCGGCCGCCTACCGGGTGGTGCTCTTCGACCAGCGCGGCTGCGGCCGCAGCACCCCGGACGCCGCCGACCCGGAGACCTCGCTCGCCGCCAACACCACCGCCCACCTGATCGCCGATGCCGAACTGCTGCGCGAGCGGCTGGGCATCGGGCGCTGGCTGGTGCTCGGCGGCTCCTGGGGCGCGACCCTGGGCCTGGCCTACGCCGAGCGGCACCCGGACCGGGTCAGCGAGCTGGTGCTGTTCAGCGTGACCAACACCACCCGCCGCGAAGTGGCCTGGGTGACCAGGGAGATGGGCCGGGTCTTCCCCGCCGAGTGGGCCCGGTTCCGGGACGCCGTGCCGGCCGCCGAGCGGGACGGCGACCTGGCCGCAGCCTACGCCCGGCTGCTCGCCGACCCCGACCCGGCGGTGCGGGAGCGGGCGGCCGAGGAGTGGTGCCGCTGGGAGGACGTGCACGTCTCCACCCAGCCTGGCCACCGCCCCGACCCCCGCTACCGGGACCCGCGGTTCCGGCTGCGGTTCGCCCGCCTGGTCACCCACTACTGGGCCAACGCGGCCTTCCTGCCGGACGGGGCGCTGCTGCGCGAGGCGGACCGGCTCGCCGGCATCCCGGGCGTGCTGGTGCACGGGCGGCTGGACGTCAGCGGGCCGCCGGACATCGCCTGGCAGCTGGCGCAGCGCTGGCCGGAGGCGGAGCTGGTGCTGATCGGCGGCGAGGGCCACGGACTCTCCGGGCAGAGCACGGTGAGCGCGGTGGTGGCCGCCACCGACCGGTTCCGCACCGACCGGTTCCGCACCGGCTGACGGTGCGTCAGGCGCGGCAGCGCAGCAGCTCCAGCGGCGGGTGGGCGAGCGCGTCGGCCCAGAACTCCTCGCCGTACTCGCGCAGTCCGGCCTCCGAGATGCCCAGCGGCACCCACTCCAGCTCGCCGAAGCCGGCGCCGCGCAGCGACTGCTCGTAGACCTCGCGGCGGGCCGCGGTGCCGAGGATGGAGATCGGGTGCGGCTCCAGCAGGGCGGTGACCCGCACCCGCGGGCCGGCCTCGGCCTGCTCGCCGGTCGGCTCGCAACGGAAGCCGTACTTCTCCAGGGAGGCGCAGTCGAAGGCGTAGTCGGGCTTCTGGGCGAAGACGAACAGCTCGCCGCCGGGGACCAGGCTGCGGTGGATGTTGCGGCACATCCGCTCCATCCCGGCGATGTCCTCGGCGTAGTTGAGGCACTGCACGGCCAGCGCCAGGTCGAACCGCTGCTCCAGCGGCCGCAGTTCGGCCACGTCGCCGACCTCATAGCGGATGCCCAGCGGCTCGCGATGCTCGATGCCGCGGGCCGCGGCGATCATCTCTGCGGAGATGTCCACCCCGAGCACGTCGGAGGCGCCGCGCCGCTTCAGCTCCCGGCTGTAGAACCCGGTGCCGCAGGCCAGGTCGAGCACCGAGCGCCCCGTCACCTCGCCGACCAGCTCCAGCATGCTCGGCACCTCGCCGTAACGGATCAGCGGGAGCGCCTTGAACCCCTCGAAGGCCTCGCCGATCGTGTCGTACTGCTGCGCGCTCATCTGTCTCCCCGTCAGCTCCGGTGGGTGTGGCGAGAAGTCTGCCGCCGGCCGGCCGGGCCGCCGTACTGGCTGATGACACAGAGAACCCCGCCCGCCGGACGCGGCCGCCTGTCGCCGAGCACCACCCGCCGGACGCCCGTGTTCAGGGCGGCTGCCTTGATGACTGCGAGAGCGGCGGACCCCCGTCGGCGGCGAGGTGGCCTCCCTCGCCGCCGGTCCGAACGGCCTGGTCGGCCCTGCGCCGGCCATCCGCTGGGGACTGGGGGGCATCGTCCATACATCGCCGATATGCCGCGCTGCTTAGGCTTCCGGGATGCGTGTACTGATCGTGGAGGACGAGCGCTACCTGGCCGAAGCCGTCCGTGACGGCCTCCGGCTCGAGGCGATCGCCGCCGACATCGCCGGCGACGGCGACTCCGCCTTGGAACTGCTCAGCATCAACCCCTACGACCTCGCGGTCCTCGATCGCGATATTCCCGGTCCTACCGGTGACGAGGTCGCCCGGCGAATCGTCGCTTCCGGCAGTGGTGTTCCGATCCTCATGCTCACCGCTGCCGACCGGATCGACGACAAGGTTGCGGGGTTCGAGCTCGGCGCCGATGACTACCTCACCAAACCGTTCGAGCTTCGAGAGCTCGTCATGCGACTGCGGGCGCGCGTACGCCCGGCCCCCGGTCAGCGAGATCGCGGGCCTGCGGCTGGACCCCTTTCGCCGGGAGGTCTTCCGTGATGGACGCTACGTCGCGCTGACCCGCGAGCAGTTCGCCGTGCTCGAAGTCCTCCTCACCGCCGAAGGCGGTGTCGTCAGCGCCGAAGAACTCCTGGAGCGGGCCTGGGACCAGAACGCCGCCCCCTTCACCAACGCCGTCCGCATCACCGTCTCCGCCCTGCGCAAACGGCTCGGCGAACCACGGCTCATCGCCACGGTGCCCGGTGTCGGCTACCGGATCGACACCGGCACGGACCCAGGCCGCCCCGGCAACCCTCGTGACTAGACGCCCAGGGCTCAGCGCCCGACTGAGACTCACCGTCAGCTACGCCGGCTTCCTTCTCCTCGCCGGTGCTCTCCTGCTGGCCGTGGTGTGGGTGTTCCTGCTGCGCTACGTGCCCGACAGCCCCAGGGGCCTGCTCCGGGTCGCACCCAACCGCTACCTCCTCGTGCGCGTCTTCGCCCCCGCCGCGGCCACGGCACTGGCTTTCCTCCTGGTGTTCGGCCTGCTGGGCGGATGGGTCCTCGCCGGCCGGATGCTCGCGCCACTCGCCAGGATCGCGGACGCGGCGCGGATGGCCGCGAACGGATCGCTGTCCCACCGGATCCGCATGGCGGGCCCCGGAGACGAATTCCGCCAACTCGCCGACGCGTTCGACACCATGCTCGAGCAACTCGAATCCCACGTCAGCGAACAGCAGCGGTTCGCCGCGAACGCGTCGCATGAACTGCGCACCCCGCTGGCGATCTCCCGGGCACTCCTCGACGTCGCCCGCACCGACCCCGCGCGGGACCGGGGTGAACTCATCGAACGCCTCCACGCCGTCAACACGCGGGCGATCGACCTCACCGAGGCCCTCCTGCTGCTCAGCCGCGGCGAGCGCAGGGGCTTCACCCGCGAGCCCGTCGACCTGTCCCTCATCGCCGAAGAAGCCGCCGAGACGCTGCTCCCCCTCGCCGAACAGCGCCGGATCACACTCGACGTCACCGGCGAGATCACACCGACCGTCGGCTCCGCGGCTCTCCTGCTGCGGATGGTGACGAACCTCGTCCAGAACGCCGTCGTCCACAACCTCCCCGCCGGCGGCACCATAACGGTCCACACCGAATCGCGGCACGACGCGAGCGTGCTGCGGGTCGAGAACACGGGCCATCGGCTCGCACCGGAACTTGTGCCGACCCTCACCGAACCCTTCCAACGCGGGACACGACGCGTACGCGCCGACGAGCACGCCGGTGTCGGCCTCGGGCTGGCCATCGTGCACAGCATCGTCCGGGCGCACGACGGGACCCTCGACCTCCTCCCCCGTTCCGCCGGCGGCCTCCTCGTCACGGTTCGACTTCCCGGCACGGCCGCAAGGTTCACCCCCGAGGGAGGCCGACTGAAACGTTGATCGTCGGTCCCTCGTGCCGCCGCTTCGATGTATCGCGGGCGTATTGAAAATCGCATACGCCACCGCAACGGTCCTCCGTGTTCGGTAGGGACATGGACCGTAGCAGACCCGCAACGGTCGGTTGTCGATCGGAAAAGGATCGTGATCATGGGTTCGGAGTCCGTACGCGGAATCGACCGGCGGCGGTTGCTCAGGTGGGGCGGGTTGGGGGCCGCCGGTGCGGTGGCGGCCGGCGCGCCGCTGGCGGGCACCCGATCCGGCCCTGCCGCAGCCGCAGGACAAGACCGTCCGGACTCGGCCGACCTCGACGTCCCAGCGGACGCCCGGCCGGGCGGAGCCTACGACCGGTACGTGGCGGAGTTGGCCGCCGCGGGCAGGTTCTCCGGCGTGGTGATGCTGTCGCACCAGGGCCGGACGGTGCTGTCGCGCAGCTACGGCATGGCCGACCGGGAGAAGGGGATCCGCAACCACGAGGACATCGCGTTCAGCCTCAGCTCGGCGGGCAAGCCGTTCGAGGCGGTGGCCATTCTGCAGCTGGCCCAGCAGGGCAAGCTGTGGCTGTCGGACACGGTGGGCACATACCTGACCGGCTTCGCCAAGGACATCGCCGACCAGGTGAACATCCATCACCTGCTGTCCGGCACCTCCGGGCTGGACAGCCCGGGCGAGGACGTGCAGCGCGTCTTCCAGAGCCGGGACGACGTGCACCAGTACTACGAGCAGCGGGCCCGGCAGGCGAAACCGGCGGGCGTCCCGGGCACCCCCGACACCGCCCACGCGGAGGCGGAGGTCACCGTGTCCGCGCTGATCGTGGAGGCGGTGACCGGCAAGACGTACTGGGACTACGTCCAGGAGAACATCCTCGCGCGCTGCGGCATGACCGGCTCGGCGTTCTGCACCAGGCCGCAGTGGCTCACCGACGAGCACATCGCGCACCCGTACATGACGCTCGCCGACGGCAGCCAGGTGGACGCGACGCCGTCCGCAACCTCGACAAGGGCAGCCCGTCCCCGGACGAACCGGGCAAGAACCCGGGCCGCGCCTTCATCGATGCCCCCGGTGACGGCGGCTACGCCACCGCGCCGGATCTGGTCCGTTTCACGAACGCGCTGGGCGACGGCACGCTCCTGGACCGGGCCTGGGCCGACCTGCTCACCGGGGCCAAGATCCCCCACGGGCCGGCGTCGTTCGGGGCGTACGGGATCCCGGTCTCCATCGTCAACGGCCAGTGGAGGTACCAGCGCGCCGGAGGCAACCCCGGTGTCGCCGCGAACTGGACCAGCTACCCGTACACCGGCTGGGTCGGCGTCATCCTCGGCAACATCGACGGCGTGCCGATGCAGGAGATGATCGGGCGGGAGACACAGGCCATCACCGGGGGGACGCCTGCCGGCGGGTCGGGCGGCTGAGATCTCCGACGCCGCCGGCGCGGTGACACGCCTCGCCGGCGATGCTGTGATCCTGTCCGCCCCGTGCCGCCGGGCGATGGCTTCGGGGCGGCCGCGGCGGGCGGCCCATGTGTTGTACACGTTCCCATCGCCCGGCGATTGGGGGAGAGTAGGTGTCGGCCGCGACTCGAGAAGTGAGTGGACTGGGGGGCGAGTTGTGACGTATCTCGTTGAGCTGCCGATCGGCGGGGCCGGCGGTGCGACTGAACTGCTGAAGGTCGAGGTCGAGCCGGCCGGCTCGGACGGGTTGGTCCAGGTAGCCCGGCCGGGCCAGGTCATCGCCCGCGCCACGCGGTCGCTGGGCGAGATGCTGGCCGGAATCCGGCCGGTCGCGGAGAACTTCGTCAGCACCTTCCGCGGCATGGTCCACGCGCCGGACGAGGTCAGCATGGAGTTCGGGCTGTCCCTGTCCGCTGCGGCCGACGTGGTGATCTCCAGTACGGCGGCCGCGGCCAACTTCAAGGTCACCCTCACCTGGCACTCGGCTTCCGCCGGTGACTCCGGCACCGAACCGGCCCATCAGCCTGCCTCCGCCGTCCCGGTCCAGCCGTCGGTGCCGTGACGCAGCCACCGCCGCCGGGACCCGCGGTGGGCACCGGTCCGAAGGCCCTGAACGCGGCCGTGGTGCGGATCCTCAAGGGCCCGGACGATCCGCTGGACCCGACCGCCTCCGCGGAACCCGTGGGCCTGGGTTTTCTGGTCACGCCCGAACTCGCCGTCACCTGCGCGCACGTGGTCTCCGCCGCGCTCGGCATCCTGGGCGGTGGCGAGCCGTCCCCCTGGGCCAGGCTCGACGTCGACCTACCGCTGCTGCCATCGGCCGGACGGTCCCGCACAGCCCCACAGCGCGTCAGCGCCGGCATCGTTCACTGGGTCCCTCCCGAGCCGAACGGGGCCGGAGACGTGGCCGTGGTACGGCTGAGCGCACCGGTGCCCGGCGCCCAGCCGATCCGCCTGATCGAGGCGCAGGAGGTGTGGGGGCACTCCGCCCGGGCTTTCGGCTTCCCCAGCGGGCGCGACGGAGGGGTGTGGCACTCGGCGGTGCTGCGGGCCCGACAAGCCAACGGCTGGGTGCAGGCCGATCGGGCCGCCGACGGCTACCGCGTATCCGGAGGGTTCAGCGGCAGCCCGGTCTGGGACGAGACGCTGGCCGGCGTGATCGGCATGGTGGTGCGGGCCGAGGCCGGGGAGCCGCCGGCCAGTTACCTGATCCCCACCGATGAACTGTTGACGTCCTGGCCGGAGTTACGAGCCCTTGTCCTGCCGCCGTCGCCGTTCCGCAGCCTGTCGGCGTTCCAGGAGGCCGACGAGCCGCTCTTCCACGGCAGGTCCACCGAGAGCGGGGAACTGGCCGCCCTGGTGGCGCGCCAGCAGTGGACCACGATCGTCGGCCCCTCCGGCTCCGGCAAGTCCTCGCTGGCCATGGCCGGTGTCATACCCCGGCTGCGTGCCGGCGGTGCTGCGGCGGTGGTCCTGCGGCCCGCCGCCGGCAGCAGCCCGCTGTCGGCTCTGGCGGCCACCCTGCTGCCGCTGTTGGAGCCCGACCTGTCCGAGACGGACCGGCTTGCCCGGATTCCCGACCTGACCCGGGTGTTTGCCGGGCACCATGGGCTGGCCGACGTCGTTCCCCGCATCCTCCAGCTCCAACGCGCCCGCCAACTCGTCGTCCTGGTGGATCAGTCCGAGGAACTGCTGGCTCTCTCCCCGGACACCGTCGGCCGGCTGGCCGACGTCCTGTTCGACGATGCGCTGCCGAAGACGGTCCGAGTACTGACCACGCTGCGGGCCGACTTCATGGAAACCGCCCTTGCCCACCCCCGCCTCGGGCTCGCCTTCGGGCACCCGGCCTACGTCCTCCGGCCGCTACGCCCGGAACAGCTGCGCGAGGTGATCACGGCGCCGATCGACGCCGTCCCCGGCCTGGACTACCAGGCCGGCCTCGTCGACACCATCCTGCGGGACACGGGAAGCGAGCCGGGAGCCCTGCCGCTCCTGGGCTTCACGCTCGATCTGCTCTGGCAGCAGCAGAGCGGCGGTCTGCTGACCCATCAGGCCTACGAGGATCTCGGCCGCGTCACCGGCGCGTTGCGCTACCACGCCGACCAGGTGTGGGCCGAGTACGTCTCGGCCGAGGAGGAAGCCGCGGCCCGCCGACTGCTCATCCGACTCATCCAGGTTCCGGAGGAGACGGCTGCTGCGACGCGCCGCATCGCACTGCGCTCGGAGCTGGCCGAGGACGAGTGGCGCATCGCCCAGCACCTCGCGGCCACCCGGCTACTGGTCGCCGGCAGCAGCGCCGAAGGCGCCGACACCGTGGAACTCGCGCACGAGGCCTTGATCACCGGCTGGCCCAAGCTCTCGCAGTGGGCTGCCGCCGACCGTGCGTTCCTGGTCTGGCGGGAGTCGTTGCGGCACGACCGGGAACGCTGGGAGCGGGGGGACCGCGTTCCCGAGTTGCTGCCCACCACCGTCGCCCTGGCCACCTCCCAGCAGTGGGTGCGCGAGCGCAGCGCCGATCTGAGCGAGGCCGAGCGCGACTACCTCGAGCGCGGGCGCCGCCGCCACCGCTCTCGGAGCCGGCGGCGGGGGGCGTTCATCATCGGGCTCGGGTTCGTCCTGGCCCTGGCCCTGGTGTTCGGATCGTTGTTCGCGTACGCGCGCCAGCAGAGTCAGAGTCGTGCGGCAACCGCCAACTCCGAGGCCTTGGTGCAGGCCTCGCAGAACGAGGCCGGCGACGACCCGGTCCTGGAGACCATGCTGTCGCTGGCCGCCTACCGAACCGCGCCGACGCAGGAGGCACGCGATGCCCTGTTGCGTCAGTACCTGACGCGGGCCGACAGCACCCGGATTCTCTCCGGCTTGAAGGGGACGACCAGGAGCGTGCGCGCGAGCAAGGACGGAAATGTGGTCCTGACCGGAACGACCCAGGGCCGGGCCACGCTCTTCGTGCACGCCGTCACCGGTGTGATGCACCGTGAAGACGTGCCGTCGGCCTATCAGATCGACGACGTCATGCTCTCCGGGGACGGCAGACGGGCAGCGTTTCTCGACGACAACGGCTCCGTCGAGTGGTTCGACGTCGATCCGGAGGCGGACCAGCCCATCGGAGCGATGCACACCCTGGCGGCGGCACCGGGCATGGGCCCCGCCTCCACACCGATCGACGACCCTGGGATGGCTATGGTGACCTCCCTGTCCGCGATGTCGGCGGACGGGCGGATGATCGCCGTCGCGACGCAGACCCGGCTGGCGTGGTGGGACCTGGACAGCGGCAGCGTCGTCGGAACCGCGCCCGCGCCGGCGCGCCTCTACCGCGACCTCTGGATCAGTCCGGACCACCGGACCGTGCTCGCACGGACCGAGGGCGGGGCGGACGCGTCGGAGGGCCTCGTCGCGGTGGACCTGGCCACGGGCGCGACCCGCACCGTGCTGAACGCGAAGCAGTTCCTGCTCTCCGGCGATCGGACGACGGCCGTGGCCTGCCGCACGGACGGCGATTCGAACCGCGGCGTCGTGACCCGCTACGCGGTCGCCGACGGCACCCAGCAAGGGCAGCCCTACCACCCGCCCGCGGACGCCTGCCCGATTCTGGAAGCCGTCGACGGCACCGGACACCAGGTCGTCACCACGGACTTCAGCGGCTCCACCCCGGACCTGCAACTCGTGGACCTGGAGCACAACACAGTGGTCTCCCGGACCAACGAGCCGCGCGGCTCGTCCGACGATGCCCCGATGAACGCCCCCGATCTGGTGTCGAACGGCCTCAAGCTGTTTCTGATCAGCCAGCGCAAAACCCAGGTGGTCTACACGGAGATACCAACGGACGACGGCCCACTCCACGTCAGCCAATCGGTGCTGACACCCGACGGCAGCAAGATGATCAGCATCCTGGCGGACGGCTCCGCCCTCGACCTGCGCACCGCCACCATGGACGACAGCCGCCTACTGGCACAGTCACCGAGAGCCAAACCCAGCTGGGACCCGCAGGAGGCTCCACTGGCCCAGACCCGCGACGGACGACTCCTCGCCGAACGGGAGGGCGTGAACCTCGTCTCCGTCCGCGAGACCTCGAACCTGCGGCAGACGGTGCAGATCAAGACCGCGATGCCGCCCAGCGTGATTCCGAGCGTGTTCGACTTCGACTACTTCTTCGACGCGACCGGGAACCTGATCACGCTCTCGGGCACGCTGGTGCAGCAGTGGGACGTGCACACAGGACAGCAGCTGGCGCAGTTCGACACCTCGACGTTCCACCCCAAGACCGACGACGACGGTTCCTTGGAGATCCTCGTCAGCCCGTACCCGGCCGCGAACCAAGTGGCGGTAATCGTCTACGGCAACCCGCAGATCAGGGTGGTCGACCTCACCACAGGCCGCACGACGATGACGCTGGAACTCACCGACGACATCAAGGGCGTCAACTTCGACTCCAGCGCACGCTACTTCGCGGTCCTGCGAGCTGGCGGACGGGTCGAGGTGTGGCGGCGCGATCCGCTGCACCGGGAGCTCGCACTGCTGCGCAGCATCACGCCGGACACGCTCTCTTCGTCGCAGTTCGCCGTCGGCTTCCTCGATGACAACGGCAGGTTCGAGGTGGCGGCCAACAACGAAGTCCAGATCTACCAGGTCGGCGGCCACACCTCCGTCGGCTCCTACGACTTCGGCCGGCCAGCCGACAGCACGTCGGCGAGCCCGTACTCCTTCCTCAGCCTGTCGGCCGACGGCAGGACCGTGCTCTACCTGGACGACCACGGCTTCGGCGGCCCACTCGCCCTCGACCCGGCCCAATGGCAGCGCAAGCTGTGCGACGTCATCGGCTACCGCGAGTTCACCCCGGACGAACGGGCCGGCCTTCCCGTGCCCGTTCCCGCCCAACGGCTCTGTCCCAGGCCATGAGCTACCGGCAAGGGTCGGCCGCCCACCCGGTTGCATCGTTCGCCGGACAGACCACTGACGATTTCCGGCCAAGGTAGGGATACGTACGTACATTCTCCGATGTGCGGAGCACCCCATGACGGGGACAGTGGGACCAGTCGGAAACGTGTTCCCACAACTCGTCAGATAAGAGGTGTCAGATGCGCTTTGAACTCCTGGGTCCCCTGCGCGTGTGTGCCGACGACGGCGAGCCGTTCAGACTGTCCGCGCCGAAGGTGGAGATCACGCTGGCCCTCCTGCTGCTCAACGAGGGGCGGGTGGTGACCAAGGAGCAGTTGACCGCCGAGCTGTGGGGCGACCGGCCGCCGCGCAGTGCGCCGACGGCGATCCACGTCTACATCTCGCAGTTGCGCAAGTTCCTGGCGCAGGCCGGGGAGGCGGGCCGGGAGGCGATCACCACGGCCGTGTCCGGCTACCGGTTCCAGCGGCGGGCGGACGGCTACGACGTGGCGGACTTCACCGCGGCGGTGCAGCTCGGGCGGGACCGGATGGCGGCCGGACGGGCGGCGGCGGCGCTGGAGGTGCTGGAGCCGGCGCTGGCGATGATGCGGGGGCCGGTGCTGGACGGGCACGGCGACGGGCCGGTGCTGTCGGCCTTCGCGGGGTGGGCCGAGGAGGAGCGGCTGACCTGCCTGGAGCTGGTGATCGAGGCACGCACCCAACTGGGCCAGCACCGCGAGGTGGTCAGCCTGCTGCACGGGCTGATCGCGGAGCACCCGCTGCGCGAGTCGTTCTACCGCCAGCTGATGCTGGTGCTGTACCGCGCCGAGCGGCGGGCGGATGCCCTGGAGGTGTACCGTTCGGCGCGGCGGGTGCTGCGGTCGGAGCTGGGCCTGGAGCCGCACCGCGCGCTGCGGCAGTTGCACCAGGCGATCCTCAGCGCCGACCGGCTGCTCGACCTGGGGCAGGTCGCGAGCTGAGCCCCGGCGGGGCTGCCATCAGGCGGACCAGGCCGGCCCGGGAGCTGACCCCGACCTTGCGGTAGATCCGGGCCAGGTGCACGTCGACGGTGCGCGGGCTGAGGGTCAGCAGGTGGGCGATGTCCCGGGTCTTCAGCCCCTCCCCCGCCAGCTCGGCGACCTCGCGCTCCCTGCTGGTCAGGGACTCCAGCCGGCCCGGCCGGCCGTGCCCGGCGGTGCCGGCGGTGACCAGGGCCAGCTCCTCGGCGCGCACTCCGGCGGCGCTGTCGCCGAGCAGGCAGCGCGCCTCGCGGTAGCTGCGGACGGCCTCCTGGGGCTGGTCGTGGGCGGCGTGCAGGTGGCCACGGGCCAGTCGGGCGTATCCGGTCTGCTCGTCGAGGCCGACCGCATCGGCGGCGGCCTCGGCGCGCAGCGCCCAGCGCTCGGCCGGCTCGCCGAGTGCCAGCGCGGCGGAGGTGAGCAGCTCGTAGACCCGGGCGGCGAGCACGGCGGCGGGCTCCTGCACCCGGCGGCCGCGGGTGGGCAGCAGCAGGTCCAACGCGGTGGCGCCGTCGCCCGCGGCCAGCGCGGCCTCGGCGAAGAGCATCGCCGCGACGGTGGCCCGCGGCACCACGACGTCCGGGTGGTGGGGTGCGGGTGCGTCCGCCGGCGACGGGTCGGCCGGGGTGTCGCCGTCGAGCCAGGCCCAGGCAGCGGCGGTCAGCGCGTCGGCGAGCAGCGCCTGGTCGGCCCGGGCCGCCGCCCGGGCGCCGTCACCGGCCTGCCGGGCCGCCTCCAGCGCCTCGGCCATCCGGCCGCTCTGGTAGGCCACGTAGGCCTGCACGTTGAGCAGCACCGGCAGCAGGTGGTGGTCGCCGCGCAGCCGGACCTCGGCCAGCGCCCGTTCGGTGTGGGCGCCGGCGGCGGCGTACCGGCCGAGTGCGGATTCGGCGCTGGCCAGCACGGTGAGGAAGGAGGCGTAGCCGATGGCAGCCGGCCCGTGCGGTTCGGCGGAGTCCAGCAGCCGGGCACCGGCGTCCAGAGCCTCCACCGCCGCCGCCAGGTCGCCGGAGAACAGGGTGCACAGGCCGCGCAGGCTCAGACAGCCGCCCGCGGTGACCGGGTCGGCGCCGGCCGTCTCCCGGACCAGTGCGTCCACCTCGGCGCGCGGCGGCAGTTGGCCGCCGAGCACCTGGCCCAGCTGCATCTGCACCTGGATCACGGCCCGCAGGTCGGGGCGGTCCCCGACCTCGGCCAGGGCCGCGGAGAGCAGCTTCCGGCTCTCCTCGATCCGGCCGAGCGAAGCCTGCACGCCGGCCAGCCAGACCATCGCCGAGACCCGGTCGGCGATCGGCGCGGCGCCGAGCACGAGCAGCACCTCGTCCTGCACGGCGTCCAGGTGGCCGATGCGGCCGTCGGCGGCCAGCGCCTGCACCACGGGCTGCCAGACGCCGCAACCGCCGTGGTCGGCACCGCCGCCCCCCGCCCGCCGCAGCCGCAGGGCGGCGACGGTCCAGGCACCGGCCTGCGCGATTCGGCCCGCGCCGAGCGCGGCTCGGATGCCGGCCTCCAGCAGTGGCCGGTCGGCGGGTGTCATCCGCGGGCCGGAATCCACCACGTGCCCGGCCAGTTCGAGCGGCGAGGCGCCCGCTGCGGCCAGGTGGTCGAGCGCTCGGCGGTGGGCTTCGGCCCACCAGCAGTCGTCGCCGTCGGCGACCAGGCAGTCGCGCAGCAGCGGGTGGCGGAAGACCAGCCGGCCGGCCTGGGCGGCGGGCCGCACCAGGTCGTGGCCGCGCAGCTCGCCGAGCGCGCGGCAGGCGTCGGAGCGGGGCAGGTCGGCGACGGCGGCGACGGAGTCGACGTCGAACACCTCGCCGAGCACGGCGGCGGCCCTGGCCGCGACCTGGGTCCGGCGGCCGAGCGGAGCGATCTCGGCGAGCAGCCGGTCGCGCAGGCCCTGGTGCGGGGTGGGGGCGGCGACGGTGCCGGGGGCGGTGGTGGGCGCGTCGGCCAGGGCGGTGAGGAAGAGCGGGTTGCCCTGGGCCAGTCGGTGCAGGTGAAGGGTGCGCGGGGCGGCGGCGGGCGCGTCCAGCAGGGCGGCGCTCTGCTCCAGGGTGAGCGGGGCGAGCGGGAGTTCCTCGGCAGTGCCGAGCTCGATGCCGAGCCGGGCGACGGAGCGCAGCATGGCCGGGGCCTGCCAGGGCCGGTAGGCGGTGACCAGGATCAACCCGCCGGGCACGGGCTGGCGGACCAGCAGGTCGAAGAGGCCGATCGTGGCGCGGTCCGCGCAGTGGAAGTCGTCCAGGAGCAGCAGCAGTCCGCCGGGGCTGGCGCTGACGCAGGCGGCGAGCAGGCGGCGGACGGTCGTGGGGGTGGGCGGTGCGGTGCCGTCGGCGGGCGGTTCGCCGAGCCGGCGCAGCGCGTCGGGCAGGCCCGGGGCGGCACCGGGCACCGCGCCGAGCGGTTCGGCGATGGTCCGCAGGGCCTGGGCGAGGGCGAGGTACGGGGCGCTCTCCAGCCCGGTGCTGACGCCCCGTCCGACGCTGACTCCGAGGCGGCCGGCCCGGGCGGCCAGGCCGCCGAGCAGTCTGGTCTTGCCGGCGCCGAGCTCGCCGGTGACCCGGACCGTCGCCGAGCGGCCCTCCCGGGCCGCTGTGACGAGCCGTCCGAGTGTGCTGAGTTCGGTGGTGCGGACCTCCTGGGGCGCGGTTATCGTGGTGCCGCTGTCGACCATTCTCCTGGGCCTCCCTCTGGCGCTCGGGCCTGGCCCGTGTGCGGCGTGACGTACCGAAGTACCCGTACACGAGCGAGCCTTGTCCAGCATAGGAGGAGGAGTCGGCCCGACCGGTCCGCTGTAACAGAAGGTTCACGTTCCCAATGCGCGACGGTGCACGGCAGCGGCGGCGCGGTGGACGGTACCGCGCCACGGCAGCGGCGGCGCGGCGGACAGTGCCGCGCCACCGCTGAGTACCCGTCAGGAAGCGGAGACGGTCTTCGCCGGCCGGGCCCAGAAGGCCAGCGAGACCAGCACGGCGAGCGCCGTGATACCGCTCGCCCAGCCGAAGACCCCGGAGATGTCGGCCGCCAGCCCTCGGTGGCCCGCGGTGGCGGGGATCAGCAGCACGGCCAGGCCGAGCGAGCCGCCGATGGTCAGCGCGGTCTGCAGCACGCCGGCGGTGACTCCCGCGTACTCCGGCGGCGCGGTGGTCAGGATGATCATGTTGATCGGGATGATCGCCACCCCGACGCCGAGGCCGAGCAGCACGATCTGCGGCAGCACCCCGGTGGCGTAGGAGCTGCCGCCGTCCAGCGCGCTCAGCCACGCCACGGCGGCGAGAATCACCACCAGGCCGCCGATCGCCCGGGTGACCAGGTCGAACCGGGCGATGTGCTTGGTCAGCAGCTGGGTGCTGACCAGCAGCGCGGCGCCGAACGGCAGGATCGCCAGGCCGCTCTCCAGCGCGTTGTAGCCGAGCACGGTCTGTAGGTACTGCACCAGGTAGATCAGGAAGCCGGTGAGCACGGCGGCCAGCAGCAGCAGGTTGAGGAAGGCTCCCGCCCGCCGGCGGTCGGCGAAGAGCTGACGGGGCAGCAGCGGGTCGGCGGTCCGGGCGTCCAGGCCGGCCAGTGCGATCCAGAGGACGGCGGAGACCACCAGCGGCAGCCAGCTGCCGGTGGCACCCCAGCCGTGTCCGGCGGCGTTGACCACGCCGTAGACGGCGGTCCCGACGGCCAGGGTGACCAGCACGGCGCTGGGCAGGGCGAGCGAGCGCGAACGGGTGGTGCCGCGCTCCGTGCCGAGCGCGCGCACCGCGACGGCGATCAGGACCAGCCCGACCGGCACGTTGACCAGCAGGCTCCAGCGCCAGTCGCCGACCCAGGTGAGCAGGCCGCCGAGCAGCATGCCGGCCGAGGCGCCCAGGCCGGTGACGGTGGAGTAGAGGCCGAAGGCGCGCTGGCGGCGGTCGCCGTCGAAGACGATGGCGAGCAGTGCCAGCCCGGTGGGTCCGGCGATGGCGGCGCCGGCGCCTTGGAGCGCGCGGCCGACCAGCAGCACCGGCAGGTTCGGCGCCAGCCCGGCCACCAGCGAGGCCACCACCACCAGGGCGATGCCGCTGACGAAGACCCGACGGTGGCCGAGGGCGTCGCCCAGCCGGCCGGCCAGCAGCAGTAACCCGCCGAAGGCGAGGAAGAAGGCGTTGGGCACCCAGGTGGCGGTGGAGACCGAGACCCCGAGGTCGTGCTGGAGCGTGGGCAGCGCCACGTTCACCACGGTTCCGTCGAGTTGAAGCATGAACTCGGCCCCCACGATCGCCAGGAGCGTGAGCGCCCATGGCTCCTTCGAGGCCGCGGGCACGGAGCCCTGGTCGGAAACGGTTTCGGTGGTCAAGGGTCCTCCACGCTGGTGGGCCCGCCGGGACGAGCGGGTAACATACTGAGACAGCCTCAGGTTATGTTCCGCAGTTAACCTGAGGCTCCCTCCGGTAGTCAAGCGAAGGAGCGCCGTTGTCCGCCCGAAAGACCGTCACCGACCCCCCGGCCGAGGCCGGTTCGGCGGCCCCGGCCGCCGTGCCGCCCTACATCGCGCAGCGGCCCAAGCGGGCCGACGGCGCCCGGAACTACGACGCGATCCTGACCGCCGCCCGGCAGGCCTTCGAGAGCCACGGCTCGGAGGCGGCGCTGGAGGACGTCGCGGCCCGGGCCGGGGTGGCGATCGGCACGCTCTACCGCCACTTCCCCACCCGCGCCGCGCTGGTCGAGGCCGCCACCCGCGACGGCCTGGCCGAACTCGCCGAGCAGCCCGGCCGACCGGACGCCCCCGTCGACCCGCTGACCGCCCTGACCGCCTGGATGCACCGCGCGGTGCGCCACTTCAGCACCTTCCGCGGACTGGTCGGCATCCTGGCGCAGAGCATGTACGACGAGGGCACCCCCTCGCACGCCGCCTGCGCCGCGATGCACGACACCGGCGCGCAGCTGCTGGCCCGCGCCCAGGCGGCCGGCCGGGTGCGGCCCGAGCTGACGCCCGACGAGCTCTTCGACCTGCTCAGCGCCGTGGCCTGGGTCCGGGAGAACGCCACCGCCGACCGGGACGGCAGTTCCCGGCTGCTGGACCACTTCCTGACCGGGGTGGTCGTGCCGGGCTGACCGGGCCGCCGGGCCGCTCCCGCGGTTAAGGGCGGATTGAGCCCGGGGCCGTACCTTCGGGCGACCCCGCTCACCCCTCCAGGAGGACCACCATGGCATCCAGTCCCCTGCCCGGCCCGCTGGCCGCGCTGCTCGAACAGGGCCGGTCCCGGCTGCTCGCCCTGCTGGCCGCCCCGCCCGTGACCACCTCGGACACGGTCGGCCGGCTCGCCGGGCCCGGCCGCTCGCTGGTCCTGCGCGACCTGCGCGAGAAGGTGGTGGAGTACCGCTCCACCAACCCCGATCCGACCGGCACCACCCCCACCGAGCGCGACTTCGCCACCGTGCGGCTGGAGATCTTCGGCCCGGACGGCGACCGGCTGGGGCAGACCGAGGGCGCCGGACGGATGCTCTACCGCGACCAGGCCGACGGCCACTTCATCGCCTACTTCGGCGAGCGGATCACCCTGGACGACGGCAACGTGGTCCGGGCCGGCGGCCCGGTGGACGACGCCCGGCTGACCGCCGGGGAGTTCGCCACCTTCCCGGCCGTGGTGGTGGCCGGACCGCTGCGCGGCGCGATCGGCTACCGGACCTTCCGGCCGCTGGTCAGGGAGACGCACAGCGAGTACGAGTCCGCGATCGTCCTCTACCGGAACTGACGGCCATGGCGACGGAGCAGTTCGTGCTGGAGCAGCGTCGGATCGGACCGTTGGCGGTGGGTGCCCAGGGGCTGGGCTGCCTGGGCCTGTCCGAGTTCTACGGGCCGGTCGCCGAGGCGGATGCGCTGGCCGTGATCCACCGGGCGCTGGATCTCGGGGTCACCCTGCTGGACACCGCCGACGTCTACGGGCACGGCGAGAACGAGCGGCTGATCGGCCGCGCGCTGGCCGGGCGGCGGGACCGGGCGGTGATCGCCACCAAGTTCGGCGTCCTGCGGCCCGGTTCCGGCGTCGGCACCGGCATCCGGGCCGATCCGGCGTACCTGCGGGAGAGCTGCGAGGCCTCGCTGCGCCGGCTCGGGGTGGACCACATCGACCTCTTCCAGCTCACCCGGGCGGACCCCGCCGTTCCGGTGGAGGAGACCGCGGGCGCGCTGGGCGAGCTGATCGCGGCCGGCAAGATCCGGGCCTACGGGCTGAGCGAGGTCTCCGCGGCCACGCTGCGGCGGGCGCACGCGGTCACCCCGGTGGCGGCGCTGCAGAGCGAGTGGTCCCTCTGGTCCCGCGACCTGGAGGAGGGGCCGCTGGCCGCCTGCCGGGAGCTGGGCATCGCCGTGCTGGCGTACGCGCCGCTCGGGCGCGGCTTCCTGACCGGGACGGTGCGCGACGCCGGGCAGCTGGGGCCGGCCGACTTCCGGCGGATCGGGCTGCCCCGGTTCGAACCGGCGAACCTGGCCGCCAATCTGCCGCTGGCCGACCGGCTGGTCGAGCTGGCCCGCGAACGCGGCGTCACCGCGGCCCAGTTGGCGCTGGCTTGGCTGCACCACCAGGGTCCGGACGTGGTGCCGATCCCGGGGACCGGCCGGCTCGGCCATCTGGCGGAGAACGCCGCGGCCACGCGGCTGGCGCTCACCGCACAGGAGCTCGCGGCGATCGCCGCCGCGGTGCCCGCCGACCAGGTGCACGGGAGCCGCTGGAACGCGGCCAGCACGGCCTTCCTGAACGGGTGACGTGACGGGTACCGGCTGACGGAGGGCGGGCCCCGGTCTCGGGCCCGCCCTCCGTCAGTTGCTCACTCCGTCAGTTGCTCACTCCGTCAGTTGCTCACTCCACCACTGACAGCGCCCGCGACGGGCAGAGCGAGACCGCCAGCCGCACCGCGGGCGCGAGCTCCTCACCCGGCGCCTGCTCCAGCAGCACCACCAGCCCGTCCTCGCCCTGGTCGAACACCTCGGGCACACCGAACACGCAGTGGCCCGCCGCCATGCAGCGCTCCCGGTCCGCGATCACCCTGGCCACGGCGCTCACCACTCCACCGGCAGCGCGTGCACGCCCTGCATGGTGCCGCCGCGCCGGGCGGACAGCTCGTCCGCCGGCACGGCCAGCCGCAGCCCGGGCAGCCGCTCGAAGAGCGTGGCGAAGGCGGCCTCCAGCTCCAGTCGGGCCAGGTTCTGCCCCAGGCACTGGTGGATGCCGAAGCCGAACGCCAGGTGCTGGCGTCCGGTGCCGGGCCGCCGCACATCCAGGACGTAGGGGTCGGGGTAGACGGCCGGGTCCCGGTTGGCCATCGAGGAGGAGACCAGCACCCCCTCCCCCGCCCGGATCAGCTGCCCGTCGATCTCCAGGTCCTCGGTGGCCACCCGGACGCCGGAGACGTCGGTGACCGAGACCATCCGCAGCAGTTCGTCCACCGCCGCCGCCCGGCCCGCCTGGTCGGCCGCCAGGAAGGCGGCCAGCTGGTCGGGGTGCTCCAGCAGGGTCACCACGCCGAGCGCGATCATCTGCGAGGTGGTGTCGTGGCCGCCGATCAGCAGCGCCAGCGCGATCCGCAGCAGGTCCTCCCGGCTCAGGTCGGGACCGCCGACCTCGCCGGCCAGTCGGCCGAGCAGCCCGGGGCCGCCGCCGGGCTCGCGCTCGGCGGCGGTGATCAGCCCGTCCAGGTAGTCCCACAGTGCCCGTCCGGCGGCCTCCGCTCCGTCGGCGTCCTTGGCCTGCAGCAGTCCGACCGTCTTCTCCTCGAAGAACTCGTGGTCCTGGTAGGGCACGCCCAGCAGGTCCGAGATGACGGTGGACGGGATCGGCAGCGCGTAGGCCGTCAGCAGGTCGGCCGAGGACCCGGCCGCGACCATCCGGTCCACCAGGCGGTGCGTCAGCTCCTCCACGTGGCCGCGCAGTTCGCGCACCCGCTTGAGGCCGAAGTCGGGTGCCAGCAGCCGCCGGTGGATGTCGTGCACGGGCGGGTCGAAGCCGATGATGGCGATCGGCTTGAAGATCGGCGCCTCGAACCGGGGCAGCACCACGGGGAAGTCGGGACGCGAGCGGTCGGCCGAGAGCCGGGCGTCGGCGAGCAGCGCCCGGCCCTGGGCGTGGCCGGTCACCATCCAGATGCCGCTGCCGTTCCACAGCTCGACCCGGTGCAGCGCCCCGGTGCGGCCGAGCTCCTGGTAGCCGGGTGACGGCTGGTACGGGCAGGTGCGGTCCTGCGGATAGGCGAAGGCGGTCATCAGGTCCTCGCAGGGGTGGCGGGTGTCGGCCGGGCGGCGCGCGGCGCGGCCAGCAGCCGCATGGCCGGGTTCTCGACCAGGGAGTGCAGAGCCCAGGCCACCAGGGTGGCCGCGCCGAACATGCCGGCCAGCACGCCGATCGCCGCGGGCGTGGTCCAGCTGCGGGTGCTGCCGAGCGCGGTGTGCCCGAACTCCAGCACCAGGAAGTGGGTCAGGTAGGAGGCGTAGGAGACCGTGCCCAGCCAGACCACCGGACGGCTGCGGAAGAGCGACCGCCCGCCGCGCAGGTCCACGGCGGCGACGGCGGGCACCAGCAGCGCCAGCGGCAGCGCCACCGGCGCGCTCAGGCTGTAGACACCGGGGTAGGCGGTCAGCTGTGCGGCGAAGCCGACGGCCAGCAGGACGGCCGGCACCAGCGGGCTGATCCGGGGCCAGCGGCCCTCCTGGACGATCCGGGCCATCAGGATGCCGAGTGTGAAGTCCAGCGCCCGGGTCGGCGGGAAGGAGACCAGGAACCAGTTCTGGGTGAGCGACATGCCCAGGCCGGGCAGCCGGGGCCGGCCCGGGAGCCAGGCCTGGCCGATCGCCGGCAGCAGCAGGATCACCGCCGTCACCCCGGCGACCGCCCACCAGAGCCGGGCCGCCGGGATGCGCCGCACCAGCCCGTGCAGCAGCGGGAACGCCAGGTAGAACAGCAGCTCGCAGCTGAGCGACCAGGTCACCACGTTGATGGTGAGGATGAACCGGGCCTCGGGCAGCCAGGTGTGCACCAGGAACAGGCTCGGCAGCAGGTCGCCCAGGTGCACCTGCTGGCCGGCCAGCAGCGCGAGCACGATCGCCGCGCCCCAGGCGACCACGTGGTTCGGGTAGATCTTGGCCAGCCGGCGCCGCCAGAACCGCCGCACCGGCTGCCGCCCGCGCGCCGACCAGGTCAGCACGAAGCCGCTGAGCACGAAGAAGAACTCCACGCCGAGCCAGCCGATCGCGAAGGCGAGGGGCGCCAGCTTGGCCTCGGTGCGGGCGTCGAAGTAGCCGAGCACGAAGGAGTGGCAGAGGAACACCAGGAAGGCCGCGCCGAAGCGCATGCCGGTCAGTGAGGGCAGCCGGTCCGGGTCGGCCGGGCCTGCGGTGGTGAGGCCCGGGTCGGGTCTCGGGGCGGTCGTCCGGATGGACGCGGGCATCGGCGGTGCTCCTCTGGTCGGATCGGACGGATCGGACGGATCGGGCGGGTTGGCGGGCGGGCGGGGGCCCTGACGGGCGGTCAGTCCTCGGTCTCGGTGAGCCGGATCGCCCGGGACGGGCAGAGGAAGGCGGCCCGGCGGACCGCCTCCCGCAGCTCGGGGCCGGGCTCGGGGATCAGCACCAGCACGATGCCGTCCTCGTCCTGGTCGAAGACCTCCCCGGCGCTGGCCATGCAGCGGCCGCCGCTGATGCAGCGGTAGCGGTCGGCGGTCACCCGCAGGGCGCTCACCAGGCGACCGGCAGGGAGAGCACCCGCTGCACCGTGCCGGCGCCGAGGATCGGCAGGTCGCCGACCTCGGCGTCCAGCCGCAGGCCGGGGATCCGGGTGAACAGCTCGCGGAAGGCGACCTCCAGTTCGAGCCGGGCCAGGTTCTGGCCGAGGCACTGGTGGATGCCGAAGCCGAACGTGAGGTGGTGGCTGTCGGCGCGCAGCAGGTCGAGCTCTTCGGGGCGCTGGTGGGTGAGCGGGTCGCGGTTGGCCAGCGTGCCGGAGACCAGCACGCCCTCGCCCGCCCGGATGGTCTGGCCCGCCAGTTCGATGTCGCCCTTGGCGATCCGGGTGGCGACCAGGTCGGTGGTGGCGATGAAGCGCAGCAGTTCCTCGACGGCGGTGCCGGTGCGGCTCGGGTCCTGGTGCAGCAGGGACAGCTGCTCGGGGTGCTCCAGCAGGGTGATCACACCGAGGGCGAGCGAGGAGGAGGTGGTCTCGTGCGCCGCGATCAGCAGCACCAGGGCGATCGAGACGAGTTCGGCGTGGCCGATGTCGCCGGTCAGCACGCGTTCGCGGACCAGGGTGCCGAGCAGTCCGTCGGTGGGCTCCTTGATCTGCGCGGTGACCAGCGCGTCGATGTAGTCGACCAGCTCCTGGGCGGCCCCGCCGGACTCCTCCTCGGTGCCGAGCATGACCTTGCCGCTGGCGTCCTGGAAGAACTCGTGGTCCTCGAACGGCACACCGAGGTGGCGGCAGATCACCAGCGAGGGCAACGGCACGGCGAGCAGCGGGATCAGGTCGGCGGGCGGACCGTGGTCGATGATCCGGTCGACGTAGCCGGTCACGATCCGCTCGATCTCCGGCTGCATCCGGCGGACCTGCTTGAGGCTGAAGTGCGGGTTGAGGTAGCGGCGGTAGAGGTCGTGCTCGGGCGGGTCCATGGCGATCATCGCCAGGCTGCGGGCGATCTGCGAGCGGAACCGCGGTGCCACGATGGGGAAGTCCGGGTGGGTGCGCTTGGAGGAGAGGTTGGGGTGGGTGAGGATCTCCCGGGACTCCTGGTAGCCGGTGACCAGCCAGGCCTCCCGGCCGTCGAACAGCGTCACCTTGAGCAGCGGTCCCTGCTCGCCGAGCTCCCGGTAGCCGGCCGGCGGCTGGTAGGGGCAGCTGCGCTGCTGGGGGTAGTGCGGGGCCTGGGACGACATCTGTGGGTTCCCTCCGTAGCGAGTCGGTCGGCGGCCGGTCACGGAAACGACGGCTCGTCGGTTGACGGTTGCTCCGCGTCGCGGGGCAGCCTGGCCGCCGCGGCGAGGAGTTGACGGGTGTACGGGTGCTGCGGTGCGTCCAGCACCCGGGCGGCGGGGCCGGCCTCGACCGCCCGGCCGTCGCGCAGCACCAGCACCTGGTGGCTGAGCCGGCGCACCACGCCGAGGTCGTGCGAGATGAACACGTAGGCCACGCCGAGGCGTTGCCGGGTCTGCTCGAACAGGTCGAGGACCTGGGCCTGCACGGTGGCGTCCAGCGCGGAGACCGGCTCGTCGCAGACCACCACGTCCGGCCGTACCGCCAGCGCCCGGCAGATCGCCAGGCGCTGGCGCTGGCCGCCGGAGAGGTCGCGCGGCATCCGGTCCAGCAGGTCGGCGGACAGGCCCACCTCGTCCAGCAGTTCGGCCATCCGGGCCGGCCAGCGCGGGCGGCGCAGCCCGGTGGCGCGCAGCGGGTCGGCGAGCAGTCGGCGCACGGTGTGGCGCGGGTCGAAGGAGGCCAGCGGGTCCTGGTGCACCACCTGGACCCGCAGCCGGGCCCGGCGGCGCTCCGCGCCGCGCAGCACCGACCAGTCCCGGCCGTCGAGTTCGATCCGCCCGGCGTCGGGGCGGACCAGGCCGGCCAGCATCCGGCCGAGCGTGGTCTTGCCCGAACCGGATTCGCCGACCACGCCCAGGGTCTCCCCCGCACGCACCTCCAGCGAGACCTCCCGCAGCGCGTGCAGGGTGCTGCGGTCGGGCAGCCGGTAGGACTTGGCCAGGCCCTCGGCGCGCAGGACGGCGCGGCCGGGCCGCTCGGGTGCGGCGGGACGCACGCTGCCGTCCGGCACGGCGTCCACCAGCGCCCGGGTGTAGGGATGGTCGGGCGCGCGCAGCACCCGCCCGGGCGGTCCCTGTTCGACGAACCGGCCCTGCCGCATCACGTACACCTGGTCGGCGAACTCGGCGACCACGCCGAGGTCGTGGCTGATCAGCAGGACGGCGGTGCCGTCCTGGGTGCGCTCGCGGATCAGGCCGAGCACCTGGCGCTGCACGGTGGCGTCCAGCGCGGTGGTGGGCTCGTCGGCGATCAGCAGCTCGGGGCGGGCCGAGAGGGCGGCGGCGATCAGCGCCCGCTGGCGCAGGCCGCCGGACAGCTCGTGCGGGAACTGCCGCGCGCGCAGCTCGGGTTGCGGTACGCCGACCTCGGCCAGCAACCGCACCGCCTCGCCGGCGAGCGCGGCCGGCGGCACCGTGCGGTGTTCCCGAGCGGCCTCGGCGACTTCGGCGCCGACTCGGCGCAGCGGGTCCAGCGAGCCGAGGGCGTCCTGCAGCACGTAGCCGATCCGGCGGCCGCGCAGGCTGCGCCAGCCGCGTTCGCCGAGGGCGGTCAGGTCGGTGCCGTCGAAGCGCAGCGCGGCGGCGCCGACCCGGGCGCCCGGTCCGGCGAGCCCGACCAGGCTGCGCGCGGTGGCGCTCTTACCCGACCCGGATTCGCCGACCAGGGCGACGACTTGGCCGCGCCGGACGGTGAACGAGGCCTCTCGCACCGCCTCGATCCGCCCGCCCCCGCTGGCGGCGGGGAAGCTGACGGCCAGGCCCTCGACCCGGACCAGCGGTTCGTCCGTGCCGCTCATCGCTGCCTCCGGTCCAGGGTCCGCTGCAGTTGCCGGCCGACCGCGGAGGCGGCCAGCACGGCGGCGGTGACGGCGGCACCGGGGAAGGCCGCGGTCCACCAGGCGAGGCCGAGCAGGTCCCGGCTGCCGGCCAGCATGGCGCCCCATTCGGCGGTCGGCGGCTGCGGGCCGAGGCCGACGAAGCTGAGGCTGGAGCCGGCCACGATGGTGGCGCCGAGCGAGACCACGCCGAGCGCCAGTACCGGGCCGAGCGCGTTGGGCAGCACGTGGCGCAGCACCACCTCGGTGCGCCGCAGGCCGAAGCCGTGTGCGGTCTCCAGGTAGGCCCGGTGGCGCACGGCCAGCACCTCGGCGCGGGCCACCCGGGCGAAGCCGGGCAGCGCGACGACGGCCAGCCCGAGCACCACGGGCCAGGTGCCGCGGCCGAGCACGGCGACGATCAGGAAGACCAGCAGCAGGCCGGGCACCGAGAGCACGACCTCCAGCAGCCGGCTGAGCAGTTGGTCGAGCAGCCGGCCGCCGAGGGCGGCGGCGGCGCCCAGCAGGGTGCCGCCGACCAGGGCGAGCCCGACGGCGCCGATGCCGATCAGCAGCGAGGGCCGGGCACCGTGGACGATCCGGGCGTACAGGTCGCGGCCGTTCTGGTCGGTGCCGAGCGGGTGGGCGCCGCTGGGCGGCCGGAGCACGGCGTGCAGGTCGGTGGCGTTGGGGTCGGTGCCGGTGAACAGGCCGGGCAGCACGGTCATCGCGGCCAGCGCGAGCAGCACGGCGAGGGCGAGCAGCAGTCCGAAGCGTCGGGTCACGCGGTCCTCCCGGTCCGTCGGGTGCGCGGGTCGATCAGCCCGTGCAGGGTGTCGACCGCGAGGTTGACCAGGACGAAGACGGCGGCGGCCAGCAGCACCAGGGCGATCACCACCGGCATGTCCTTGTTCTGCACGGCGCTGAGCAGCAGCCGGCCGACGCCCTGCCGGGAGAAGACGATCTCGATCACCACGGCGCCGCCGATCAGCGAGCCCGCCAGCCAGCCGAAGAGCGCGGTGGCGGGCAGCAGCGCGTGCCGCAGGGCGTGCCGCAGCAGCACCGCGCGTTCGCTGATGCCGCGGGCCCGGGCGCCGGTGGTGAACGGCTCCTCGAGGGCGCGCAGCAGTCCCTCGCGCAGCACCTGGCTGAGCACGGCCGTGGGTGCGGCCGCCAGGGCGATGGTGGGCAGCACCAGGCCCTGCGGTCCGGAGGTGCCGATCGCGGGCAGCCAGTGCAGTTGGAAGGAGAAGAGCGCGAGCAGCAGCAGTCCGAGCCAGTACGGCGGCAGTGCGACCACCAGGGCCTCGACCGAGGCGGCCAGCGCCCTGGCGCGCCGGCCGGCCCGGGCGGTGGCCTGCGCGAGGAGCACGGCGCCGATCGCGGTGACGGCCAGTGTGGTTCCCAGCAGTTGCAGGGTGGCGGGCAGTTGGGCGCCGATCGCGCGCCACACCGGCTCCCGCAGCACGTAGGAGTCGCCGAGGTCGCCGTGCAGCAGCCGGCCCAGGTAGGCGGCGTACTGCACCGGCAGCGGGTCGCCGAGCCGGTACTGGGCGGTGAGCGCGGCCCGGGCGCCCGGGCTGACCTGGGCGCCCGCGGTCAGCACGTCGGCGGTGCCGCCGGGCATCAGGTGCAGCAGCAGGAAGGCGGCGGTGACGGCGCCCCACAGCACGCCGAGCGCGGCGGCCAGCCGCAGGGCGGCGCGGCGCAGCAGCCGGCGGGCGGGGGCGGCCGCGCCCGCCCCGGTCAGGAGGCCAGCCATGCCGTGGACAGGTCGGGGGTGCCGTCGACCTCGAAGGTGATGCCCTGGACGGTCGAGCGGGTGGCGATCGAGGAGACCGGGGAGTAGATCGGGAAGACCGCGGCGTCCTTGGTGACCTGCTGCTGCACCTGGTCGTAGGCCTGGACGCGGTCGGCGTCCGTGCCGGCCTTGAGGGCGCTCTGGAAGAGCTGCTCGGCGGCGGGGTTGTCGTAGCGGGCCATGTTGTTGCTGATCCCGCGCGCGGGGGTGGGGATGTTGGCGGCGCTGAACAGCACCCGCAGCACCGAGGAGTCGGGGGAGGCGAAGCTGGTGTCGATCAGGTCGTAGTCGCCGGCCAGCAGCCGCTTCACGTAGGTACCGGAGTCGACGCTCTGCTCGGCGATCTCGATGCCGAGCGCCTTGGCCTGGGACTGGATCTGGACCGCGAGGTCCTGGATCGCCGGGCTGGACCAGAGGTGGCGCAGGGTCAGCCTGGCGCCGTTCTTGGTGCGGTAGCCCTGGGCGTCGCGGCCGGTCCAGCCGGCCTGGTCGAGCAGCTTGGCGGCGTCGGCGGTGTTGACGGCGTAGGCGGCGGCCACCGAGCCGTCGTAGCCGGGGGTGGTGGTGGCGAGCGGGCCGGCGGCGGCCGGGTAGAGGCCGAAGTAGAGGCTGTTGACGATGGCCGGCCAGTCGATGCCCTCGCGGAAGGCCTGCCGCACGGCCGGATCGGCGAACGGGCCGCCGGCCGTGTTGGGCCAGTAGGCGTAGTTGGCGCCGGGGTAGGGCTCCTGGTACAGGGTCAGCGCGGGGTCGGACTTGACGGTGCGCAGGCCGACCGGGGAGAGCGCGGTGGCCGCGTCGACCTGGCCGCTGGTGAGGGCGCCGGAGCGGGCCGAGTCATCGGGCACCACGGACAGGCTGACGCCGTCCAGGTGGGCCGGGCTTCCGGTGGGGGACCAGGTGTCGGCGGTGTTGCGGGTGTAGTCGATGCCCTTCTGCGAGACGAAGCCGCCATCGCTGCGGAACGGGCCGGTGCCGACGATCCTGGTGCACAGCGCCGAGGGCGCTCCGGTGAGGGTCCTGGGCGACTCGATGCCCAGGTTCGGGGTGGCGAGCGCGCCGAGCAGCCCGGAGTCGGGCGACTTCAGGGTGATCTCGACGGTGTGCGGGTCGACGGCGCGGGAGGAGGCGTAGGCGGCGAGCAGGCTGGCGGCGAGCATCGACTTGGTGGCCGGGGCCACCACCTGGTCGAGGTTGGCGACCACGGCGGCGGCGTCGAAGGGAGCGCCGTCGGTGAAGCTGACGCCGTCGCGCAGCTGGAAGGTGTAGCGCAGGCCGTCCGGCGAGGCCTGCCAGGAGGTGGCCAGCCACGGGTGCAGGGCGCCCTTCTGGTCCTGGTAGACCAGTGAGTCGAGGATCGGGCGGGCGAACAGCCGGGCCGCCTGGGTGGGGCTCTGGTGCGGGTCGAGGCAGTCGGGCTGGGTGGCGACGGCCAGGTGCAGGGTGCCGCCGTCCCGCGGCGTCCCGGCGGCGGCCGCGCTGCCGCCTCCTCCGCCACCGCCGGAACAGCCGGACAGGGCGCCCAGGACCAGCGCGGCGACCCCGGCCGCGGTGGCGGCGCTGCGGTGTCTGCGGAACCAGTTGCCAGAGTCCATCGTCGTCCTCGCTGCTGTGCGGTGGGCCGCGGGCGGCTCGGGGCCGCCCGCCGGGGCGCCCTGTCCGGGTGTTCCGGCGCCGGTGGCGGGCGGTGCCTCGCGGCTGGGTGTCGGACAGTCACGATGGTCGACGGGGCTAAATCAGGTCTGAACCGGCCGGGCGGCGGTCGGGGCCGGTACGGCCCGGGCCCGGCTCCCGGACAGGCCGAAGGCCCGTCCCCCCGGGGGACGGGGGTCGGGCCTTCGGGGTCGGGGGCCGGCGGGCCGGTCGGGCCGGTCGGGCCGGTCGGGCCGGTCAGAACAGCTTGGCGATCAGCTCGTAGGAGCGGACGCGGGCCTCGTGGTCGGGCACCTGGGTGAGCACGAAGAGCTCGTCGGCCTTGGTCGCGTGCAGCAGCTCGCGCAGCCGGGGGCCGATCCGCTGCGGGGAGCCGACGAACTGCGGGTCGATCCGCTGGCGCAGGAAGGCCTGCTCGGGCGGGGTGAACCGGTGCGCGGCGGCCTCGGCCTCGGTGGGCAGCAGGGTGTCCGGGTCGGTGGTGCGCATCTGGATCTGGCCCAGCACGAAGGCGTTGGCCAGGCTCTCGGCACGGCTGTCGGTGTCGGCGGCGACCGCTATCACGGCGAGCCCGGCGTGCGGTTCGGGCTGGGCCTCGGTGGGCTGGAAGGACTCCCGGTAGGCGAGCAGCGCCTCGGGGGCGCCGCCGCCGACGATGGCGTGCGCGTAGACGAAGGGCAGGCCGCGGCGGCCCGCGTACACGGCACTGCCGGCGCTGGAGCCCACCAGCCAGATCCTGGGCGGGACTTCGGGCTCCGGCACGGCCCGCACCCCGTTCAGACCGCCGTCGAAGAAGCGGTTGAGGTCGTCCAGCTGGGCGTCGAAGCCGTGCCCCAGCGGGTCGCCGAGCCGGGCGCCGGCGGCCGGCGAGCCCCCGCCGCCCCGGCCGAGGCCGAGGTCCACCCGGCCGGGGTGGAGGCTGGCGAGCACGCCGAACTGCTCGGCCACCGCGTAGGCGGAGTGGTTGGGCAGCAGCACGGCGCCCGAGCCGACCCGCAGGGTGGTGGTGACCGCCAGGATCTGCCCGGCCAGCACGGCCGGGCTCGAGGTGGCCAGTGCCGGAGTGCTGTGGTGCTCGGCCACCCAGTACCGCTCGTAACCGAACGACTCGACGGCCTGGGCCAGTTCGATGGAGCGCCGAAGCGCGTCGCCGGCCCGGTCGCCCCGCCAGACGGGCGCCGTGTCGTGCACCGATATCGCGATCGCCTCGCTCAAGGCGCTCTCCTTCCGGGAAATCGTCCTTCTGTTCGCCAGTTAAATCGAGGCACCCTCAGGTTGTCAATCTCGCCGCTGCGCCAGGGCGGCTGACTGGACATCAGCCGCCGGCAGCGGCGGCACCAGGTCCGGCGCCGCCGACAGCGTGAGGTGGCCGGGCACCTCGGGCAGCGGTTCCCCGCCGCGCAGCGGGTGGACGAACTCGGCGCCGGAGTCCGAGCGGGCCACCTCCCCGAAGCCGTAGTGCGGGTAGAGCCCGGACACCTTGGCGTTCTTCGCGGTCGCGCGGTAGGCGCCCCGGACGGCGGCGAAGCCGGCCGCCCGGGCCTGCGCCAACACCTCGGCCAGGCAGGCCTGTTCGATGCCGCGGGAGAACACCCGGCAGCTCAGCAGCAGGTTGTCGATCACCAGCTCGGGGCCGCCCTCGGCTGGCTCGGCCCGCAGCAGCACCGCGCCGACGATCCCGTTGCCGCCGAACCGGTCGGCGGCCGACAGGGCGAGCACCCTGGCGTCCGGGCGGTCGGCCAGCGCGCCCACCTGGGCCGGGTCCAGCCGTTCGGTGGTGAGGTTGAACTGGTTGGTGCGCAGGGTGATCTGGGAGATCCGGGCGAACTCGGCGGCCTGGGCCCGGGCCAGCGTCACCCGCACCCCGAGGCCGGCCAGGAACTGCTCGGCCGAGCCGGCCGCGGAGAGGAAGTCCGCGCGCGCGGTCTCCTCCTGGTAGAGCCGGGTGCGGCCGCGGTCCTCCGCCGTCACCTCGGCGGTGGCGAACCAGGCGTCCGCCAGCAGCCGGCCGACGTGCTCGGCCGGGTCGCCGTCCAGGGCCAGCACGGTCGTCTGCGGCAGCTCGGCGCGCACGGTCGCGCACTCGTAGCGGCTGTCATCGGCGAACACCACGCTGTCCGCGGCCAGGTTGAGTTCCTTCACCAGGGTCCGCAGGTTCTCGGGCTTCGGCGCCCAGTTGGCCAGCACCCGGACGAAATCCCCCTCCCGCACCAGCAGGTCCGGATGGTCGCGGAGCGCGGCCAGCACCGGTTCGCGATCGTTCTTGCTCACCGCCGCCAGCAGCACGCCCTGCGACTGGAGCTGCCGGAGCACCCCCTGGAACCGGTGGAAGGCCTCGCCGCGCCGGCCGTGCGCCACCTCGATGCCCTCGATGCCGTCGTCTCCGAGCACCCCGCCCCACAGCGTCTGGTCGAGGTCGACCGCCAGCACCTTCTTCGCCCGGCCGCCGCGGGCCCGCAGCAGGTGGGCCAACTCCCGGGCGTAGGCGGCCGTCAGCGGATCACTCAGGTGTGCGCCCGCGTAGACGTCGAAGCGCGGGTCGGTCAGCGGCACCGAGCCGGTGAGCAGCACGTCCAGGTCGAGCACGGTGACCCGGCCCGGCGCCGCGCCCAGGCCCAGCAGTTCGGCATTGGCGGCGCGCCAGGCCGCGCCGAGCCGGGCCCGGGCTGCGTGGTCGAGCAACTGGGCGGGCCAGGCGGCGGGCAGCGGAACGGTGTTGAGCACCACCGGGGTGCCGGTCCGGTCGGCGTAGCCGGTGGCCAGCACGGACCAGTCGGCCACCGCACCCCGGACGGCCGCCGCGACGTCCTCGGCCGTGAACGGCACCGCGACCCGGTCGAGCACCGCCGTGTGGTCCAGCAGGCAGACCGTCAGGTCGGCGGGCTCGGCCGCGAACTCGGCCGCGGGGTCCCCGAGATCGAAGACGTAGGAGCCGAAGTCGCCGGTCGACACCTGCGGGAGGTAGCCGTGCCGGGCCAGCTCGCCCACCAGCGCGGTGCGCAGGGCCGCCAGCAGGCCGGAGCCGGTCAGCGCGATCCGGGCCACCGGCAGGCCCGGATGCAGGGTGCGCAGCTCGGCCGGGTCGAGACGAGCCAGCAGGCGCGCCGCGGTGAGGAGTTGGTCGGCACTCAGCGGGGCGAGGAGGGCGGGCACCCGGTCGAACCGGGCGGCCAGGCCGCCCTCCGCGTGCAGGGCGCGCAGCTCGGCCAGGGCCGCCGCTGCCTCGTCGGCGGCGGCGGGCGCCGGGGTCGGGTCGGTGGTCATGGTGCGGGCTCCAGTTGGTCGGTGGTGAGGCTGGCGGCGCCGGTGGGCCCGGTGGCCTCAGGGGTGGCGAGGGTGGCGTGCAGGTGCCGGGCGAGCTCCTGGGCGGTCCGGTGCTCGAGCACCAGCACCGGGCGGATCGACACACCGGTCAGCCCGGTGAGCCGGGTGGCGATCTCCAGTGCGCCGAAGGAGGTGATGCCGGCCGCCGTCAGGTCGTCACCGGCCGCGACCGGTTCGCCGCCGGGGCCGAGCACCTCGGCCACCGCCGCCAGCACCCACTCGGTCAGCATCCGCTCCGACAGCTCGCGCCGGACCGGGGCGGCCGCCTCGGCCGCCCCCGTGACCAGCGTCGCCGAGGGCTGGTGTACCGCGGTCGGCCTGGGCAGCCAGTAGTGCTGGTGCTGGAAGGGGTAGGTGGGCAGCACGGCCGGATCCGCCGACGGGCCCTCCCCCAGCAGCGCCGCCCAGTCCACCGGCACGCCGGCCGCGTACAGCCGGCCCAGCGCGCTCAGCAGGGTGTGCGGCTCGGCGGCCGGACCGCGCAGCAGCGGGACGGCGGGCAGCTGCTCCTGACGGTCCGCCAGGATCTCGCCGACCATTCCGCTGGCGGTGGTGTCCGGCCCGATCTCGATGAACGCGTCCGCCCGCAGCTCCTCGCGCAGGGTGCGCACGCAGTCGGCGAACCGCACCGTCTCGCGGACCTGCCCCGACCAGTAGCCGGGCGCGGCCAGCTCGCCGCGGCCGGCCACCGCGCCGGTCCGGCCGGAGACCAGCGGGACGGCCGGCTCGCCGACCGCCAGGCCGGCCGCGGCCGCCTCGATCGCGGGCAGCGCCGGATCCATGTGCGGCGAGTGGAAGGCGTGGCCGACCCGCAGCGCCTTGGTCCGCACCCCGGCCGAGCGGAACGCGGCGGCCAGCGCGTTCACGGCCGCCGCGCCGCCCGCGAGGACCGTGGCCCGGGGCCCGTTGACGGCGGCCAGGGCCGGGCGCTCCGCCGGCGGCAGCTGCTCCAGCCGGGCCAGCACCTCGGCCTCCCCGGCCCGCAGCGCGACCATCCGGCCGCCCTCCGGCGCGGCCTGCATCGCCCGGGCCCGGGCCACCACCAGCGCGGCAGCCCCGTCCAGGTCGAGCACGCCCGCCAGGTGCGCGGCCGCCAGCTCGCCGATCGAATGCCCGCAGACCGCCACCGGGCGCACCCCGAGCTCCACCGCCAGCCGGGCCAGCGCCACCTGCAGCGCGAAGAGCGCGGGCTGGGCGAACTCGGTGCGGGCCAGCGGGTCGACGGCGGGACGGCTCCCGTCCGCCGGGCCGTGCACGATCTCGCGCAGGGCCGGTCCGCCGTCGGCCCCCTGCGCCGCGCGGGCCCGGTCGACGGCGGCGCAGGCCGCGTCGAAGGCCGCCGCGTAGGCCGGGTACGCCCGGTACAGCCCGCGCCCCATCCCGAGGCGCTGGGTGCCCTGGCCGCTGAAGACGAAGGCCACCCGGCGCGTGGTGGCGGCCGGGCCGCCCGCCGCCCCGCCGCCCGCCGCGATCCGGCGCAACTCGGCAGCCAGCTCCGCCGCGTTCGCGCCGACGGCGACCGCGCGGTGCCGGAACCCGCTGCGCCGCAGCAGGGCGCGCCCGACGGCCGCCGGCGCGGGCGCACCGGGGCCGGCGCCCTGCGCCCCCAGCCGCTCGGCCAGTTCGGCCAGTGCCTGGGGCGTGCGGGCCGAGAGGACCCAGGGCAGCACCCGGTCCTGCGGGTCAGCCGGCGCCGCCGCGGCCGGGGCGGGCGCAGCGGGGAGGCCGGACTCCGCCGGGGCACCGGCCCGCTCGCCCTCCTCCGCCGCCACCGCCGCGGGGACGCCCTCCAGCACCAGGTGCGCATTCGTCCCGCTGATCCCGAACGACGAGACCGCCGCCCGTCGCGGGCCCTCGCCGCGTTCGGGCCAGGGCCGGGCGCGGTCCAGCAGTTCGACCCGGCCGGCCGGCCAGTCCACGAATTCCGAGGGCTGGTCGGCGTGCAGGCTGGCGGGCAGCAGGCCGTGCCGCATCGCCTGCACCATCTTGATCACCCCGGCCACGCCGGCCGCCGCCTGGGTGTGCCCCAGGTTGGACTTCACCGAGCCGAGGTACAGCGGCTCGCGGCGGGCGACGGCGCCGTAGGCCTCGATCAGCGCGGCGGCCTCGATCGGGTCGCCGAGCACGGTGCCGGTGCCGTGCGCCTCCACCGCGTCCACCTGGTCGGGCGTCAGCCCGGCGGTTCGCAGGGCAGCCTCGATCACCCGGCGCTGGGCCGGGGAGCTCGGCGCGGTGAGGCCGTTGCTGGCGCCGTCCGAGTTGACCGCCGAGCCGCGCAGCAGGGCGAGCACCGGGTGGCCCAGCCGGGTGGCGTCGGAGAGCCGTTCCAGCACCAGCAGGCCGACGCCCTCGCCGAACCCGGTCCCGTCGGCCCCCCTGGCGAAGGGCTTGCAGCGCCCGTCGGCCGCCAGTCCGCCCTGGGCGGCGAAGTCGGCGAAGACCCGGGGCGTGGCCATCACGGTGGCACCGCCCGCCACGGCCAGGTCGCACTCGCCGCCGCGCAGCGCCTGGGCGGCCAGGTGGATCGCCACCAGCGAGGAGGAGCAGGCGGTGTCCACGGTCAGCGCGGGCCCCTCGAAGCCGAAGCTGTAGGCGAGCCGACCCGAGGCGATGCTGGAGGCGTTGCCCGTCATCAGGTAGCCCTCCAACTCGGCGGGCGCGGTGCCGGGCGGCGGTGCGTACTCCTGGTAGATCACCCCGGCGTAGACGCCGGTGCGGCTGCCGCGCAGGTCGCGGGGGTCGATGCCGGCGCGTTCCAGCGCCTCCCAGCAGACCTCGAGCAGCTGGCGCTGCTGCGGGTCCATCGCGGTGGCCTCGCCCGCGCCCAGGCCGAAGAACCCGGCGTCGAAGCCGCCCGCGTCGGCCAGGTAGCCGCCGGCCGCCGCGTGCCGCAGTTCGGCGGCGGTCCAGCCGCGGTCCTGCGGGGGCCCGCCGATCGCGTCGGCGCCCGCGGCCACCGCCTGCCACAGGTCCTCGGGGGTGCGGATCCCGCCCGGGTAGCGGCAGGCCAGGCTCACCACGGCGATCGGGTCCGCTGCCGTGGCCTTGGCCAACTCCTGCTTCACTCGCGCTAGTTCGGTGGTGGTCCAGTGCAGGTACTCGACCAGTTTCCGTTCGTCCGTCATGGTCCGTGTCGCCTCTCGGTGCGGAGTCAGGATCGGAGTTCCGAGTCGATGAACCGGAACAGTTCCTCGGCCGACCGGGGGATGTCCGCGGTCGCGGACTCGGAGGGCTGCTCACCGGCCGCCGGCCGCGGGTCCGGCTGCGCGTCCGGCCGCTGCTCCGGCTCGGGGGCGAGCCGGGCGGCCAGGTGCCCGGCCAGCGCGGCCGGGGTCGGGTGGTCGAAGACCAGCGTGGCGGGCAGCCGCAGGCCGGTGGCCCGGCCGAGGCGGTTGCGCAGTTCCACGGCGGTCAGCGAGTCGAAGCCCAACTCCCGGAAACTGCGGCCGTCCAGCGCCTCCTGCTCGCCCGGCGCGCGGCCCAGCACGGTCGACACGTGCTGCTGCACCACGGTGGCCAGCAGTTCCCCGGCCCGCGCCGGATCGGCGGCGATCCGGTCCAGCAGACCCTCGCCCACCGGGTCCGCGGCGGCCGCCGGCACGGTGCGCACCAGCGAGCGCAGCGGCGCCGCCAGGTCCGGGAGCTGCGCCAGCCGGGCGAGGTCCAGGTGCACCGCCAGCGGGGCCGGGTCGGCGCCGCGCAGCGCCTGGTCCAACAGCTCCAGGCTGCGCCGCGCGGAGAGCGGCAGGATGCCCGAACGGGCCATCCGGGCGCGGTCGGTGGCGGAGAGCGTGCCGGTCATCGCGCTGTCGGACCGCCACAGCCCCCAGCCGATCGAGGTGGCCGGCAGCCCGGCCGAGGAGCGGCTCGCGGCCAGCGCGTCCAGGAAGACGTTGGCTGCCGCGTAGCCGCCCTGACCGGGGTTGCCGACCAGGCCGGCCGCCGAGGAGAAGAGCACGAAGGCCGCCAGGTCCGCGCCCCGGGTGAGCCGGTGCAGGTGCCAGGCGCCGTCGGCCTTGGGGCGCAGCACGCTGTCCAGCCGGGCCGCGTCCAGACCGGCCAGGGTGGCGTCGTCCAGCACGCCCGCCGCGTGCACCACGGCGGTCAGCGGGTGCTCGGCCGGCACCCGGTCGAGCAGTGCGGCGACCTGCTCCGGGTCGGCGATGTCCGCCGCCACGGCCGTCACCTCGGCTCCCAGGGCGGTCAGTTCGGCGTGCAGCTCACGCCCCTCCGGGCTCTCCAGCCCGCGCCGCCCGGTCAGCAGCAGGTGCCGCACGCCGTGCCGCTCCACCAGGTGACGGGCCGTCAGCCGCCCGACCCCGCCCGCCGCGCCGGTGATCAGCACGGTGCCGTCCGGGTCCAGCGGGCGCCCGAGCCGCAGGGCCACCTTTCCGGTGTGCCGGGCGAGTTGGAGGTGGCGCAGGGCCCGGTCGGCGGCCGCCACGTCCCAGGAGGTGACCGGCAGCGGATGGAGCACACCGCGGTCGAAGAGTCCCATCAGGTCGGCCAGCATCTCCTGGATGCGCGGAGCCGGGACCAGGGCCAGGTCGAACGGCCGGTAGTCCAGCGGCCGTCGGGCGGCCAGCTCGGCGGGGTCGCGCAGGTCGGTCTTGCCCATCTCGACGAACCGGCCGCCGGGGACCAGCAGGTCGAGCGAGGCGTCGGTGAACTCGCCGGCCAGCGCGTTCAGCACGATGTCCACGCCGCGCCCGCCGGTGGCGGCCCGCACGCCCTCGGCGAAGCCCAGGTCGCGGGAGTTGCCGATCCGCTCCGGCGCCAGCCCGGCCGCCCGCAGCGCGGGCCACTTGCCGGGGCTGGCGGTGCCGAACACCTCCAGGCCCCAGTGCCGGGCGAGTTGCAGGGCGGCTCCGCCGACCCCGCCGGCGGCGGAGTGCACCAGCAGCCACTCGCCGGGCCGGGCGTCGGCGAGGTCGCGCAGCGCGTGGTAGGCGGTCAGGAAGACGGCGGGCACGGTGGCCGCCTCGGCGAAGCCGAGCCCGGCCGGGATCGGTGCGAGCAGCCGGTGGTCGGTCACGGCGCGCGGGCCGATCCCGCCGGAGACGATGCCCAGCACCCGGTCGCCCGGTCGCGGGGCGGTCACCCCGGGGCCGGTCTCCAGCACCACGCCCGCGGCCTCGGTGCCGAGTTCGGCGCTGCCCGGGTACATGCCGAGGGCCAGCATCGCGTCGCGGAAGTTCAGGCCCGCGGCGCGGACGGCGATCCGGACCTGGCCGGCCGCCAGCGGCTGCTCGGGGACGGGTCGGCGGAGCAGGTCGTCCACCGTGCCGCCGCCGCCGACCGCCAGCCGCCAGTTGCCCTCCGGTGCGGGGTGTCCGGCCGGCCCGCGGCGCAGCCGGGGAACCAGCAGGCGTCCTTCGCGCAGGGCGAGTTGGGGTTCGGCGTCGAGCGGCAGCCGGGCCGGCAGCGGCTGCTCGGCCGACGGGGTGTCCAGCAGGGTCACCCGTCCGGGCTCCTCCGCCTGCACGCTGCGCACCAGCCCCCAGGCCGCCGCGGCGTCCAGCGCGGCCGGGTGCTCGCCGGGCAGGGCGCCGACCGCGCCCGCGGTGCGAACCAGCAGCCGGGTGCCGCGTAGGCGGGGTTCGGCGAGCAGCCGCCGCAGCAGGTCCGCCAGTTCGGCCAGGGTGTCGCGCAGCGCGCCCGGCCCGAACCGGGCCGCCGCGGTGCCGGCCACCGGCAGCACCAGCAGGCCGGGCGCCGGGCAGCCGCCTTCGAGTGCGGCCACCACCGTGGCCAGGTCCGGGAATTCGGGGCCGCCGAGTTCCCAGACCGGTGCTCCCGCGAACGGCTCGGTGGGCGCCGCGGGCTCCCAACCGAGTTCGTACAGGCGGTCGTCGAGCCCGCCGTCCACGGCCCGGAAGGCGACGGAGGCGACCTGCGCGACCGGTCGGCCGTCGGGTGTGCTCAGCCGTACCTCGAGACTGTCCTCGGCGAGGCGGCGCAGCCGCACCCGCAGGGTCCCGGCGGCCGCCGACCACTGGGTGAAGCCCTGCCAGCTGAACGGCAGCCGGATGCCGTCGGCAGCGGGCAGCAGGTCCGCGGCGCCGGCCGCGTGCAGCGCGGAGTCCAGCAGGGTGGGCGGGATGCCGAACCCGGGCAGCGGCTCGAGCCGCAGTTCGGCGTACACCTCGTCGCCGCGCCGCCAGGCGGCTCGCAGGCCTTGGAAGGCGGGGCCGTACTGGTAGCCCTTGGCCGCCAGTTCGGCGTAGCCGGGGCCGGGGACGGGCTCGGCGCCGGCCGGCGGCCAGTCCGCCGCGTCCGCCGCGTCCGCCGCGTCCGCCGGTTCGGTGTCCGCGGTGGGCGCCGGGCCCAGCAGGCCCGCCGCATGGGTGGTCCACGGCGCGCCGAGCGGGCCCTCGCCGGGTGCCGTGCGCTCCGGCCGGGCGTGGATGCCGAGCGCCCGGGTCCCGTCCGACTCCACGCCTCCGACGGTGAGTTGCAGCTCCACCGGTCCGTCGGCGAGCGGCAGCGGCCGGGTCAGCGCCAGCTCGGCGAGCGTCGGTGTCCCGGCCAACCGCCCGGCGAAGGCGGCGAGTTCGGCCAGCACCGCGCCGGGCACGAGCACCGTCCCGTCCACCGCGTGGTCGGCCAGCCACGGTTGCGCCGCCAGGTCGAGCCGGCCCTGCAGCACCAGCCCGTCGGGGGTGGCGGTGCGCACGGCTCGGGTGAGCAACGGGTGGCCGACGTCCGTTCCGGTGCCCGGTCCGGCCACCGCGGCGTCCAGCCAGTGCCGCTGCCGGTCGAAGACGTAGCCGGGCAGCGGCGGCAGTTCCGGGCGCGGGCCGGTGTCGCCCTGCCCCGCCGTCCAGTCGACCGGCACGCCGTGCGCCCAGGCCTCGGCGGCCGAGGCCAGCAACCGGGCCTGCCCGCCCTCGTCACGCCGCAGCGTGCCGAGCACCGCGTGCCCCTCGCCGCCGCGCGGCCGAGCCTCCAGGGTCTCCTGCGCGGCGGTGACCAGCACCGGGTGCGGGCTGATCTCGATGAACACCTCGTGGCCCGCGTCGGCGGCGGCGGCGACCGCGTGCTGCAGCAGCACGGTGGTGCGCAGGTTGCGGTACCAGTACTCGGGCTGGGCGTAGTGCGGATCGCCCGCCTCGACCTCGGCGCCGGTGACGGTGGAGAAGATCCGGGCAGCGAGCAGCCGCGCCGCCGGAACGGCGGGCAGGACCCGCAGCAGTTCCTCCTCCAGCGGCTCCACCTGGGCCGAGTGCGAGGCGTAGTCCACGTCCACCAGCCGGGTGCGGACGCCGGACTCCTGCAGCCGGTCGCGCAGTTCGGCGACGGGCTGCGGCGGGCCGGCCAGCACGGTGGCGCTCGGGCCGTTCAGCGCCGCGACGGCGACGCTGCCGCCCGCGGCCGCCAGCAGCGGGCGCAGCGCGGCCTCGTCCTGCGCCACCGAGAGCATCGCGCCGGTGCCCGCCAGCGCCCGCAGCGCCCGGCTGCGCAGCGCCACCACCGCGGCGGCGTCGGCCAGGCCGATCGCGCCGGCGGCGAGCGCGGCGGCGATCTCGCCCTGGGAGTGGCCGATCACGGCGGCCGGGCGCACGCCCAGCGCCTCCCAGGCGGCGGTCAGGCCGGTCATCACGGCCCACAGCGCGGGCTGCACCACGTCGACCCGGGCCAGGTCGGCGCCGCGCCCGTGCAGGGTCTCCAGCAGCGGCCAGCCGGTGATCGGGTCCAGTGCGGCGGCGCACTCGGCCATCCGCGCGGCGAACGCCGGCGACTGCGCGAGCAGTTCGCGGGCCATGCCGATCCACTGGGCGCCCTGGCCCGGGTAGAGGAACACCGGCGTGCTGCTGCCGGTGGCCCGCCCGGTGACCACGCCGGGCCCGGGCTCCCCGTCCGCGACGGCGGTCAGGCCCGCCGCGGCCTGCGCCGTGTGCACCGCGACGACGGCCGCGCGGTACTCGAACCCGCCCGCCGTACGGGCGAGTTCGGCGGCCACCGCACCGAGCGGCAGGGCCGGGTGGTCGGTCAGGTAGCGGGCCAGCCGGCGGGCCCGCTCGCGCAGTGAGCGCTCCGAACGGGCCGTCAGGACCAGCACCACGGGCCGCTCCGGCGCGGGCTCGGCCCCGGGGGCGGCGGCCGTCGGCTCGGCACCGGCCGCCGGCGGCCCGGCGGCAGGCACCGGCTCCTCCAGCAGGACGTGCGCGTTGGTCCCGCTCATGCCGAAGGCGGAGACGCCGAACCGTCGCGGCCGCTCCCCCGGCTCCCAGGGCAGTTCCTCGGTGAGCAGCGCCAGACCGCCGCGCTCCCAGTCCACGTGGCGCGACGGACGGTCCACGTGCAGGGTGCGGGGCAGCCGCCGGTTGGCCAGCGCCTGCACCATCTTGATGATCCCGCCGACCCCGGCGGCGGCCTGGGTGTGCCCGATGTTGGACTTCAGCGAGCCGACCCGCAGCGGCCGGTCCGCCTCCCGGTCCGCTCCGTAGGCCGCGAGCAGCGCGCGGGCCTCCACCGGGTCGCCGAGGGTGGTGCCGGTGCCGTGCGCCTCGACGGCGTCCACCTCGCCCGGCCGCAGTCCGGCGTCGCGCAGCGCGTCCCGGATCACCCGCTCCTGGGCGAGTCCGCTGGGCGCGGTGAGCCCGTTGCTGGCGCCGTCCTGGTTGACGGCGGAACCGCGCAGCACGGCCAGCACCGGGTGCCCCCGCCGCCGGGCGTCGGAGAGCCGCTCGACCAGCAGCATGCCGACGCCCTCGCTGAAGCCGGTGCCGTCGGCGCTGTCCGCGAAGGCCCGGCAGCGGCCGTCCGGGGAGAGGCCGCGCTGGCGGCTGAACTCCACGAAGGTCGCCGGGGTCGCCATCACCGTCGCCCCGCCGACCAGCGCCAGGTCGCACTCCCCCGCCCGCAGCGCGCGGGCCGCGAGGTGCAGGGCGACCAGCGAGGAGGAGCAGGCGGTGTCCACGGTGACGGCGGGCCCCTCCAGCCCGAAGGTGTAGGAGATCCGGCCGGAGGCGACGCTGCCCGCACTGCCGGTGCCCAGGTAGCCGCCGTGCTCGCGCGGGTCGTGCTGGGCGCGGCCGCCGTACTCGGTGTAGATCAGGCCGACGTAGACGCCGGTGCGCGAGCCGCGCAGCTCGGCCGGGTCGAGCCCGGCGCGCTGGAACGCCTCCCAGGCGGTCTCCAGCAGCAGGCGCTGCTGGGGGTCGGTGGCCCGCGCCTCGCGGGGGTTGAGCTCGAAGAAGTCGGCGTCGAACTCGGCCGCGTCGTAGAGGAATCCGCCCTCCCGGACGGTGGCGGTGCCGGGGTGGTCGGGGTCGGCGTGGTAGAGCCGCTCCAGGTCCCAGCCGCGGTCGGCGGGGAACGGGCCGATCGCGTCGCCGCCGTGTTCCAGCAACTGCCAGAGCTCCTCCGGGGTGCTGACGCCGCCGGGGTAGCGGCAGGCCATCGCGGTGATCACCACCGGGTCGTCCGCCGCACCCGCGGGCGCGGTGGGCACGGGCGGGGCAGCTGCGGGTTCGGCGGCCGGATCGGCGGCGAGGTGGCGGGCCAGGGCGCGCGGGGACGGGTGGTCGAAGACCACGGTCGCCGGAAGCCGGCGGCCGACCGCGCGGCCGAGGTGGTCGCGCAGCCGCACGGCGGTCAGCGAGTCCAGGCCGAGTTCGCGCAGCGGGCGGTCGGGACGGACCTCGCGCGGTGAGTCGTAGCCGAGGATGCCGGCGACGGCGCGCAGCACGATGTCGAGCACCTGCTCCTCGCTGCGTCCGGGGTCGGTGCCCGGGGGCAGCGGCGCGGGCTCGGGGATCGCCTGCAGCCGCAGCGCGGCCGGGCCGGGCTCCCGGGCGGCGGAAGCCGGAGCCGGCTCGGTTCCGGCCTGCGCCGGGGCGGCATCCGGCTCGACCGGGCGCAGCCGCAGTTCGGCGACGCTCAGGACGGGATCGCCCTGCTCGTCGGTGCCGCGCAGGCTCAGCGCCTCGGGCCCGGTCCAGCGCGCCCGCACCCGGGCGAGCGCCCGGGCGTCGCCGTGCAGCCGCACGCCGGTCCAGCTGAACGGCGCCAGCAGGCGCCCGTCGCCGGGCTCGGGCCGGCCGAGCAGGGCCGCCTGCACCGCGCCGTCCAGCAGGTGCCCGGCCTCGCCCGCGGCCGCCAGGTCGGCCTCGACCGCGTCACCCGCGGCCCGGACCGCCCGCACGGCGCGCAGGCCCGGACCGTAGTGGACGCCCAGCGCGGCGAGTGCCGCGTAGCCGGCCTCGACGTCCAGCTCCGTGAAGGACGCCTGATCCGGCGTCGGATCGTCCGGCGTCTCCGCGGGTTCCTGACCGCCCGCCGGAACGGCCTCGGCGTGCAGCAGCCACCCCTGCTCGGCCGCCGTCCGGCTGTACAGCCGCAGCACCGTGCCGTCCTGCTCCGCGTCCACCGTGACCTGCAACTGCCGCCCGGGGGCGGGGTCGAGCGGCGCCAGCAGGGTCAACTCCTCGATGCCGGACAGGCCGAGCCGGGCCGCGACGGCGAGCGCCAGCTCGGCGATGGCGCCGCTGGGCAGCACCGCCCGGGAGCCGATCCGGTGGTCGGCCCGCCAGTCGCCGGGCGCGGCGGGCAGCGCGCCCGTGAACACCACCCCGCGCCCGTCCGCGCGTTCGAGCGCGCTGCCGAGCAGCGGGTGGTCGACCCGCTCGCCCGCACCGCCGCCGGGCTCGGCGGCGGGCTCGGCCGCCAGCCAGAACCGCCGCTGCTGGAAGGCGTAGGTGGGCAGCTCGACCAGCCGCCCCTGCGGCGTCGAGGACCAGTCCACGGTGGCCCCGCTCACGTGCAGTTCGCCTGCGGAGAGCAGCAGTTGGCCGAGCCCGCCGTGGTCGCGGCGCAGCGTGGCGCTCACCCGCCCGGGCAGCCCGGCGGTCTCCAGGGTGTCGCGCAGCGCGGCGGTGAGCACCGGATGCGCGCTGACCTCCAGGAACCTGCGGTGCCCGGCCTCGGCCAGCGCGCGCACGGTGTCGGCCAGTCGGACCGGCTCACGCAGGTTGCGGTACCAGTACTCCGCGTCGAGGCCGGTGGTGTCCGCCTCGGCGGCGGTGACCGAGGAGTGGAACGGCACGGCCGCCCGGCGCGGGCGCAGCCCGGCGAACCGGGCGAGCAGTTCGGCGCGCAGCGGTTCGACCGCCGCCGAGTGCGAGGCGTAGTCGACCGGGATCAGCCGGGCCCGCACGCCGTCCCGCTCGCAGCCGGCCACGAACTCCCGCACCGCGGCCTCCTCGCCGGAGACCACGGTGGCGCGCGGGCCGTTGACCGCCGCCACCGTCGCACCTGCACCGAGCCGGGCGGCCGCCTCGGCGGCGGGCAGCTCCACCGAGGCCATCGCGCCCCGGCCGGCGATCGCCACCAGGGCGGCGCTGCGCCCGGCGACCAGTTCGGCGCCCTGTTCCAGATCGAGCGCGCCGGCGACCACGGCGGCGGCGATCTCGCCCTGCGAGTGGCCGACCACGGCGGCGGGCTCGATCCCCAGCGAGCGCCAGGCGGCGGCCAGCGAGACCATCACGGCGAACAGCGCGGGCTGCACCACGTCCACCGGGTCGAGCAGGCCGGGCTCCGCCCCGGTGACGGCGGGTACCAGCTCCCAGTCGGTGTGCGGCGCCAACGCGGCCGCGCAGCGGTCCAGTTCCTTCCGGAACGGCTCGTTGGCGGCGTACAGGCCACCGGCCATTCCGGCCCACTGGGACCCCTGGCCGGGGAAGACGAAGACCGGGCGGCCGGGCGGCTCGGCCTCGCCGAAGACCGAGCCGGCCGAGGGCAGTCCCTGCGCCACGGCGGCCAGCTCGCGATCGAAGTCGGCCGGCTCCCGCCCGACCAGCACGGCCCGGTGCGGCAGCGCGGCCCGCGCGGTGCGCAGGGTGCGGGCGATGTCGGCGGGCCGCTGGTCGGGCTGCTCAGCCAGGTGGGTGCGGAGTCGGGCGGCCTGCGCGGCCAGGGCGGCCTCGGTCTGCCCGGAGAGCAGCCAGACGGCCGGCCGGTCCCCGCCGTCCGCGTCCGCCTCGACCGCCGGCTCGGCGGCGGCGGGCTCGGGGGCGGCCTCCAGGATGACGTGCGCGTTGGTGCCGCTGATCCCGAACGAGGAGACGGCCGCCCGGCGCGGGCGGTCCCGCTCCGGCCAGGCCCGCTCCTCGGTGAGCAGTTCCACCCCGCCCGACCAGTCGATGTGCGGCGAGCGCTGCTCGGCGTGCAGGGTGGCGGGGAGCAGTCCGTGACGCATCGCCAGCGCCATCTTGATCACCCCGCCGACGCCCGCGGCGGCCTGGGTGTGCCCGATGTTGGACTTCAGCGAGCCGAGCCAGAGCGGGTCGCCCGCGGCCCGGTCGGCGCCGTAGGCGGCGATCAGCGCCCCGGCCTCCACCGGGTCGCCGAGCCTGGTCCCGGTGCCGTGGCCCTCGACCGCGTCCACCTCGCCGGGCGCGAGGCCGGCGTCGGCCAGCGCCGCCCGGATCACCCGCTGCTGCGCGGCGCCGTTGGGGGCGGAGAGCTGGGTGCTGGCACCGTCCTGGTTGACGGCGCTGCCGCGTAGCACCGCGACCACCGGGTGCCCCTCGCGCAGCGCGTCGGAGAGCCGTTCCACCAGCAGCAGACCGACGCCCTCGGCCCAGCCGGTGCCGTCCGCCCCGGCGCCGTACGCCTTGCAGCGGCCGTCCGGCGAGAGGCCGCGCTGGCGGCTGAACTCCACGAAGGTGGCCGGGGTCGCCATCACCGTCGCCCCGCCGGCCACCGCCATCCGGCAGTCGCCGCGCCGCACGGCCTGCGCGGCGTAGTGCAGCGCGACCAGCGAGGAGGAGCAGGCGGTGTCCACGGTGACGGCCGGGCCCTCCAGCCCGAAGGTGTAGGAGATCCGCCCGGAGGCGATGCTGCCCGCGCTGCCGGTGCCGAGGTAGCCCTCGAAGCCCTCGGGGGCCCGGGTGTGCCGGGAGCCGTAGTCGCCGTACATCACGCCGGCGAAGACACCGACCGACTGGCCGGCCAGCCCGTGCGGGTCCAGGCCCGCCCGCTCGAACAGCTCCCAACTGGTCTGCAGCAGCAGGCGCTGCTGCGGGTCGATCGCCAGCGCCTCGCGCGGGCTGATCCCGAACGGCTCGGGGTCGAAGTCGGCCGCGTCGTGCAGGAAGCCGCCGGTGGCGGCGTAGCTGGTGCCCTCCCGGTCGGGGTCGGGGTCGATCAGCCGGTCGAGCGGCCAGCCGCGGTCGGCCGGGAAGGGCGTGATCGCGTCGGTCCGGGCCGCCACCAGCTGCCACAGGTCCTCCGGGGTCCGCACGCCCCCCGGGAAGCGGCAGGCCATGCTGACGATCGCCAGGGGTTCGCGGGCGGCCTGCTCGGCCTGCTCCAGGGCGGCGCGGGTGCGCAACAGGTCGGTGGTGGTGCGCCGCAGGTAGTCGCGGAGCCGGTCCTCGTTCGCCATCGGTGGGCAACTCTCCGTTCGCGAGGGGGGCGTGCGTCAACGTGGGATCAGGGGGTGCGGAGTGCGGTGCGCGGCTCAGTCGTCGAGCTCGCGGTCCAGCAGTCCGAAGAGCTCATCATCGGAGACTGAATCCATTCCGAAGCCGGGGTCCTCGGCGGCCGCGGCCGCCTCGGTCCGACCGTGCGCCAGCTGGGCGAGGGCCGCTTCCAGCGCGCGCCGCAGCTCGGCACGGCGCCGGTCCTCGCCGGGCAGTGCGGCCGCCTCCGCGACCCAGCCGCCGAGCACGCCCCGGTCGAAGGCCGGGCGGGCGGCGGCCAGCCGGTCCAGCACCAGGCCGGTCAGCGCCCGGACGGTGGGGTGGTCGAAGAGCACGGTGGCCGGCAGCCGTTCGCCGAGCTCACCGCCGAGCCGGTTGCGCAGGTCGATCGCGGTGAGCGAGTCGAGGCCGAGGTCGAACAGCCCTCGGTCCTCGGGGACACCGGTGCCGGGTGCCATGCCCAGGACCTCCACCACCGTGCTGCGGACCAGGGCGGCCGCGGCCTCCTGGGCGGCAGCCGGGTCCAGCCCGGCCAGTCGCTCCACCAGCGGCCGGGCGGCCGGGGCGGAGTCGGCGGGCGCGCCGGCCGGCGGTGCTTGGAGCGCGGTGCCGCGCCGGGCCGCCGCGGCCCGGTCCAGCCGCACCGGCACCAGCAGTGCCGCCCGCTCGTCGCCGATCGCCAGCGCCTGGTCGAACAGCGCCAGCCCGGCCGCCTCGCTGAGCGGGCGGATGCCCAGGCGCTCGATCCTGGCCCGGGCCGCCGCGCCGAGCTCGCCGCCCATCCCCGGCCCCTCGGCGGTGGACTCCCAGAGCCCCCAGGCCAGCGAGGTGCCGGGCAGTCCGGCCGCCCGGCGGTGCGCGGCCAGGGCGTCGAGGTGGGCGTTGGCGGCGGCGTACGCCCCCTGCCCCGCGTTGCCGAGCACCCCGGCCACGGAGGAGAAGAGCACGAAGGCGGCCACCGGCTGACCTTCCGTCAGCTCGTGCAGGTGCTGCGCGGCGTCCGCCTTGGGCCGCAGCACCCGGTCCAGCTGCTGCTCCGTCAGGTTGGCCAGGACCGCGTCCTCCAGCACCCCGGCGGAGTGGACCACGCCGGTGAGCGGGATGCCCGCCGCCTTCTCCGGTGCGATCAGTTCCCGGACCGCACCGGCGTCCGCCAGATCGCAGGCGGCCGTCCGGACCTCGGTGTGCTCGGCCAGTTCGGCGGCCAGCGCACGCAGCGCCGGGTCCGCGTCGCCGCGCCGGCTCACCAGCAGCAGGCGCCGCACCCGGTACTCGGTCGCCAGCCGGCGGGCCACGGCCGAGCCGAGCGCCCCGCCCGCGCCGGTGACCAGCACCGCACCTGCCGCCAGCCGCTCACGCAGGTCGGCGCCGACCGCACCCGAGGGGGTGGACAGCGGCGTCAGCACGGGCTGGTAAGGCGCTCCCTGACGTAGCGCCAGCTGTCCCGGCCGGGTGGCGGCCAGAGCGGCGAGCCGGGCGCTGGACGCCGCCGAACCGTCGGTGTCGATCACGCTCACCCGGCCCGGGTACTCCTGCTGGGCGGTCCGGACCAGGCCCCAGAGTGCGGCCTGGTCGAGTCCGGTCACCCGGTCGTCCGGGCGGGCGGCCACGGCATCGGTGGTCAGCAGCACCAGGTGGCCGGTGTCCGGCAGGGCGAGCAGCAGGCGGCGGGCCTCCAGCAGGTTGGCCCGGACGTCGCCGAGGTCCACGGTGGCCACGGTCACCTCGCCGCCGTCGTCCTGCTGCGCCGGCTGGGGTTCGACCTGCTGCCAGGCGAGCTGGTGGAGCCGGCCCGCTCCGGCGCCGGCCAGCGCCGTGCGCGGGAGCGGGCGCAGCCGCACCTCGTCGACGGTGAGCACCGGCGCCCCGGTGGCGTCCGCGACGGCCAGCGCGAAGCCGGACTCGCCGGTCGGCGTGAGCCGCGCCCGCAGCGGTCCGGCGGGCGTGCGGTGCACGGTGACGCCGTACCAGCCGGCCGGGACGTCGATCGGCCCGTCCGGGTCGGCGGCCACGGTGGCGGGCCAGGCGTGCAGGACGGCGTCCAGCAGGGCGGTGGGGAGCCGGTCGGCGGTGTCCACCTCCGCGTACCGGGTGCCGTCGGTGTCGGCCTGCCAGACCGCCCGCAGCCCCTGGAACACCGGTCCGTAGCCGTAGCCGCGCTCGGCCAGCGCCGGGTAGAGGCCGTCCAGCGGGACCGGCCCGGCCTCCGCCGGGGGCTCGACCGCGAGCTCCGCCGCGGTCGGGACCGCCGGGGTGCCGGCCGCCTCGGCGAACAGCGCCTCGGCGTGCAGCGTCCACGGCTCGCCGGCCGGGGCGGCGTGCACCCGGACGGCGGGGCCGGTCACGGTCAGCCGCAGCCGCAGCTCCCGCTCGACCACCACGGGCGCGTGCAGCGAGAGTTCGGCGAGACCCGGGCGGCCGTGCCGGGCGGCGGCCCAGCCGAGCAGGTCCACCAGTGCGGTGGCGGGGAGCACGGGGATGCCGTGCAGCGCGTGCTCGGCCAGCCACGGCAGTCGCTCCGGGTCCAGCACACCGGTGTAGGCGGCCTGTTCGCCGTCCGGGTCGACCAGCGCGGCGGCGAGCAGCGGGTGGTCGGGCAGTTCGGCTCCGAGTCCGTCGGCGCCCGCCGGGCGCGGGCGGGGCGGCATCAGCCAGAGCCGCTGCCGGGTGAAGGCGTAGGTCGGCAGCGGCACGGCACGCGGCTGTCCGCCGAGCACCGCCTGCCAGTCCCAGTCGACGCCGGACACCTGGGCCTGGGCGACGAACCGCCAGAACGCCGCCTGTTCGTCCCGCCGCCGGTCCAGCACCGAGAGTGCGAGGGCCGGTTGGCCCTCCCCGCCCTGCTCGACCAGCGGGGTGAGCGCGGCGTCGGGGCCGAGCTCCAGGAACCGGCCCGCACCGAGCTCGCCCAGTCGGCGCACCGCGTCCGCGAACCGGACGGTGCCGCGCAGCTGTTCGGTCCAGTAGGCGGTGGAGGCCAGCACGGCCGGCGCGACCTCGCGGCCGGTCAGCGTGGAGACCACCGTCCGGCCCGGCTCGCCCTCGGTGAGCGCCAGGGCTTCGACCTCGGCGCGGAAGGCGGGCAGCACCGGGTCCATCAGCGCGGAGTGGAAGGCGTGGCTGACCGTCAGCGGCCGGGTGCGCCGTCCCTCCGCGGCCAGCGCCGCGGCGACGGCCGCGACCGGCTCGGCGGCACCGGAGAGCACCACCGATCCCGGGGTGTTGACGGCCGCGATGTCCACCGCCAGACCGAGCCGGTCGGCCGCCGCCAGGGTGGTCGCGCGGTCCGCCTGCACAGCCACCATGGCGCCGCCCGGGGGGAGTTCGCCCATCAGCCGGCCCCGGACGCCGACCAGCGCGACCGCCTCGGCCAGGCTCAGGGCACCGGAGAGGTGGGCCGCCGCCAGTTCGCCGACCGAGTGGCCGGCCAGCAGGTCCGCGGGCAGGCCCCAGGACTCCAGCAGCCGGAACAGCGCAACCTCCAGGGCGAACAGGGCCGCCTGGGCGTGCCTGGTCCGGCCCAGCTCGGCCCCGCGGCCCGCCAGCAGGGCCGGCAGGTCCAGCCCCTCGCGCTCGGCGAACAGGGCCGCGATCTCGTCGAACGCCCTGGCGTAGACCGGGAATCCGGCGTGCAGGGCGCGACCCATGCCGGGCCGCTGGCTGCCCTGGCCGGTGAAGAGCACGGCGGTCCCACCGCGCACCGGGCTGCCGGTGACGACGATCGGGAAGCCGTCCGCCACCGGGCCGCTCACGGTGCCGGCGGCCAACAGGTCGAGCCCGGCGAGCAGTTCGGCGCGATCTCGGCCGACCACCACCGCCCGGTGGTCGAAGGCGGCCCGGGTGGTGGCCAGCGAGTAGCCGAGATCCTGGTCGCTCGCGCCGTGGCCGGCCGCGAACTCGCGCAGTCGGAGCGCCTGTTCGCGCAGTGCCTCGGGACTGCGGGCGCTCAGCACCCACGGGACGGGACGGCGGGACGGCTCGGGATCCGTGGCCGGCTCGGCACCGGTGTCGGCGTCGCCCTGCTCCAGGATCACGTGGGCATTGGTGCCGCTGATCCCGAACGAGGAGACGGCGGCCCGGCGGATCGCCGAGCGGCGCGGCCACGGGGTCGCGGCGGCCGGCACCAGGACGGTCCCCTCCGACCAGTCGACCTCCGAGGAGGGCGAGTCCAGGTGCAGCGTGCCGGGGACCACGCCGTGGCGCATCGCCTGCACCATCGCGATGATCCCGGCCACCCCGGCGGCGGCCTGGGTGTGCCCGATGTTGGACTTCACCGACCCCATGAGCAGCGGGTCCGCCGCGCCGCGCGCACTGCCGTAGACGTCCAGCACGGCGCCCGCCTCGATCGGGTCCCCGAGCCGGGTGCCGGTGCCGTGGGCCTGCAGCACGTCGACCTGACCCGCCGTCAGACCGGCACTGTCCAGCGCACGACGGATGACCCGCTGCTGGGCCGGCCCGTTCGGCGCGGTCAGCCCGTTGCTGGCGCCGTCCTGGTTGACGGCGGAGCCGCTGACCACCGCCAGCACCCGGTGCCCGTGGCGGCGCGCGGCGGAGAGCGGCTCCACCAGCAGCAGGCCCACCCCCTCGCCCCAGGCGGTGCCGTCGGCCCCGTCGGCGAACGGCTTGCAGCGGCCGTCGGCCGCCAGGCCCTGCTGCCGGCTGAACTCCACGAAGGTGGCCGGGCTCGCCATCACGGTGGCCCCGCCGACCAGCGCGAGCGAGCACTCACCGGACCGCAGCGCCTGGGCCGCCTGGTGCAGGGCCACCAGCGAGGAGGAGCAGGCGGTGTCCACCGTCACGGCCGGGCCCTGCAGCCCGAGGGTGTAGGCGATCCGTCCGCTGGCCACGCTGGCCGCGCTGCCGCTGACCAGGTAGCCCTCCAACTCCTCCGCGCTGCCGAGCTGCTGGTGCAGCCTGGCGCCGTAGTCGGCGTACATCACGCCGATGAAGACGCCCGCGTCGCCGCCGCGCAGGGTGGTCGGGTCGATGCCCGCGCTCTCCACCGCCTCCCAGGCGGTCTCCAGCAGCAGCCGCTGCTGCGGGTCGACGGCGAGCGCCTCGCGCGGGCTCATGCCGAAGAACGCGGGGTCGAACTCGGCCGCGTCGTGCAGGAATCCGCCGTGCCGGGTGGCCGAGGCACGGTCGAACAGGGCCTCCAGGTCCCAGCCCCGGTCGGCCGGGAACTCGGTGATGGCGTCGGTGCCGTCGGCCAGCAGGCGCCAGAACTCCTCGGGCGTGCGCACCCCGCCGGGGAACCGGCAGGCCATGCCGACGATGGCGATCGGATCGTCCGCCGGGGCCGGCAGGTCGGCCGGCCGCACCGCGACAGCTGCCGCCGCCTGGGGGCGGGGGGCCAGCTGCTCCGCGACGAAGCGGGCCAGGGCGGCCGGGTTGGGGTGGTCGAAGACGGCCGCGCTGGGCAGCCGCAGGCCGAGCTCGGCGTTCAGCCGGTTGCGCAGCTCGACGGCCGTGAGCGAGTCGAACCCCAGCTCGGCGAAGGCGAGTTCGGCGTCGATCACGGTGCCGTCGGGGTGCCCGAGCACCTCGGCGACGGTCCGCAGCACGATCCTGGCCGGGTCTGTCGGCGCGGGCGCCGCCGTTGCCGCCGGGGGCGTGGCCGCCGGCCGGGCCGTCCGCGCCGGCTCGGCCGGAGCGAGGTGGGCGGCGATCAGTGCGGGGCCGTCCGCCCACACCCGCGGCTCCAGCAACGCCCGGTCGAGCAGTGCCAGTCCGTCGGTCTCGCTCATCGGCCGGATGCCCGCCCGGCCGAGCCGGGCGAGGTCCCGGTCGCCCAGGCCGGCGGCCAGCCCGGCCCCCAGCTCCCAGAGCCCCCAGTGCAGCAGCTGGGCCGACTGGCCAGCCGCCCGGCGGCGGTGGGCGATGCCGCCGAGCGCGGCGTTGGCGGCGCAGTAGGCGGCCTGCCCGGCGGTGCCCAGCACACCGGCCACCGAGCCGTAGAGCAGGAAGGCGTCCAGTCCCGCGTCCCGGGTGAGCTCGTCCAGGTGCGCGGCGGCCAGCGTCTTGGCATCCAGGGTCCGGCGCAGCGACTCGGCGGTCAGGCCGTCCACCACCGCGTCCTCGGCGACGCCGGCGGCATGCACTACGGCGGAGAGCTCCGCGCCCGCCTCGGCGAGCAGCTCCGCCACGGCGTCCCGGTCGGCCAGGTCGCAGGCCCGCACCCGGGCGTTGGCGCCCAGTGCGGCGAGTTCGGCCAGCACGGCGGCGGCCTCCGGATGATCGGGCCCGCGCCGGCTGACCAGCAGCAGCTCGCGCACGCCGTGCCGCTCCACCAGCCGGCGGGACGTCAGGCGACCGAGGGCGCCGGTGCCGCCGGTGATCAGCACGGTGCCGCCGGCCGCGCTGCGCGGCCAGGGCGCGGCGTCGGCGGCCGCCAGGGCGCCCGGTGTCCCGGTGCCGGCCAGCCGCACCCGGTGCGGCACCCGCACCTCGCCGCCGGCCACCACCGCACGCGGGTGCACGGCGGCGACGGCGGCGAGCAGCGGATCGTCCGCGGCGCGGTCCGCGTGCAGCAGGGCGAACCGGCCCGGGTGCTCGGCCTGGGCGGCGCGCACCAGGCCCCAGAGCGCGGCGCTGCCAGGGTCCGCGTCCGGCTCTCCGGTCCGGTCGGCGTCGGTCACGAAGGCCAGCGGGCGCGTCGCGGCCGGGTCCTGGAGCCGGGCCCGGACGGCGGCCAGGGCCGACTCCGCCGCGTGGTACGGCTCGGCGGTGTCCAGCCGCAGCAGGTCCGCCGCGCCCTCGCCGCCGGTCCACGGGACCGTCCGCCAGGCCTGCCGGTGCAGCGCGGCTCCGGTGGCCGCCGGACGCAGCCGCAGGCTCCGCACGGTCAGCACCGGGCGGCCGGCCGGGTCGGTCAGCTCGACCCGGTAAGCCAGCTCGCCGACGGGTATCAGCCGGGCCCGCAGCCGGGTGGCGTGCGGCCGGTGCAACTGCACGCCCTCCACGGCGTACGGCACCAGGTGCGGGGCACCGGGGTCGAGTCCGTCCAGCAGCAGGGCGTGCAGGGCCGCGTCCAGGAGGGCGGGGTGCAGGCCGTACCGACCGGCCTCGGCCGCCACGGCAGCGGGCAGCTCGACCTCGGCGGTCAGCTGCCCGCCGACCCGCCGGACCGCGCGCAGACCCTGGAAGGCGGGCCCGTAGCCGTAGCCGGCGGCGTCCAGCCGCCGGTAGGCCGACTCGATCCCGTCCGCGCCGACGAGTTCGGTGCCCTCACCGGGCCCGTCGGTCAACGGTTCCCGGGCCGAGGCCGGCAGCAGCTGACCGGTGGCGTGCGTGGACCAGTCGCCGTCGCCCGCGCGGGACCGCAGCACCAGTCCGCCGTCGGCGGCCAGCAGCAGCTGGACGGCGGTCGGCGCGTCCCTGGTGAGCTCCAGCGGCGCGCTGAGCAGCAGTTCGCCCAGCTCCGGCCGCCCGGCAGCGGCGCCCGCGGCCAGCGCCAGCTCGAGCACCGCGGCGGCGGGCAGCAGCACGCGGCCGCCGATCCGGTGGTCGGCCAGCCAGGGCTGTCCGGCGGTCTCGGGTGCGCCGGTGAAGATCCTTCCACCGTCCGGGAGTTCGACGGACCCCGGCAGCAGCGGGTGGGCCGACTCGGTGACGCCCAGCGCGGCGCCCTGCCGGTCGCGCGGCGCCTGCGGAGCGGAGCGCAGCCAGTACCGCTGGGTCTCGAACGGGTAGACCGGCAGGTCGATCACCCGCCCGCCGGCGAGGTCCGGGCCGAAGTCCACCGGGATGCCGGCCACGTGCAGTTCGGCCAGCGCGGCGCAGACCGTCTCGGCCTCCGGGCGCCCGGGTCGCAGCAGGGCCACGGAGACCGGGTCCGCCCCGTCCGGGGTGGCCAGGGCCGCGAGCGCGCCGTCCGGCCCGAACTCCGCGTACCGGGTGACGCCGAGCCCCGCGGCCGTGCGCAGTGCGTCCTGGAACCTGACGGGGCGCCGGATCTGGCCCACCCAGTAGTCGGGGGTACTGAGCTCGCCGGGCCCGGCGAGCTCGCCCGTGACCGTGGAGATCACCGGCAGCCGCGGCTCGTGGAAGGCCAGTCCGGCGATCGCCGCGCGGAACTCGGCGAGCACCGGTTCCATCCGCGCGGAGTGGAAGGCGTGGCCGACCCGCAGCACGGTGGCCTTGCGTCCGCGCTCCTTCCAGAACCGCACCAGGCGGTCCAGCTGCTCGGCGGCGCCGGCCAGCACGACGGCCTCCGGTCCGTTGACGGCAGCGAGTTCGACCGCGCCTTCGGGCGCCTGCCCGATCAGCTCGGCCACCTCGGCCTCACCGGCCGCGAAGGCGGCCATGCCGCCCCCCGCGGGTGCGGACTGCATCAGCCGGCCCCGGGCCGCCACCAGCGCGGCGGCATCGGCCAGGGACAGGACACCGGCGACGTGGGCGGCGGCGATCTCGCCGACCGAGTGGCCGATCAGGTAGTCGGGGCGCACGCCCCGGGACTCGGCCAACCGGTAGAGCGCGGTCTCCACCGCGAAGAGCGCGGGCTGGGCGTAGCGGGTCTCGGCCAATGCCGTCGCGTCCCGCTCGATCAGCCCGCGCAGGCCGGTGCCGATCAACGGATCGATCAGTTCCGCGACTTCACCGAAGGCGCGGGCGTACTCGGCGGAGCTGCCGAGCAGTTCGGCGCCCATGCCGAGGCGCTGACTGCCCTGGCCGGAGAAGAGCGCGGCCAACCGCTGTTCGCCACGCGCCCGGCCGGTCCGCAGCCCGGGGTGCCGGACGCCGTCGCGGAGGGCGGTCAGCGCCTCCCGGATCTGCCCGGGGCCGGTCGCGGTGACCACGGCGCGGTGCTCCAGGGCCGCCCGGCGGGCCAGGGTCGCCCCGAGGTCCGCGGGTTCGGCCGGGGCCGTGTCGAGCCGGTCCAGCAGTGCACCGGCCTGACTGCGCAGCGCGGTGGGGGTCTTGGCCGAGAGCAGCAGCGGGACCGGGCCGGTGCCCGGCAGGCGGTCCGCCGCCGGTTCCTCGGGTGCCTGTTCCAGGATCACGTGGGCATTGGTGCCGCTGATCCCGAACGAGGAGACCCCCGCCCGACGCGGCCGCCCCACCTCCGGCCACAACCGCTCCTCACGCAACAACTCGACCCCCGA
>NZ_JBIAGU010000031.1:0-117728 GCF_042869935.1 Kitasatospora sp. NPDC006697
GAGGAACTGCCGGACCGGTCACGCTCGATGATCCAGTGGGCCATGGTCAACTCCATGGCCACCCGACTGACCGCCAGCCCGGACAGAATCGGGCAATACCTCCGCCCGAAACTCCTCGCGGCAGCCTAAATCGGTATCGAACACCCTCTCAGGACTTCCTCGGTGTACCGCGTGGGCTTGGACATGGAACCCCTCCTTGTCGGGGGCAACGACCCAAGCCCAGGTCAAGTAACGGCCCATCATCAAACCAGATGAACCGGTGATGAGAATCACGTAACCCCGCCCCGGCCCGTTGACAACTGATTGGTACAGACCTATTGACCCTTGTGGTCCAGACCACATAAGTTCGGCGCCAATCCGCAGCGCGGCGGGCGGCGCGATGCCGTGCGGCCGGGGCGGGTTGTCCACGCAGCCCCCACGTTGGTACGCGCCCCACACCGTGTGCCAGCCGACACTCTCTCCTGGAGGACCGAGTGTTGATTCGCAATCAGGCCGGCGGGCGTCCCACCGCTGCCGGCCGTTCCAAGGCCGGACGGCGGCTCGGGTTCGCAGCCACGGCGGCGGCCGGCATCGCCGGGCTGCTGCTCGGGACCGTCGCGGCGGCGCCCTCGCAGGCGGCGGTCGACAACCAGGCCTGCCGGCCCGACGGGATGTACACCACGCCCGGCGTGAACGTGCCGTACTGCCTGGCCTACGACACCAGCGGCCGTGAGCAGATGGGCGCCGACCACCAGCGCCGGGTGATCGGGTACTTCACCGGCTGGCGCACCGGCAAGGACGGCACGCCCGCCTACCTGGTGAACAACATCCCCTGGGACAAGGTCACCCACCTCAACTACGCCTTCGCGCACGTCGCGGGCGACAACACCATCTCGGTGGGCACCGACGGGCCGAACAACGCGGCCACCGGGATGACCTTCCCGGGCGTGGCCGGCGCGGAGATGGACCCGACCGTGCCGTACCAGGGCCACTTCAACCTGCTGAGCAAGTTCAAGAAGCAGTACCCGAACGTCAAAACCATGATCTCGGTGGGCGGTTGGGCCGAGACCGGTGGCTACTTCGACGACTCGGGCAACCGGGTGGCCTCGGGCGGCTTCTACTCGATGACGGTCAACCCGGACGGCAGCGTCAACCAGGCGGGCATCAACACCTTCGCCGACTCCGCGGTCAAGTTCGTCGAGAAGTACGGCTTCAACGGCGTCGACCTCGACTACGAGTACCCGACCTCGATGAACAACGCGGGCAACCCGCTGGACTGGACGCTGGCCAACAGCAAGCGCGCCTCGCTGATGAAGGGCTACGCGGCGCTGCTGCAGACCATGCGTCAGAAGCTGGACACCGCCAGCGCGGCCGACGGCAAGTACTACCTGCTGTCGGTGGCGGCGCCGTCCTCCGGCTACCTGCTGCGCGGCATGGAGACCTTCCAGGTGACCAAGTACCTGGACTACGTCAACATCATGTCGTACGACCTGCACGGCGCCTGGAACCAGTACGTCGGCCCGAACGCCTCGCTCTACGACGACGGCAACGACGCCGAGCTGAAGTCGGCCAACGTCTACGGCACCTCGCAGTACGGCGGGATCGGCTACCTGAACGGCGACTGGGCCTACCACTACTTCCGCGGCTCGATGCCGGCCGGCCGGATCAACCTCGGCCTGCCCTACTACACCCGCGGCTTCGAGAACGTGCAGGGCGGCACCAACGGCCTGTGGGGCACCGCCTCCACCACCACCTGTCCGGCCGGCTCCGGCCTGACCACCTGTGGTGACGGTGCCGTCGGCATCGACAACCTCTGGCACGACCAGGACGCCAACGGCAAGGAGTCCCCGGCGGGCTCCAACCCGATGTGGCACGCGATGAACCTGCAGAACGGCATCCTGCCGGACTACCTGTCGAAGTACGGGCTCAAGGACACGTCGCTGACCGGCACCTACAGCCGCAACTACAGCTCCTCGCTGGTCGCGCCCTGGCTGTGGAACTCCACCAAGAAGGTCTTCCTCTCCACCGAGGACGAGCAGTCGGTCAACGCCAAGGCGGACTACCTGGTCAACCAGGGTGCCGGCGGCGCGATGATCTGGGAGCTGGCGGGCGACTACAGGTTCGACCCGACCGCCAACGGCGGCAAGGGCGAGTACGTGGCGGGCTCCACGCTGACCACCGACCTCTACAACAAGTTCAAGTCGGCCAGCCCGTACGGCAGCACCCGGGCGACCGTCGCGATGCCCGCGCAGACCCTGCCGATCGACGTGTCGTTCACCAACTTCGCGCTGGGGGACAACAACTACCCGATCAACCCGAAGATCCACATCGTCAACAACTCGACGGTGACCCTGCCGGGCGGCACCGAGTTCCAGTTCGACTACGCCAACTCGGCGCCGAACAACGCGCACGACCAGTCGGGCTTCAACTCCTCGGTGATCAGCGCGGACAACCCCGGTCCGGGGAACGTGGGCGGCCTCAAGGGCACCTACAACCGGGTCTCGCTGAAGCTGCCGGGCTGGCAGTCGCTGGCGCCGGGGGCCTCGGTGGACGTGGACTTCGTCTACTACCTCCCGGTCTCCACGCCGTCGAACTGGACGGTGAACGTCGGCGGCACGCTGTACGGCATCCCGGGCGACTTCACCCGCGGCAGCACCGGCGGCTCCACGCCGACGCCCACCCCCACGCCGACCCCGACTCCCACGCCGACCCCCACCCCGACGCCGACGCCTACTCCCACCCCTACGCCCACCCCCACCCCGACTCCCACCCCGACTCCCACCGGTGCCGGCTGCACCGGAGCGCCGAGCTGGAGCTCCGCGACGGTCTACGCGTCGCCCGGGAACAAGGTCGGCTGGAAGGGCCACTACTACAGCAACAAGTGGTGGACCCAGGGCGAGGACCCGAGCGTGAACGCCTCGGGCGTCTGGAACGACCTCGGAGCCTGCTGACCTGATCCACTGATCCAGGCTCAGCGCGCTCGCCGAGGCGAGTGACGGCGGTGGCGGTGCACCCGGTCGGGGGGTGCACCGCCACCGCTTTCCGTTGTCCCGATCACTCTCCGAGCACCCCCTGACCGGCCCTCGGAGGCGCTCAGGAGGCGCTCATCCCACGGGTACCATGTCACGTGGTGACATTTTACTCCCGCGCAAACAACGGTTCTGTTGCGACCTGTGCGAATCTGTGCGAAACCTCTTGACGCAGGAGGTTACGCGAGGGTGTCATAAGGCCACCTCGTTCGAACCTGTTTGGTTCTGATGGATTGTGGTCCCCACCCCTCGCAAGGAGCCCGACCCCATGACCACCGTGCGTAACCGTCGTCGTACCATCGCGGCCGCCCTCGGCCTGCTCGTCACCCTCGGCGCCTCCGCCTGCTCGACCGGGCAGCAGAGCAGCAACGCCTCGGGGGACACCGCCAAGGTGACCGGCAAGATCAGCATCACCTACCTGCAGAAGCAGGGCGACCAGCAGTACTTCATCGATGAGGCCGCCGGTGCCAAGGCCAAGGCCGCCTCGCTGGGCGTGGACCTCAAGGTGGTCAACCTGGGCAACGACGCCAACCAGACCGTCAACGACGTGCAGGCCGCCATCGCGCAGAAGTCCAACGGCCTGATCATCGTGGTGCCGGACCCGGCCGTCGGCCCGCAGGTCGTCCAGACCGCCAAGGACGCCAAGGTCGCGCTGCTCACCTCCGACGACCAGGTCTGTGCCACCGGCCCGGCCCCCGCCTCCTGTGACAAGTCCAACCTGGTGCCGCGGATCGGCTTCTCCGGCCAGCAGATGGGCACCGAGGTCGGCAAGCGCGCCGCGCAGGAGTTCCAGAAGGCCGGCTGGACCGCCGCCGACACCCGCACCATCTCGGCCTGGAAGCAGGACGTGACGGTCTGCGGTGACCGCGTGAAGGCGGCCAAGGACGCCTTCGGCCAGGCCGTGCAGGGCGTGCAGAACATCGACGTCGCCACCGACAACACCCCGACCGGCGCGCAGGACAAGATCGCCGCGACGCTGACCGCCAACCCGGGTGTCAAGCACTGGGTGATCTGGGGCTGCAACGACGAGAACGTGCAGGGCGGCGTCACCGCCACCGAGAACGCCGGGATCAGCCCCGACAACGTGATCGGTGTCGGCCTCGGCGCCTACCTGGCCTGCAAGGACTGGGGTTCGGGCAAGCCCTCCGGCATGAAGGCCGCGCTCTTCATCAACGGCAGCGACGTGGGCGCCCTCTCGGTCCAGACCATGGTGGACAAGCTCAAGGACGGCAAGGACTTCCCGCAGGAGTCCTTCGCCCCCACCCAGATGGTCGACGCCTCCACCTGGCAGTCGGCCGGCGTCAAGTGCAGCTGAGGCAGCCCCAGTGACGACCACGACCACGACCGCAGGCGCGGGCGTGCGGGACCTCGGCAAGCGGTTCGGCGAGGTCCGGGCGCTCGGCGGGGTGACCCTGGACTTCCCGGCCGGCCAGGTGACCGCGCTGATGGGGGAGAACGGGGCGGGCAAGTCCACCCTGTTGAAGATCCTGACGGGTGACCACCAGCCGACCGAGGGCACCGTGGTGCTGGACGGAGCCGAGCTCGCGCTCGGCTCCCCGGCCCGGGCCCGGGCCGCCGGCATCCGGATCATCCCGCAGGAACCGGAGATCATCCCGCACGTCTCCGTCGCCGAGAACGTCTACGCCGGTGCGCTGCCCCGCGGGGCCGGGCGCCGGCTGGACCGGGCCGAGCTGCGCCGGCGGATCCACGCCGACCTGGAGCGGCTCGGCTTCTCCCGGGTGCTCGACCCGGACCTGCTGGGCTCCGAGCTGACGCCGGCCCAGCGCCAGCTGGTGGAGATCATGCGCGCGCTGACCGGCGAGGCGAAGGTGATCGCCTTCGACGAGCCGACCAGCTCGCTCTCCGAGCAGGAGGTGGACGCGCTCTTCGCGCTGATCCGCCGGCTGCGCGACCAGGGCGTGGCGGTGATCTACGTCTCGCACCGGATGAAGGAGATCTTCCAGCTCGCCGACCGGATCGCGGTGCTGCGCGACGGCTCGCTGGCCGGGGTGCTGGACGCCGCCGAGGCGAGCGAGCAGGACCTGGTCCGGCTGATGGTGGGCCGCGACCTGTCGCAGCTGTTCGTGCGCCAGAACGTGGCCACCGACAAGGTGATGCTGCAGGTCACCGGGCTGTGCACGGACGACGTGCAGGACATCGACCTGACCGTGCGGGCCGGCGAGGTGGTCGGCCTGGCCGGCCTGATCGGGGCCGGCCGCTCGGAGCTGGCGCTGGCGCTGGCCGGCGACCAGCCGGTGCACCGCGGCACCGTCACGCTGGACGGCAAGCGGCTGCACTCCGGCCACCCGGGCGAGGTGATCCGGGCCGGGCTCGGGCTGGCGCCCGAGGAGCGCAAGGCCCAGGCGCTCTTCCTGCACCGGACCATCCGGGACAACACCACGCTGGTGGTGCTGGAGCGGCTGCGCCGGTTCCGGTTCGTCAGGCGCTCCGCCGAGAAGCAGCTGGCGCAGAGCTACACCGACCGGCTGCGGGTGCGCGCCCCTGGCATCGAGCACGAGGTGCGCAAGCTCTCCGGCGGCAACCAGCAGAAGGTGGTGCTGGCGCGCTGGCTGGCCCGCAAGCCCAAGGTGCTGATCCTGGACGAGCCGACCCGCGGCATCGACATCGGCGCGAAGGCGGAGATCTACCAGATCATCGCCGACCTCGCCAAGGAGGGCGTCGCGCTGCTGGTGATCTCCTCCGAGCTGCCCGAGGTACTCGGTCTGGCCGACCGGGTCGTGGTGATGCAGAGCGGCCGCATCACCGGGGAGCTGGACCGGGCCGAGGCGACCGAGGAGAAGATCCTCGCCCTGGCCATGGCCGATGACCTGAGCAACGAAGGAAGGCAACCATGACCACCTCCACCGCTGAGCGGAGTACGCCGGCGGCCACGAAGAGCGGGCGGCTCGGCCCGCTGGCCGCGGTCGGCGGGCAGAACCTGAGCCTGATCGCCGCCCTGGTCGTGGTGCTGGGACTGTTCGGCTCGCTGAACGGCAACTACCTGGCCTGGGCCAACGTCCAGGTGATCGCCGAGACGGTGACCATCGCCGGCCTGCTGGCCGTGGTGCAGACCGTGGTGATCATCTGCGGCGGTCTGGACATCTCGGTCGGCTCGCAGGCCGGCCTGGCCTCGGTGGTCAGTGCGATGGTCTTCACCTCGGCGGGCGCCAGCCCGTGGGCGGGCATGGCCGCCGCGATCGGCGTCGGCCTGGCGGTCGGCGTGCTGAACGGCGTGATCATCGTCTACGGCCGGGTCAACCCGACCATCGCCACGCTGGCCGGCCTGGCCGCCTACAAGGGTCTGGCGCAGCTGGTCTCGGGCGGCCGGGCGCAGGGCTACGTGCTCAACGACGACATCTTCATCTTCCTCAGCCGCGGCAAGATCGCCGGGCTGCCGGTGATGGTGTGGCTGCTGATCCTGGTCGCGGCCGCCGTGCACGTGCTGCTGAAGTACACCGACATCGGCCGCAACATCTACGCGATCGGCGGCAACGACACCGCCGCGCGGCTGGCCGGCATCAACCTGAACAAGTACCTGATCTCGGCCTACGCGCTGGCCGGTTCGGTGGCGGCGCTGGCCGGCATCCTGCTGACCGCGCGCACCGGCTCCGGCCAGCCGGTCTCCGGCAGCGAGGGCCTGGAGCTGCAGTCGATCACCGCTGCGGCGCTGGGCGGCTGCGCGCTCAAGGGCGGCAAGGGCGGCATCGGCGGCACCCTGCTCGCGGTCGCGCTGCTCGGCGCGCTGCAGAACGGCCTGACCGTGCAGGGGATCAACTCGTTCTGGCAGAACGTGGCGCAGGGCTCGCTGCTGGTCGTCGCTGTGGTCATCCAGCAGCGGCGCAGCGGTGAGCGGGCCGTGGGGTTGCCCGCCTGATCCTGTCGTCGCGAAGCGCGGTGGTCCCGACTCCTGTGTGGGGGAGCCGGGGCCGCCGCGACTCGTTCGCGGGCACGGGCCCGGTCAGGCCTCGATCTTGAGGTCGCGCAGCAGCTTGGCGACGTGGTTGGTGGCCTTGACGTTGTAGAGCGCCCGCTCGACCTTGCCCTGCTCGTCGACGATCACGGTGGAGCGGATCACGCCGACCACCGTCTTGCCGTAGAGGGTCTTCTCGCCGTAGGCGCCGTATGCCTCCAGGGTCTGCTTGTCCTCGTCGGCGAGCAGGGTGACCTTGAGGTTCTCGGTCTCGCGGAACTTGCCGAGCTTGGCCGGCTTGTCGGGGGAGATGCCGATCACGTCGTAGCCGGCGCCGGCGAAGACCTCCAGGTTGTCGGTGAAGTCGCAGGCCTGGGTGGTGCAGCCGGGGGTGAGGGCGGCGGGGTAGAAGTACACGATCACCTTGCGGCCGAGGTGGTCGGCGAGCGACACCTGGTTGCCGTCGGCGTCGGGCAGGGAGAAGGCGGGGGCGGTGTCCCCCGCCTGGAGGCGCTGGCTCACGGTCGGTTCTCTCCTCGTGCGGGACAGGTGGTCGTGCCGACTGCAAACCTACCCCTGATGGTGGGTGGGACTGCGCGCGGTCGAACCGGAGCTGACAGACTGATGGGGCAGCAGACCGTGACGTCAGTTCAGGTGAGTGAGGTGGCCCGGGTGGGCAAGGGGAAGACGAAGGACAGCGCCAGGGACGACGCCGGGCGGACCACTGCCGAGATCGAGGCCAATATCGCCCGGACCCGCGACCAGCTGGCCGACACGCTGGACGAGCTGGCGATGCGGGTGCACCCGACCACCATCGCGGCGCAGGCCCGGGCGAGGGCGCTGGCTTCGGTGGAGCAGAAGGTGGGCCGTTTCTACGTGGCGGCCAGCCGGGGCGTGGAGCGGGTGCGGGTCGAGCTGACGGACGACCAGGGCCGTCCGCGTCCGGAGCGGATCGCTCCCGTGGTGCTGGTGGGCGGCGGTGTGCTGCTGCTGCTGGCATCGGGGAAGCGGCGCAGGAAGGGCTGACACCGCCCGTCCGGGTGCCTGCGGAAGCCCGGGTCCGCGCACGGGCGCGGGCCCGGGCCAGGTACGGTCTGGGCGTGAGCGTGAACGACGACGAGCAGAACAGGCAGAGCGAGCACGGCCGGCACGACCGGCTGGGCGAGAAGCTGCCCATCCGGATGCTGCACGACCGGGTGCTGGTGCGCACCGACACCGGCGAGGGCGAGCGCCGCTCGACCGGCGGCATCCTGATTCCCGCGACGGCCGAGCTGTCGAAGCGGTGCACCTGGGCCGAGGCAGTGGCGGTGGGGCAGAGCGTGCGCGCGGTGGAGCCGGGGGACCGGGTGCTCTACGACCCCGAGGACAAGCTGGAGGTCGAGGTGCGCGGCGCGACCTACGTGCTGCTGCGTGAGCGGGACCTGCACGCGGTGGCGGCCGAGCGGCTGAAGGACGCCGAGGGGTCGACCGGCCTGTACCTGTAGGGCCGTTCACCCGCGGCCCGGTTCAGCCGTAGACCTGTTCGGAGCAACTGCGGTGGCCGGGGGCGGGGTTGGAGCTCACTGTTTGGAGCGGGGCGAATCCGCTCCGTGTGCTCTACCCCGAACAGGAGAACCACCCTCATGCGTGCCATATGGACGGCTGCCGCTATCGGCGCGGCGCTGGGCCTGACCTCGGCCACCGTTGCGACGGCCGCCGTTCCGTTCCGCGAACTCGACGGTCCCCGGGCGGTGGCGCCGGCCCAGCCGGCTGCGGCGCGTCCGCACGGGCAACTGGTGGCGGACCTGCCGCCGGCTGCCGCCGGGCTTTCGGCCCCGTCGGCGCCCTCGGCTCCGTCGGCTCCGGTCGCGCCCTCGGCGCCCGGGATGCCGTCCTTCCCCGGGCTGCTCGGCCAGTCCGGGCGGCCGGTCAAGGGCGCCGCGGCATCCGTGCCGACGCTGCCGGCCCTGCCCACCCTGCCCGCCCTGCCGACCGGTGCCGCCACCGCCCCCGATACCGGGGCGCTGCTGAAGCTGCTGAACACGCTGCTGGCGACCATCGGCAGCCTGCTCAGCGGGCTCGGACTGCCGGTCACCCTGCCGACGCTGCCCGGTCTGGGCGGCTGACGGTTATTCGGCTGCGCGGCGGCTCGGCTTGCCGCTAGCGTGAATCGACACAACTCCACATGCTTGCGCAGCCCCGAGCGACACCCGGGCACCCCCCGGGGGTCCGTCGCTCGGGGCCGTGGCGTTGTGCGTTCGCGCGGTGCGGGACGCGGTGGTCCCGCACCCAAAAAGTCGATAAGGAGACAGTCAATGGCCTCCTCGGCCGGTCTCTACCTGGCCATCGCCCGCGGCGGCTTCCGCCGCTACTCCACCTACCGAGCGGCGACCGCGGCGGGCGCCTTCACCAACACCGTCTTCGGCTTCGTCTTCGCCTCCGGGTTCCTCGCCCTCTGGCACACCAGGCCGCACCTGGGCGGCTACGACAGCCGGCAGGCCGTCACCTACATCTGGGTCAGCCAGGCGCTGCTGGCCTCCGTCGCCACCTGGGGCGGCGGGTTCCAGGACGACCTCCAGGAGCGGTTCCGCTCCGGCGACATCGCCGTCGACCTCTACCGCCCGTGCGACTTCCTCGGCTGGTGGCTGGCCGGCGACCTCGGCCGGGCCGGCTTCCAACTGCTCACCCGGGGCGCCGTGCCGCTCACCGTCGGGGTGCTGCTCGGCCACGCCCGGCTGCCGCACTCGCCGCTCACCTGGCCGCTCTTCCTCTGCTCGGTGCTGCTGGCGGTGGTGGTCAGCTTCGGGGTGCGGTTCCTGGTGTCGGTCAGCAGCTTCTGGCTGATGGACGCCAACGGGCTGCGCTCGCTCAGCGTGGTGGTCTCGATGTTCCTCTCCGGGATGCTGCTGCCGCTCGCGCTCTTCCCCGACGGGCTGCGCCAGGCGGCCCAGCTGCTGCCCTGGGCCGCGATGATCCAGGCGCCGTGCGACGTCTTCCTGGAGCGCGGCGGCGGCCGGGAGCCGGCCGAACTGGGGCTGCAACTGCTCTGGGCCGTGCTGCTGCTGGCCGCCGGCCGGGCCGCCCAGGCGCTGGCCACCCGCAAGGTGGTGGTGCAGGGTGGCTGAGACCTTCGACGCCGGGCGCCTCGGCGCCGTGCCCGTCGGCGGCGAGCCCTTCGGCACGGCCCTGCCGAGCGAGCCGCTGGGCGCCCGGATCCGGTGGGCCGTCACCTCCTGGCGGCTGGCCGCCGCGATGTGGATGCGCGCCCAGTTCGCCTACCGCGCCTCCTTCTGGCTCACCTCCGCCGGGAACCTGCTGATCACCTCGCTGGACTTCGTGGTGCTGGTGCTGATGTTCCGGCACACCGGCCGGCTCGGCGGCTGGTCGCTGCCCGAGGTCGGCCTGCTCTACGGCACCTCGGGCTTCTCGCTCGGCCTGGCCGACGTCCTGGTCGGGAGCGTGGAGGAGCTCGGCGGGCGGATCCGCAGCGGCGCGCTGGACGTGCTGCTGCTGCGGCCGGCCCCCGCGCTCTCCATGGTCTGCGCCGAGCGGTTCACCCTGCGCCGGCTCGGGCGGCCGGTGCAGTCGGTGCTGGTGCTCGGCTGGGCGGTGCACCAGCTGCCCGGGCGGTGGAGCGCGGCGCACCTGCTGCTGCTCGGCCAGCTGCTGGCCAGCGGCACGGTGATCTTCGGCGCGCTCTTCATCGGCGGGGCCGTGGTGCAGTTCTGGTGGGGCGAGGCCAAGGAGTTCCAGAACTCCTTCACCTACGGCGGCGCCACCCTGCTGCGCTACCCGCCCGGCATCTTCGCCCGGGAGCTGGTGGCCGGGGTGACCTTCGGCCTGCCGCTGGCCTTCGTCAACTGGCTGCCGCTCTGCCGGATCCTCGGCCGCCCCGACCCGCTCGGCCTGCCCGGCGCCTTCGAGTACGCCTCGCCGCTCGCCGCCCTGCTCAGCGCGGCCGCCGCCGGGCTCGCCTGGCGGGCCGGCCTGCGCGCCTACCGCGGCACCGGCAGCTGACCACCCCCTTGGCCATTGCAGAGGAGACAGGCATGGACCTCATCGAACTCGACCAGGTCTCCCGCACCTTCACCGTGCGGGCCAAGACCGGAAGACTGCGCCGCGAGCGCCGCACGGTGCGCGCCGTGGCCGACCTGAGCTTCACCGTCCGGGCCGGCGAGTGCGTCGGCTACCTCGGCCCGAACGGCGCCGGCAAGTCCACCACGATCAAGATGCTCACCGGCATCCTGGTGCCCAGCGGCGGCCGGCTGCGGGTCGCCGGGGTGGACCCGGCCCGCGAACGGGTGGCGCTCGCGCGGCGGATCGGCGTCGTCTTCGGACAGCGCACCACCCTCTGGTGGGACCTGCCGCTGCGGGACTCCTTCGAGCTGTTCCGGCGGCTCTACCGAATCCCGCCCGCCCGGTACGCGGCCAACCTGGACCGCTGCGTCGAGCTGCTGACCCTCGGGGACCTGCTCGACACCCCCGTGCGCCAGCTCTCGCTCGGCCAGCGGATGCGCGGGGACCTGGCCGCCGCGCTGCTGCACGAGCCGCAGGTGCTCTACCTGGACGAGCCCACCATCGGGCTGGACGTGATCAGCAAGGCCCGGGTCCGGGAGTTCCTGCGGGAGGTCAACGAGGCCGGCACCACCGTGCTGCTCACCACCCACGACCTCACCGACATCGAGCAGTTGTGCGGCCGGGTGATGGTGATCGACCACGGCCGGATGGTCTACGACGGCGACCTGCCCGGCCTGCACCTGGCCGGACGCAGCGAGCGCACCCTGGTGGTCGACCTGCAGAGCGAGCACCCGCCGATCGAGCTGCCCGGCGCCCGGGTGGTCCGCACCGAGGGCAGCCGCCAGTACCTGGCCTTCCCCGCCGAGCAGAGCGCCGCGCCGCTGGTCGCCGCCGTCGCCGAGCGCTACCCGCTGCGGGACCTGTCGGTGCGCGAGCCGGCCATCGAGGACGTGATCGCCCGGATGTACGCGGGCGCCGCCGTCCCGACCGGCTGAGCCCGTAACCCGGACGGCCCGCGGGCAGTTGGTCCCATGGGCCGTCCGGGCCCGGTCGAGCTTCAGACAGGTGGGCGGGGTGGGCGGGTGATCGCGGTGCGGCGCCGGCCCGAGGTCACCGTGCTGCTCGACGGCGGCGACCTCGCGCCCGCGCTGGAGGCGCTCGCCGCGCAGACCCTGAGCCTCGTCCAACCGCTGCCCTCCGGCACCGGCTGCCCGGCCGGCCGCTACCTGCTCCACCTGGACACCGCCGAGCGCCTCGCTCCCGAGGCGCTGCGGCGGCTGGTCGAGCTGGCCGACCGCACCGGCGCGGACGTGGTGCTCGGCCGTGGCGCCGACGACGCCGACCCGCCGCCACCGGCCTGGGCGCTGAACGGCGTCGCGCTGTTCCGCCGCGAGCTGAGCACCGGAGCGGCCGTGGACGCCCGGTTGCCGTTCACCCTGGAGCTCTGCCTGCGCGCCCGCCGGGTCGCGGTGCTGGACGGCTACGCCTGCCTGCGCCCCGCCCGGCCCGACCCCGCGGCCGGCGCACCCCGCGCCCGCCACGAGGACCGCCTGCGCGCCCTCGCCGCCGCCCTCGCCATCGCCGAACGCCTCGCCGAGCCCGGCCCCGACCTCACCGCCCTGCGCGCCCGCCTGCTCACCTGGGACCTCCCCCGGCTGCTGCGCCCCGACTTCCTCACCCTGGACGTGCCGGTGCAGCGCCGCGTCTGCGCGGGCGTCGCCCGCCTGCTCGACCGCCACGGCGACGCCGCCGCCCTGCAGCCCTTGGGCATCCGCGACCGCCTGCGCCTGGACCTCGCCCGCCGGGGGCGGCTGGCGGCGCTACGACGGCTGATCCGGTACCAGGCGGCGTATGGGGAGCGGACGTCGCCCCGGGCCGTCGGTGCCCCCGTTCCTGCTGCGCCCGTCGTACCGCCGCCACCGTCGCTGGCGCTGCAGGTCTGGCGGGGCGTGGTGCCGGCGCAGCTGCGGCGGAGCCTGCGGCAGCGGCGCGCGTGGCTGGGGTTCGCGCAGTGGGGGTACGCGCGGTGGGGGTAGCGGGCGTCAGGTGCTCGGGACGCCGGGCCGGGTGGCCGGGCCGGTCAGGCCGCCTGCGCGGGCCTGCGTTGCTGTTGTGGTGAGCTACCGGACGGGACGCGGCCCATCGGTGACACTGGTCCGGTGGAGAGTCAGCGCAGTGGGGCGACGGCGGTAGGGGTCCGGTTCACCGAGGCCGACGAGGAGAAGCGCCGCGGGGTGCGGCGGATGAAGGCGATCGCGACCGGGTTCCTGGTGGGCGCGACCGTGGTGTTCGGGCTGGCGAGTTGGGGCAAGGCGGCCGGGTGGGGGAGCTGGACGGGTTACGTGGCGGCGGCCGCCGAGGCGGGCATGGTGGGCGCGCTGGCCGACTGGTTCGCCGTCACCGCGCTGTTCCGGCGGCCGTTCGGGCTGCCGATCCCGCACACCGCGATCATCCCGACCAAGAAGGACGCGTTCGGCCGGTCGCTGGGCAGCTTCGTCGGCGAGAACTTCCTCTCCGCGCACGTGGTCCGCACCCGGCTGGCCTCGCTCGGCATCGCCCGGCGGCTCGGCGAGTGGCTGGCCGCGCCGGGCAACGCGGAGCGGGTGACCACCGAGGCGGCGGCCGCGCTGCGCGGGGTGCTGGCGGTGCTGCGGGACGAGGACGTGCAGGCCGTGGTGGGCGAGGCGGTGACCCGGCGGGCCGCCGCCACCCAGGTGGCCGCGCCGCTGGGGCGGATGCTCGGCCGGGTGGTGGCGGACGGCGGGCACCGCGGGGTGGTGGACCTGGTCGCCGTCCGGGCGCACGACTGGCTGGCCGAGCACCACCAGGACGTGGTCTCCAAGGTGGCCATAAAGTCGCCCGGCTGGACGCCCAAGTTCATCGACCACCAGGTCGGCGAGCGGGTCTACAAGGAGCTGATCCGGTTCACCCGCGCCGTCCGCGACGACCCGGAGCACCCGGCGCGCGGTGCGATCGACACCTTCCTCGCCGACTTCGCCCTCGAGCTGCAGACCGACGGCGCCACCCAGGAGCGGGTGGAGCGGGCCAAGGCCGACCTGCTCGCCCGGGACGAGGTGCAGGAGTTGATCGCCTCCTCGTGGAGCGCGCTGCGCGGCCTGGTGGTGGCCGCCGCCGAGGACGAGCAGAGCGAGCTGCGCCGCCGGCTGCGCGACGGGCTGCGCTCCTTCGGGGAGCGGCTGGCCACCGACGAGAAGCTGCAGCGCAAGACCGACGGCTGGCTGCAGGACGCCGCCGCCTACGTGGTGAACACCTACCGGGCCGAGATCACCTCGCTGATCTCGGACACCGTGGCGAGCTGGGACGCGGCCGACGCATCCCGCAAGATCGAGGCCAACGTCGGCCGCGATCTGCAGTTCATCCGGATCAACGGCACGGTGGTCGGCGCCCTGGCCGGACTGTTGATCCACACCGCGGCCACCGCGCTGGGCGGCTGACAGGGTCTAATGGCGGAGTTGCACACGACGATCTGTGAGGAGTGGGGATGACGCGCGGGATGGACGCGTTCATTGCGGGACTGCCCAAGGCGGAGCTGCACGTGCACCACGTGGGCTCGGCCTCGCCCCGGGTGGTGGCCGAGCTGGCGGCCCGTTACGAGGGCCGCAGCCAGGTGCCGGCCGATCCGGCCAAGCTGGCGGAGTACTTCACCTTCACCGACTTCGCGCACTTCATCCAGGTCTACCTCTCGGTGGTCGACCTGGTCCGGGACGCCGAGGACGTCCGCTCGCTGACCTACGGCGTGGCCGAGGACATGGCGCGCCAGCAGATCCGGTATGCCGAGCTGACCGTCACCCCATACAGCTCGGTGCGCCGGGGCATTCCGGACGTGGCGTTCATGGAGGCGATCGAGGACGCCCGGCGCTGCGCCGAGCGGGACTTCGGCATCGTGCTGCGCTGGTGCTTCGACATCCCGGGCGAGGCCGGCCTGGCCTCCGCCGAGGAGACCGCCCGGCTGGCGCTGGAGGTGGGCGCGGACGGCCTGGTCAGCTTCGGCCTGGGCGGACCGGAGATCGGCGTGCCGCGGCCGCAGTTCAAGCCGTTCTTCGACCGGGCCCGGGCGGCCGGCCTGCACAGCGTGCCGCACGCGGGCGAGTCCACCGGCCCGGAGACGGTCTGGGACGCGATCCGGGAGCTGGGCGCCGAGCGGATCGGCCACGGCACCCAGAGCTTCAAGGACCCGGCCCTGATCGACTACCTGGGCGAGCAGCGGATCCCGCTGGAGGTCTGCCCGACCTCCAACCTGGCCACCCGGGTGGTGGAGCGGATCGAGGAGCACCCGCTCAAGCGGTTCGTGGACGCCGGCCTGCTGGTCACCGTGAACAGCGACGACCCGCCGATGTTCGGCACCGACCTGAACACCGAGTACGCGCTGGCCGCCCAGCTGCTCGAGCTGGACGAGGCGGGCGTGGCCGGCCTGGCCAGGAACGCGGTGGAGGCCTCGTTCCTGGACCAGGCGGGCAAGGCCCGGCTGACCGGCGAGATCGACGCCTACCTGGCGGGCTGGACCCGCGGCTGACCCGGCGCCGGCTGCACCGGGGCGGCTTCGCCCCGGTGCAGCCAGGCCTGCTGGGCGGCCTGCGCCGCGCCGGTCCAGTCGCTGGCGAAGCGTCGATCTGATGGTGCGTCGGCAGCTCAGCCCAGGGCGACGGTCTGTCCGGTGGCCGCCGAGTGGCGGGCCGCCTCGAGGATGGTGAGGGTGCTGGCGGCGTCCTGCGGGTCGACCGGCGGCGGGGTGCCGGTGGCGAGGGCGTGCGCCAGGCCGGCGTAGAAGGCGGGGTAGTCGCCGGGCTCGGTGGGGAGCACGGTGCTCGACTCGTCGGTGCCCAGGGTGCCGTGCTGCGCCGGGTCCTCCGCGCCCCAGGGCCGGTGGGTGTCCGGGCGCAGACCGGCCCGCAGGTCGGCCTCCTGCGGGTCCATGCCGAACTTCACGTACCCGGCGGTGTCGCCGAGCACCCGCAGCCGCGGCCCGGCCAGCGGGGCCAGCGCGCTGGTCCACAGGTGGGAGCGGACCCCGCCGGCGTGGGTGAGGGCGAGGAAGGCGTCGTCGTCCACCACCGCGCCGTCCCGCCGGACGTCGATCTCCGCGTACACCGAGGAGACCGGGCCGAACAGGGTCAGCGCCTGGTCCACCAGGTGGCTGCCCAGGTCGTAGAGGGTGCCGCCGGCCTCCGCCGGGTCGGCCAGCTCGCGCCAGCCGGCCTTGGGCTTGGGCCGGAAGCGCTCGAACCGCGACTCGAACCGGTGCACCCGGCCGAGCGCGCCCTCCGCCACCAGCTTGCGGACGGTGAGGAAGTCGTTGTCCCAGCGGCGGTTCTGGAAGACCGTCAGCAGGGTGCCGCGGGTCTCGGCCAGCCCGCAGAGGGCCCGTGCCTCGGCGGCCGTCACGGCCAGCGGCTTGTCGACCACGGTGGCCAGTCCGGCCGTCAGGGCGGCCCGGGCCAGCGGGAGGTGGGTGCGGTTGGGGGTGGCGATCACCACCACGTCGAAGTCGCCGGCCCGGTCGAACAGCTGCTCCGGGTTGGTCAGCGCCTCGGCCTGCGGGTGGTCCTCGGCCAGCCGGGCCCGCCGCTCGGCGTTGGCGGTGACCACGGCGGCCAGCCGCAGCCCGGGCGTGGTGGCGATCAGCGGGGCGTGGAACGCGGCGCCGGCCAGGCCGTAGCCCAGCAGCGCGACGCGGTAGGGCGCGGGGGAAGCGGTACTCATACCCGCGAGTCCATCACACCGCGGGGCGGCGGGTCCCGAGGCGCTCGGGGCCCGCCGTCAGGGGGCGTCCTCGCCGGTGTGTCAGATCAGGTCGACCAGGTCGGCGATCGAGTCGACCACCCGGGTCGGGCGGTACGGGAAGCGCTCGACGTCCTGGGCCTGGGTGAGGCCGGTGAGCACCAGGAAGGTCGACATGCCGGCCTCCATGCCGGAGACGATGTCGGTGTCCATCCGGTCGCCGATCATCGCGCTGTTCTCCGAGTGCGCGCCGATGGCGTTCAGGCCGGCCCGCATCATCAGCGGGTTCGGCTTGCCGACGAAGTACGGCTCGACGCCGGTCGCCTTGGTGATCAGCGCCGCGACCGCGCCGGTGGCCGGCAGCGCGCCCTCGGCGGACGGGCCGGTCTCGTCCGGGTTGGTGGCGATGAACCGGGCGCCCGCGTTGATCAGCCGGACCGCCTTGGTCATGGCCTCGAAGGAGTAGGTGCGGGTCTCGCCGAGGATCACGAAGTCGGGGTCGCTGTCGGTGAGGACGTAGCCCACGTCGTGCAGGGCGGTGGTGAGGCCGGCCTCGCCGATCACGTAGGCGGTGCCGGCCGGGCGCTGGTCGTCCAGGAACTTGGCGGTGGCCAGGGCGGAGGTCCAGATGTGCTCGGCGGGCACGTCCAGGCCCATCCGGGCCAGCCGGGCGTGCAGGTCGCGCTGGGTGTAGATGGAGTTGTTGGTGAGCACCAGGAACGGCTTCCCGGAATCGCGCAGGCGCTTCAGGAAGGTGTCGGCACCAGGGATCGGCACGCCCTCGTGGATGAGGACTCCGTCCATGTCGGTCAGCCAGGTCTCGATCTTGCGCTCTGCCACGTCGGTGTCTCCTCGGTGTTGCGATGGTTCTGAACGATCTCGTGCATCGCTCCGGACGGACACCGCTGGCCGGCCGGGCGCCACTGGCTGCCCCAACACGGACCAGCCTAGTCGGCGGGGGCCGCTGCTCGTAGTGCTGGTCAGTGGGCGGACGGGCCCGGACGCATCACGCGTCCGGGCCCGTCTTTCGGCCGTGCGGTCGGCCGGCTCGTCGCCGGCCGTCGGGCAGGCTCAGGCGAGTCCCTTGCGCCGCGCCGCCTCGCCGGCCCGGCGGGCGGTGCGGGCCATGGTGAAGGCGACCTCGTGCAGGTCGTCGCGCTGCCAGCCGGAGGCGCCGGTCGGGCTCATCCCGTCGCCTTCGTTGTTGTGCGAGAGCAGCACCGAGTAGAGGTCGACCACTCCGGGGGTGCGCATCCGCTCGCCCAGCTCGTCGAGTTGCCCGGCGACGTCCTCGATGTGCCGGTGGCGCACCAGCAGGTCGCCGTACTGCTGCTCCGACTCCGGCTGCAGCAGGTGCAGCACCCGGGTCTGCCGGTCGGCGACGGCGCCGGCCTGGGTCTCCCGGTAGGTGCGGATCACCGAGTGGCCGCCGTCGATCAGCCGGAAGACCGTCAGGTTGCCCTTGGGACGGGCGCCGTAGAGCACGGCCTGCTGGATCAGCGTGGGCAGGATGTCCGGCACCAGGCCGAGCGCGCCGTCCCCGACGAAGGCCAGCACGTTGCCGTCCCGGGTGAGCGCGACGGAGGGCACGGCCTGCAGCGCGTCGCCCATCAGCGCCCGGCCGTACCAGCCGGAGAAGCCCGGGCCGGTGCGCGGCAGGTTGCGGATCGCCGACATCGCGCCGCGCCCGACGTCGTACAGCCCGGTGTAGCGGTAGCCGTGACGGGTGATCAACTCCTCCACCAGGGTGCCGAGGTGGTGGAAGAAGTAGTTGGGGCTCATCGGCAGCAGCGGCAGCTGGTGCACCATGTCCGAGGCGCTGTCCCGGGTTTCGGCGATCGCCGCACGGCGCAGCGCCAGCACCTCGGGGTCCACCGGGTCGGCGGCCAGCCGCTCGCGCAGCTGGCGCAGGAAGGCCAGCGCGTCGGCCTGCACCTTGACGTCGGCGAACGGCGCCAGGTGCGCGGCCTCCCGGGTGACCTGGGTGATGTGCAGGGTGCGTTCCAGCGCCCGCTGCTGGAACGGGGTGGTCAGCTCGGCGATCCGGCTGTTCAGGAAGAGCAGCGCCAGCTCGTTGCGCTTGCGCAGCCAGCCTTCCCGGTGCAGGAACTCGTGCACCCGGGAGGAGCAGCCGAACATGCCCAGCGTGCCCAGGTACTCGGGTATCCGCTCGCCCTCGTGGTAGCGGGCCACGGCGCCGGGCCGGATCGGCGAGTCGGCCAGCGCGATGCCCGCGGTGCGGGCCAACTCGTAGGTGAGCGACCGCTCCTGGGTGCCGAGCGGGCCGCACTGCCAGAGCAGCCGGACCGGCTGTTCGGCGACCGCCCGGGCCACCTCCTCCAACACGTCGGCCTGGACCAGCAGTTCGGCGGTGGGGCGGGGCTGCGGCAGTTCGGCCGGCCCGGTGGCGGCCGCGTCCAGCACGGCGGCCGAGACCAGCAGCACCACCGGGCCCTGGTCGGCCTCGTAGGCGGCGAAGGCGGTGGCCAGGTCCTCGGTCAGCCGGGCCGGGTCCTCCAGGTAGACGCCGTTCAGCCGGCGGGCCTTGAGCACCTCGCGGGAGTCCTCGGCGGCGTGCACGGTGCCCTGGAACGGGAACCAGGCGTCGGAGCGCGAGTCGGCGCAGACGATGAACCCCCGGGCCCGCGACTCGCGCAGGTTGGCCAGGGTGCCGCGGAACTCGTCCACCATGCCGTTGGTGACCACGATCAGGAACGGCGCGGCGTCCAACTGCCAGCGGGCCAGCGCCCCGCTGGCCAGCCCGTGCTCGCTCGGGCCGCGCAGCACCGGGTTGCCGGACTGCTCGGCCCGCACCTCGAGTTCGCCGATCAGGCCGGTGACCATCGAGCCGGTGTAGTAGTGCAGTCCCCAGGCGCTGCCGGAGCGGGCGCCGAGGAAGCCGGTGAGCGCGTCGGCCAGCGCCCGGCGGGCCGGCGCGGCCCCGCGCAGCGCGTCCGCCGCGTCGTGGAACTGCACGAAGTCGGCCAGTGCCCGGACCACGTCGGCGGCCAGCAGCCCTGGCTGGTCGGGGAGTTGGCGCACGGAGTGGGCCGGGGCCAGCCGGGCCTCGGCGGCGGCTCCGGCCGCTCCGGTGTAGACGTGCACGGTGTAGGCCGACAGGTCGGCCCGGACTCCCGCGGGCAGCCGCTCGCCGAGCTCGCGCAGTGCGGGGCCGACGGTGTCCGCGAGCGGGTCGGTGCTCAGCCCGGCGGCGGCCGCGTCGACCAGCAGCAGGGCCAGGGTGTCGACGGTCTCCGGGCCGGCCGCCGCGGCCAGCGCGGCCGGCAGCCCGTCCAGGTCGTCCACGGCCAGCCGCTCGACCCGTTGGCCGGCCAGCGCGCGGAGCAGGAACCGGCGCGCGCGGCGCACCGTCTCGGTGTAGGCGGGGTCTTCGTCCGACCGGTCGGGCCCGGGGGAGGGCTCCCGGTCGTCGGTGGCATCTCGCAGGGCGGTCTCGATGGTGTCGTGGAACCGGGGATCCTTGCCCACGCCCACCACCAGCAGCCGTTCGATCGGCAGTGCTGTCCGGTCACTGCTCTGCATCGCTGACCCTCCGTCGGTCACTTGGCGGGAACGGGCACGGCCTCGATCAGGCTCTCCGCACGCGCTGAGCGCAGCGGAGCGGAACGGACCGCGCGGACCTCGAAGCCGGCGGTGGTGAGCAGGGTACGGTACTCGGCCTCGGTGCGGTCCCGGCCGTCCAGCGTGAGCAGCATCAACAGGTCGATCAGCCGTCCCTGGAAGGCGGCTTGGGCGGCGCGCTCGGAGGACGGCGGCTCGGCGGCGGTGCCGGGCTCCTCCTCCAGCCGCTCGAAGACCAGCAGCCGGCCGTGCTCCGGGATCGCCTCGCGGACCCGGCGCAGGATCGCCAGCGCCTGCTCGTCGTCCCAGTTGTGCAGCACCCGGGTGAGCGTGTAGACGTCGCCGCCGGCCGGCAGCGGGTCGAAGAAGCTGCCGGGGGCGAACTCCACCCGGTCGGCCACGCCCGCGGCGGCGAGCTTGGCGCGGGCCTGGGCCACCGACTTGGGCAGCTCCACCAGCACGCCGCGGGCCTGCGGGTGCCGGCCCAGCACCCGGGCCAGCAGCCCGCCCTCGCCGCCGCCGACGTCCACCAGGGTGCCGAGGCCGGTGAGGTCGCAGCCGGCCAGCGCGGTCGGCACCGAGGCGCTGCCCATCGCGGCGGCGAAGGCCGCGGCGGACTCGGGGTGCTCCTCCAGGTAGGAGTAGAACGGTGCGCCGTGCACCTTCTCGAAGGCCGGGCGCCCGGTCCGCAGGGTGTGCAGGATCTCCCCGAAGGACTGGTAGACCTCCTCGCCGAACAGCGTGGCGGCCACCGAGCTGGACCGGGTGGTGTCGGTGCAGAGCAGCCGGGTGGTCGGGGTGAGGCCGTAGCGGTCGCCCGGCTCCTCGGTGAACAGGCCGGCCGCGGCGAGCACACCGAGCACCCGGCGCAGCGCGTGCGGGTCGGCGCCCGCGGCGGCGGCCAGCTCGGCGACCGGGCGGGGGCCGGCGGCGAGCAGGTCGGGCACGCCGAGCCGGGCCAGCGCGTAGCAGCACTGGGCGGTCCAACCGCCGGTCAGCACACCGAACATGGCGACGCGTTCGGTGTAGCCGGGGGAGCGGTCCTCGAGCGGCGTCACGGTGGTGCGGTCCTCGTTCCGGGGCTGGAGGGGTTGGGCGGGGAGCACGGGCGCGGTCATCGGGCCCCTCCGGCGGCGGCGCGGGCGTCGGCCAGGTGGGCGCCCAGCCGGCGGACCGCCTCGGCCGCCGAGATGGCGTGGCAGCGGCGGTTGCCGTGCCGGCCGTCGGCGCTGATGATGTCGGTGGCCGAGGCCAGGTGGTCCGTCAGGTCGACGTGGATGGTGCCGAGTTCCGCCGCCAGGTCGAGGGTGGCGCGGGTCAGCTCGGACAGCCGCAGGTCCAACTGCTGCTGCGCCTCGGCGGAGAGCCGGGGCGACTTGGCGCCGGCGAACATGCCGACGGTGATCACCTCGGCGCCCTGGTCGCGCAGCGCGGTGATGATGGCGCGCAGTTCGGCGGCGGTGGCGCTCGCCTCGAAGGTGCGGCGGAGCAGGTCGTAGCCGCCGCAGGAGACCAGTGCCAGGTCGGGGCGGAAGGCCAGCGCCTGGTCCAGCTGGGTCTCCCGGACCTTGGCGGCCGGAATGTTGCGCCGTCCCAGGTTGAGGTATTCCAGATCGGGCTGGACGGCGGTCAGTTCACGCGCGATCCGGGTGGCCCAGGGTTCGTCCGGATAGCCGGGGACCGGATCGCCGATCCCCTCGGCCACACTGTCCCCGAGGACGGCGAAACGCCGCCAGGGGTGTCCGGTCAACAGCCGTTCCGCCTCGTGTTCGCGCAGGCAGTGCGGATCAGCGGCTTCGCCGCTCAGGTGCTCGCTCAGCATGACGTCGCTTGGCCATTCGTTCGTGGTCGGTTTGCTTGGTCCCGCTCATGCCAACATCCGCGTCGAGTCTAGAGCACGATCGATCGCTCGTTTTTTGGTTCTCGGGACGTTCTCGCGGTGTTTCCCGATGTGCGGAGGGCGTGTTGGGACAACCGTCGGAGATTGGTCAAGACGGCCTTCCTCGCTGAGTATCAGCTGTACGTCGACGGCCCCCGCGGCGGCATGATCATGGCCGTTTTCTCGCAACTTAAACTGCACGATCGTTCGTCCAAGCGGTACTCTCGGGTACGTCGCCCGACCGCGGCTCGCTCTGCCGCGCCCGCCAACCGGAGGGGCTCATGACCACCGTTCCGTCCCGGTCCGCCGACAGCGCGGACACCGCCCCGCCCACGCAGGCCCCGCTTGCCAAAGAAGCGAGCCCCCGCTCCCAGCTGGAGCGGATCGCCCTGGTGCTCGCCTCGGGCGCCACCTTCCTCGCCGTGCTCGACACCACGGTCGTCAACATCGCCTTCGCCGACCTGCGCAAGAGCTTTCCGCACGAGGCACTGGCCAACCTGACCTGGGTGGTGACCTCCTACACCATCGTGTTCGCGGCGCTGCTCGCGGTCGCCGGCCGGGTCGCCGACGTGGTCGGCCGCCGCCGGCTCTTCCTCTGGTCCACCGCGCTGTTCACCCTCGCCTCGCTGCTCTCCGGCGTCGCCCAGGGCCTGGACATGCTGGTCATCGCCCGGGCCGTGCAGGGCCTGGGCGCGGCCGGGATGATCCCCTCCGCGCTCGGCCTGGTGCTGGCGCACACCCCGCCGCAGCGCCGGCACGCCGCGATCGGCGTCTGGGGCGCGGTCGGCTCGCTGGCCGCCGCCGTCGGCCCGAGCCTGGGCGGCCTGCTGGTCGACGTCTGGGGCTGGCGCGCGGTCTTCCTGATCAACCTGCCGCTCGGCCTGGTGATCGTCGCGCTCACCGCCCTGCGGCTGACCGCCGACCGCACCTCCGGGCGCCGGATGCCCGACCCGGTCGGCACCGTGGCGCTCGCCCTGGGCCTGGGCGGCCTGGTCTTCGGCGTCACCCAGGGCAGCGACTGGGGCTGGAGCGACGGCCGGGTGCTCGGCCTGCTGATCGGCGGCGCGGTCTTCACCGTGCTCGCCCTGGTGCTCTCCCGCCGGCACTCCTCGCCGGCCATCGAGTGGGACCTGTGGCGTAGCCGGGTCTTCGCCGGCACCAACGTCAGCTCGTTCTTCTTCGGCGCCTCGATGTACGCCTACCTGCTCTCCAGCCTGCTCTTCCTGAACGCGGTCTGGAACTACTCCGAGCTGAAGGCCGGCCTGGCCGTCTCGCCCGGCGCCTTCGCCGCCGCGATCGGCGCGGTGGCGGTGGGCCGGTTCGCCGGGCCGTCCCGGCAGTGGATCGCGGTCGGCATCGGCTCGGCGCTGTTCGGCGGCTCGCTCTTCGCGCTCTACGGCCTGCTCGGCACCGACCAGCAGTACCTGGCGGTGATGCTGCCGATCGGCATCGTCGCCGGCATCGGCATCGGCGCCGCGCTCACCGGCATCTCCAACGCCGCCGCGGCCGCGCTGCCCGCCGACCGGTTCGCCGCCGGCACCGGCCTGCTGATGACCTCCCGCCAGGTCGGCGGCGCGCTCGGCATCGCGGTCTTCGCCGCGATCCTCTCCGACTCCGGCGTGATCGGCCCGCACGGCTACCTGCGGGCCTTCCTCGCCTCGGCGATCTGCGCCGTCATCGCGGCGGTCTCCGCGGTCGGCCTGCGCGAGCGCACCCGCTGACCAGCGGGGCGCGGTCCCCGGGGGACCCCGCCCCAGCCCCACCACGCGCGCCTGAGCGGCCCGCACCGGCAACGAGGAGTACCGATGGACATCCGTGCCCTGCACACCCAGGCCCTCGCCCTGGTCACCGAACTGGTCGACCAGGTCAAGGAGGACCAGCTCGCCCTGCCCACCCCCTGCGCAGACTGGGACCTGCGCACCCTGCTGGGCCACATGATCGGCCAGAACTACGGCTTCGCCGCCGCCGCCGAGGGCCGCGGTGAGGACGGCGAGGCGTGGCGGGACCGCACCTTCGAGGGCGCCCCGGCGCAGGCCTGGGCGGCCTCCGCGGCCGAGCTCGGCGCGGCCTTCGCCGCCACCGCCGGGCCGTTCCGGATCCCGGAGATCCGCGAGGGCGTCGACATCCCCGCCGACATGGCGATCTCCTTCCACTTCATCGACACCCTGGTGCACGGCTGGGACCTGGCCGCCGCGCTCGGCCTGCCGTTCGAGCCGCCGGCCGAGCTGGCCCAGGTCGGCCTCGTGGTGGCCGAGCAGGTGCCCGCCGGTCCCGAGTTCCGCGGCCCGGGCCGGGCCTTCAGCGAGGTGCTGGAGCTCGAGGAGGAGCAGCCCGCCGCCTTCCACCGGACCCTGGCCCTGCTCGGCCGGGACCGGAACTGGACCGCCGCGGCCTGACCGCACCCCGCTAGCATGCGCAGGTGGCTCCCCCCGGGCGGGGGGAGCCGCCTGCTGCGCATCGATGGGGGAGAAGTGACGGCGGTCGAGGGAGCGGTCGAACTCGGGTCCGAGGCGGGCGCCGAGGCGGAGGTCGAGGAGAAGAAGGTCACCTGGGCGGAGGCCTACTTCGACCTGGTCTTCGTCTTCGCGATCACCCAGATCTCCAACCTGCTCTACCTGCACCACGGTGCGGGCGGCCTGCCGCGCGCCCTGGTGGTCTTCATCCCGGTCTACTGGTGCTGGGTCGGCACCACCGTCCAGGCCAACGTGCGCGACGTGGACAGCCCGCGGGACCGGTTCGGGATCTTCGGGGTCGGCCTCTGCGGCCTGCTGATGGCCCTCGCCCTGCCGGACGCCTACGGCGACCGCGGCGTGCTCTTCGGCGCCGCCTACTGGGGCGCCCGGCTGACCCTGCTCTGGCTGATCACGCGGATCGGCAACGGGGTCTGGCGCGGCCCGTTCGGCATCGGCGCGGCGATCAGCGGCCCGCTGCTGCTGACCGGCGGCCTGCTGCACGGCGACGCCCGGCTGGCCTGCTGGGCGGCCGGCGCGCTGATCGACCTGTCCGGGCCGACCCTGCTGCGCCACCGGCTGGCCCGGGTCACCTACCACCCCGGCCACCTGCCCGAGCGGTTCGGGCTGCTGATACTGGTCGCGCTCGGCGAGTCGATCGTCGGCACCGGCGCCCCCGCCGCCGCGGCCGCCCACCTGACCGACGGCGAACTGGCCTCCGTGGTCGCCGCGTTCACCATCTCCTGCGCGCTCTGGTGGATCTACTTCGCGCACGCCAACGAGGCGATGCGGTACGCCGTCACCGTCGCCGGCTACCGCCGCGACCTGGTCCGGCAGGTCTTCTCCTACGCCCACCTGGCGCTGGTCGCCGCGGTGATCGCGATCGCGGTCGGCTTCCACATGACGGTGGCCCACCCCGGGCACCCGCTCGACCCGGCCAGCGTCGGCCTGCTCTACGGCGGCAGCGCCGCCTACCTGCTGACCTTCGGCTACACCCGCTGGGTGATGTTCCGGGTGCCCGCCTACACCCGGATGGCCGCGGCCGCCCTGGTGCTGGCGCTGGCGCCGGTGATGCCCGGCGTGCCCGCGCTCTCCGCGCTGGCCGCGCTGGCCGTCCTGCTGGTCGTGCTCAACGCCGTTGAGGAGTACCGGATCCGGCGTGGCCGACGCCGGGCCCCGGCCGCCGAATAGGAGCTGTCGGCGCGGCTGTGTAGCGTGCGGGGTGAACGAGCGGGTCCGAGGAAGGGCGATGCGGTGACCGAGGTCGCTGAGGTGGAAGCAGCCGTGCTGGAGAACGAGTTCGAACTCCCCGAGTCCTGGCGGGAGGTGCTGGCGGGGGAGACCGCCAAGCCGTACTTCGCGCAGTTGGCGGAGTTCGTGGCGGCCCAGCGGGCCGAGCACCAGGTGTTCCCGCCGCGCGGGCAGGTGTTCTCGGCGCTGGCCGCCACCGGCTACCAGGACGTCCGGGTGCTGGTGCTGGGCCAGGACCCGTACCACGACGACGGGCAGGCGCACGGCATGAGCTTCTCGGTGCTGCCCGGCACCAAGACGCCGCCGTCGCTGCGCAACATCTTCAAGGAGCTGAACGCCGACCTCGGCACGCCGGTGCCGGACAACGGCTACCTGATGCCCTGGGCCGAGCAGGGCGTGCTGCTGCTCAACGCGGTGCTCACGGTCCGCGCCCACGAGGCCAACTCGCACAAGGGCAAGGGCTGGGAGAAGTTCACCGACGCGGTGATCAAGGCGGTCAGCGACCGCGAGCAGCCCTGCGTCTTCGTGCTCTGGGGCAACTACGCCAAGAAGAAGCTGCCGCTGATCGACACCTCGCGGCACGTGGTGGTGCAGGGTGCGCACCCCTCGCCGCTCTCCGCCAAGCTCTTCCTGGGCAGCCGCCCGTTCTCGCAGATCGACGAGGCGCTGGCCGGCTTCGGCGGCGAGCCGCTGGACTGGCGGATCCCGAACCTGGCCGGCTGACGGCGCGGGGGCTCCGGCCCACCCCGGCGGCCCGTTGGGCCGCCGGGGTGGGCCCCCTGCCGCCGCACCGCGGCGTCCTTCTGACGGTCCGTCAGCCGGTCGCGCCGAGGAAGGTCTGCCAGCCCCCGGCCGGGGCCTGGCCGATGCCCAGGGTGCGGAGCTTGCGCAGCACCGCCTCGTCCTGGACCTCCAGCCACTCGACCAGCTGGCGGAAGGAGACCAGCCGCACCTCGGGCTGGCCCGCGATGTCCTTCAGCACGGCCTCCACGGCGTCCATGTAGATGCCGCCGTTCCACTGCTCGAAGTGGTTGCCGATGAAGAGCGGGGCCCGGTTGCCGTTGTAGGCCCGGTTGAAGCCGGCCAGGTAGGACTGGTGGGCCTGGTCCCGCCAGGCGTTGTACTGGCCCGGGTCGCCCTTGGGGTTGCCGTTGTCCTGGTTGGCCATGATGTTGTAGTCCATCGACAGCACCTCGAAGGTGTGTCCCGGGAACGGTATGGACTGCAGCGGGAAGTTCCAGATCGCGCCGTTCTGCACCTTCTGCGGCCACAGCTGCTTCTCGCCCGGCGAGCTGGCGTCGTACTTCCAGCCGAGCTTGGCGGCGGTCGGCAGCAGGCCCTGCTGGCCGTCCAGGCAGGGGGTGCGGCCGCCGATCAGCTCCTTGGTGTAGTCGAACGGGAACGGCGGCACGTCGGTGAAGCCGGTGTTGGTCCGCCACTGGGTGACGAAGCCGACGGCCTGCTGGATCTCGCTCTCCCAGTCGGCCGGCGACCACTTGTTGACGCCGTTGTGGTCGGGCCGGGTGGAGCAGAAGTGGCCGTTGAAGTGGGTGCCGATCTCGTGCCCGTCCAGCCAGGCCTGGCTGATCATCTTGATGGTGTTCTTCACCGCGCCGTCCGACAGGTAGGGGATGTCGGAGGCGCCCACCGAGTGCTGCGGCGGGTGGTAGAGGTCCTTCTTGCCGGCCGGCAGGCAGTAGATGCCGGAGAGGAAGAAGGTGAAGGTCGCCTTGTGCTCCTGGGCGAGCTTGAGGAACCGGGCGAACTGGCCGTCGTCGGTGGCGCCGGCGCCGTCCCAGGAGAAGACCACGAACTGCGGCGGGCGCTGGCCCGGCTGCAGCTTCTCGGGCTTGGGCTGGTTGGGCTGCGGGCCGGTGTCCGAGGTGGAGCCGTCGCCGATCGGCACGGCCTTGCCGGAGGCGGAGGCCGAGGCGCTGGGCGACGGGCTGCCGGGGGCGCCGGTGGTCGCGCCCGCCTGGGCGTTGTCCTGGTGCGGCGTCTTGGCGCTGGTGCTTCCGCACGCGCTCAGCGCACCGAGCGCCGCGGTGGCCGCGCCGGCGCTCAAGACGTTCCTGCGCGAGATGCTGCTCATGGTCTCCCCAGCCAGGTCGCGCCCGGCCGACCCGTGGGCATCGGGCAGCAGCCGGGCAATTCACGGCATTTGATCATTATTTTTTCATCAGGATGTCATGGAGTAGGCCCGGTATCCAAGGACGCCGGACCTTCCGGGCCCGTCGAGCCGGTGAACATTCCCGACACTGCTGGGGAAGAGCGCCAGAAGTCGGCCGACGGCTCCGCGGCAGGGGCTTCTGTTGCGAACCTGGGACAGAGCCGGGAGCCGGCCGGGGATCCGGGGTCAGGCCGCCTCGACGGCCTCGATCGGCTCCTCGGTCTGGACCATGACGGAGAGCTTGCGGCTGCGCCGGACCATCCGGGCCACCACCGCGGAGATCATCGTCGCGGCGGCGCAGGAGACCACCAGGCTCAGCCAGGTGGTGTTGAACCAGTGGCTGTTCAGCCAGCCCAGCGAGACGATGTAGCCCGCCCAGACCGCCGCCGACAGCGCCGACCAGTGCAGGAACCGCCGGGAGCGCTGCGGGGAGTGCCCCATCGCCAGGTCCAGCACGGTCCGCCCGCCCGGCACGAACCGGGCCACGATCACCACGGTGGCGGCCGCCCGGCTGGTCCGGCTCTCCAGCGCGCGCTGGACCCGCCGCACGTTGGCCGCCGTCTTGGGGTTGCCGGCCAGCCGGCGGCGCAGGAACGGTGCGCCGCGCCGGGCCAGCGAGAGCAGCAGCACGTCGCCGAGGAAGGAGGCGGCGGCCACCGCGAGGCCGAGCAGGAAGGGCTCGCCGGTGCTGTGCTCGCTCTTCAGCACCGCGAGGATCACCAGGGTGCCGCTCGGCAGGAAGGGGAGGAAGGCGTCGCCGAGCACGGCCAGCACGGCCAGCACGCAGAACCAGGACGACGTCAGCACCGTCGCACTTCCCATGATCGGAACTCCCTCTCCGGACCGCCCGGAGAGCACAGGTGGCACCGTCCCCCAACGCTAGCGGCCCCGCATGAGCGGTTCCTCGGCGCCCCCTGGATGTGCGATGAGTACCGGCCGCCGCCCCGGTGACCCAGTGTCCCCGACGGCGCTCGATCCGCCCTGGAGACGGACGTGGGCCCCCGCGGCGGGGTGTCCGCCGCGGGGGCCCACGTGGTGACCCGGGACTGGTCCAGTCCGCTGGCCTTGCTGAGGAGTGCACGCGCTGGTGGGCGCATCCGCACTGGTCACCAAGCCTGCCCGATCCGGCCCGCCGGTGGCGAGAGCGGGCGCCTGGCGAGAACCGGCGCTGGCGCATCTCCGCCAGTCGGAGCGGCAAGAATATGGCGGGATAAGGCACTAGACGCCGCGTCAGGTGACAGCCCGTCGAACAGGCCCCCGCGGTGTGGCGTTGGTCACATCCGCAGCGGGTCCGGCACCGCCTGCCAAGGCCGGGCCAGCAGCACGAAGGCGAGCAGCGCGGCCAGCGCGAACCCCAGCACCACCACCGCCATCGGCAGCGCGCTGCCGTGGCCGCCCAGGCCCACCAGGGCCGGGGCGAGGGCCCCGGTGAGGAACTGCACCGAGCCGACCAGCGCCGAGGCGGTGCCCGCCGCGTGCGGCGCCTGCTGCAGGGCCAGCGCCGAGGAGGGCGGGGTGGAGGTGCCCAGCGCCACCGCCATCAGGCAGAGCAGCCCGGTCACCGGCCAGAGCCCCGCGTGCCAGACCGTGCAGGCCAGCACCAGCAGCACCCCGGACAGCGCCAGCCCCAGCACCCCCGCCAGCTGGATCCGGTGCGAGGCGAACCGCCCCAGCAGCAGCCGCCCGGTCACCTGGGTCATCCCGACCAGGCCCAGCTCCACCAGCGCGAAGATCAGGCTGTACCGCTGCGCCGAGCCGTGGAACACCTCCTGCACCACGTACGGCGAGCCGGCGATGAAGGCGAAGAGCGTGCCGAAGCCGAACGCCACGGTCAGCAGGTAGGCGCTGAACAGCCGGTCGGCCAGCAGCGCGCGCATCGCCCGCAGGGTGTCCGGCAGCCCGCCGGAGCGCCGCCGCTCCCGGGGCAGCGTCTCCGGCACCCGCAGCGCCGCCGCGGCCAGCAGCACCACGCCCAGCACCGCCAGGAACGCGAAGATGCCCCGCCAGCTGGTCACCCGCAGCAGCTGCCCGCCGAGGATCGGGGCGAGCAGCGGCGCCGAGCCGGAGACCATCATCAGCGTGGTGGCGAACCGGGCCGCCGCCAGCCCGTCGAAGAGGTCCCGCACCACCGCGCGGGCGATCACGATCCCGGCCGCCCCCGAGAGCCCCTGCAGCAGCCGGCCGGCGATCAGCAGCTCCACGTTCGGCGCCAGCGCGCAGGCCGCGGTGGAGGCCGCGTACAGCACCAGTCCGACCACCAGCGGGCGCCGGCGCCCGAGCGCGTCGCTGAGCGGGCCGGCCACCAGCTGGCCCAGCGCCAGCCCGGCCAGGCAGGAGGTCAGGGTCAGCTGGACCAGCGCGTCCTGGGTGTGCAGGCCGGTGGTGATCCGGGGCAGCGAGGGGAGGTACATGTCCATCGAGAGCGGCGCCATCGCGCTCAGCGAGCCCAGCATCAGGATCAGCACCGGGCTCACCCGCGCGCCGCCGCCGGCGGCCGGTGGGGCGGACGGCGGGGTCGGTGCGGCGCGCGGCGGGGTCGGCCGGATGCTCGGCGGCGGGGTCTCAGGCATCGCACCACGGTACGCGGCCCCGTTCGGGACTCGTACCAACGTCCGGTGGCCCGATCGGGAACACCATGGGGCGCTTGGCTGTTGACTCCGCCGACGACCCGCGGCAGGCGCGGGCCGCGCCGAGCGAGAGGGTGGGCCGATGACGGCTGGAGCCACGCACGACCAGGGCGGGCAGGAGCGCGCGGACATCCGCGGCACGGTGCGCGGCACCGCGCCGGCCCCGCTCTCCATCCTCGACCTGGCCACCGTCGGCGCCGGCGTCACCCCCGGGGAGGCGCTGGCCGCCACCACCGAGCTGGCCCGCACCGCCGAGCGGCTGGGCTACCACCGGTTCTGGGTGGCAGAGCACCACGGCATGCCCGGGGTGGCCAGCTCCACCCCCGCCGTGCTGATCGCCCACCTGGCCGCGCAGACCAGCACCCTGCGGCTCGGCTCCGGCGGCGTGATGCTGCCCAACCACGCGCCGCTCGCCATCGCCGAGCAGTTCGGCCTGCTGGAGGCGCTGCACCCGGGCCGGATCGACCTGGGCCTGGGCCGGGCGCCCGGCACCGACCCGGCCACCGCCCGGGCGCTGCGCCGCGGCAGCCTGGAGGACGGCGAGGAGTTCCCGCGCCAGCTCGCCGAGCTCACCCACTTCCTGGACGGCGACTTCCCCGACGGCCACCCCTACGCCCGGCTCACCGCCGTGCCGCACAACGCGCACCGCCCGCCGATCTGGCTGCTCGGCTCCTCCGGCTTCAGCGCCCGGCTGGCCGGGCAGCTCGGCCTGCCGTTCGCCTTCGCCCACCACTTCAGCGCCGCCAACACGGTGCCCGCGCTGGAGCTGTACCGCAGCAGCTTCCGCCCCTCCGAGGTGCTCTCCGAGCCCTACTCGCTGATCGGCGTCAGCGCCGTCGCGGTGCCGGAGGGCGGCGTCGAGGCGGCCCGCTTCCTGGCCCGCTCGGCCGCGCTCGGCATGATGCGGGTGCGCCAGGGCCGGCCCAGCCCGATCCCCACCCCGGAGGAGGCGGCCGCCTACCCGTACAACCCGGCCGAGGCCGAGTTCGTCGAGGGCTGGCTGGCCAACGTGGTGCTCGGCGAGCCGACCCAGGTGGCCGACGGCCTGGAGGAGCTGCGCAAGCGCACCGGGGCCGACGAGCTGATGGTCACCTCGCACTTCCACGGCCTGGAGCACCGGCTGCTCTCCTACGAGCTGATCGCCCGGGCCTACGGCCTGCTCGGCTGACCCGCCCTCAGCGGGCGACGGGGGACCACTCGGGGTCCGTGCTGCGGACCCCGCCCTCGCGCAGTATCGAGGCGACCGAGGCCGGATCCCCGGGGCGGGCGAAGAACCAGCCCTGGGCGGTGTCGCAGCCGGTCTGCCGCAGCCGCTCGGCCTGGGCGGCGCTCTCGATGCCCTCCGCCGTGACGGTCAGCCCGAGGTCGTGGGCCAGCCGCACCATGGCGCCGACGATCTGCTCGTCCGCCTCGCTGCGCCGGGAGCGCGGCTCGGGGCGGCCGATCGGCGCCGGGTCGCGGAAGCCCTCGATGAAGGTGCCGTCCAGCTTCAGCGCGTGCACCGGCAGCCGGGAGAGATAGGCCAGGTTGGAGTAACCGGTGCCGAAGTCGTCGATGGCGATCCGCACGCCCATGTCGGCCAGCGCCTGCAGCGCCTGCAGCGGGCGGCCGCTCGGGCCCAGCACGGCGCTCTCGGTCAGCTCCAGCTGCAGCAGCCGGGCCGGCAGGCCGGTCCGGTCGAGCACCTGGGCCACGTCCGCCACCACGTCCGAGTCCCAGACCTGGCGGGCCGCCAGGTTGACGCTGACGAAGGCCTCGGTGTCCGGGAACTCGGCCAGCCAGCCGCGGGCCTGCCGGCAGGACTCCTCCAGCACCCACTTGCCGAGCGGCACGATCGCCCCGGACTCCTCGGCCAGCGGGATGAACCGGTCGGGGGAGAGGGTGCCGAACCGCGGGTGCCGCCAGCGCACCAGCGCCTCCGCGCCGTGCACCGAGCCGTCCGCCAGGCCGACCAGCGGCTGGTACTCGACGGTGAACTCGCCGCGCTCCAGGGCCGGGCGCAGCGCGGTGGTGAGCAGCCGGCGGGTCAGCTGGTGGGCGCCCCGGTCCCGGTCGTAGAGGGTCCAGCGGGCCCGGCCGTCGGCCTTGGACCAGTAGAGCGTGGCGTCCGCGTCCTTCACCAGGTCGGTCGGGCTGGTGGTGGCCACCGGGCGCTCCACCACGCCGATGCTGGCGGTCACCGCCAGCCGGTGCCCGGCCACCTCGAACGGGCGCTCCAGCACCGTCAGCAGCTGGCCGGCCAGCGCGGTCAGCTGCTCGCTGCCCTCGCTGTCGGTGACCAGCACCGCGAACTCGTCGCCGCCGAGCCGGGCCACCACCTGCCGGTCGCCGATCGCGAAGCCGCGCTCCAGCCGGGCCGCGACCGCGCTCAGCAGCTGGTCGCCGACGTGGTGGCCGAGGGTGTCGTTGATCGCCGCGAAGCCGTCCAGCCCCACGTAGCAGATGCCGACCCGGCGGGCCGCGTCCTCCGGCTCGGCGGGCTCGCCGCCGGTGCGGGGCGCGCAGGCCGCGTTCAGCCGGTCGAAGAAGAACGCCCGGTTGGGCAGCCGGGTCAGCGGATCGTGCAGGGCCTGGTAGGCAAGCCGGTCGCCGAGGCGGCGGCGCTCGGTGACGTCCTCGAACATCCCAAGGGTGTAGAGCGGGGTGCCGGCCGCGTCCCGGACCAGCGAGATGGTGACGCTGCTCCAGACCTCGCGGCCCTCGCGGTGTTTGAGCTTGCGCTCCAGCCGCAGCCGCTCGCGGACGCCCTCGACCAGCTGCCGGTAGAGCCGGCGGGAGCCGTCCTCCGGGGTGAGGATGTCGTTGATGTGCATCCGGACCAGCGCGGAGACCTCGTGGCCCAGCATCTCGGCCAGCGCCGGGTTGGCCTCGATCACCAGGCCGTCGGTGTCGATCAGCAGCATGCCGATCCCGGCATCGGCGAAGGCGGCGCGGAACCGGGACTCGCTGGCGCGCAGCGCGGCGAGCAGCTGGTCCGTCCCCGGGGGCGGCGAAACCGGCAGCGGTGCGGCGCAGTTGGGGCAGTGGGCGGTGGCCTCGGGGGCCTGGTTCACCCGGTTCAACGGCACTCGGCCCACCGGCTCCGGGCCGACCGCCCCCGCGTCAGGGGGCGGGCACGGCGCAGTCTGCCGCACGCCCTGGCGGTGTGCGTCGGCCCCCTCGTTCCGGCCTCGCACGGCACGCTCCCGTCCGCTGCTGACGCTCAATCACTGGGGCCGATCATAGGCCGCCCCGGGAAGGCTGGGCCACTGCCGACAGGGTGATTCGCCGGATTTCGGGGGAGCGGTGGCGTTTCCGGGGGGAGGAAACAGCACACCCCCGGCGGGCACCGGGGGGTGCGCGCCGAGGGTGTGCGCCAGTGACGCTGACGTTCCGTGCCCTGGTGGGGCGTCAGACCAGCTTGGCGTTGAGCGAGATGGTGGTGCCGGCCAGTGCCTTGCTCACCGGGCAGTTCGCCTTGGCGTCCTCGGCGGCCTTGACGAAGGCCGCCTCGTCGATGCCCTCGACCTGGCCCTCGACGGTGAGCACGATGCCGGTGATGCCCTCACCGGGCTGGAAGGTGACGTCGGCCTGCACGTCCAGCCGGGTGGGCGGGGTGCCGGCGCCGGTCAGGCCGTGCGACAGGGCCATCGAGAAGCAGGCCGAGTGGGCGCCCGCGATCAGCTCCTCGGGGCTGGTCTTCCCGTTCGGCTCCTCCGAGCGGGCCGGCCAGGAGACCGGGAACTGGCCGATGCCGGACGAGGCGAAGGTGACCTCGCCCTGGCCGGCGACCAGGTTGCCCTGCCAAGCGGTACGAGCGGTGCGGACAGTTGCCATGATCGGTGCCTCCTGCGGTTGGATGTGTCGATCCGGTCACGCCGGGGACCAGCCTAGACGTCAGGGCAGCTGGCAGAAGGTCACCGGGGCCCCGAACGGGTCAACGCAGGGGACCAGAGTGCCGTACGGGGAGTCGAAGGGCTCGCGCAGCACCCGGCCGCCGAGCGCGCCGGCCTGGTCCGCCGCGTGGTCGGCGTCGGCGACGGCGAAGTAGGTGGACCAGTACGGGCGCGGCACGGCGGTGCGATAGCGGCCGCAGACCGGCAGGCCGTGCGAGCCCGGCACGGCCCAGGCGGAGTAGTCGAAGCCGAGCCCGTCGCCGATCTGCTTCTGCTGGTACGGGAAGAGCTCGGCGTAGAACGCGTCGGCCCGCTCCGCCGCCGGGGTGGTCAGCTCGTGCCAGCACATCGCGCCCGGCTCCCCGTAGACCGCGGCGCCGTGGTGGCCGCCCGCCTGCCAGAGGCCGAAGGCGGCCCCGTCCGGGTCGATGCCGAAGGCCAGCCGGCCCGCCGCCGGCACCTCGCGCGGGCCCAGCACGGCCTCGCCGCCGGCCGCCGCCACCCGCCGGTAGACGGTGTCCAGGTCGGCGGCCGCCAGGTAGACGTTCCAGACCGCCGGCAGCTGCTCGGCCCCGGCCGGCGGCGGCAGCAGCCCCGCGGCCGGTCGGCCGCCGGTGAGGCACATGGTGTAGCCGTTGTGCTCGGGGCCCAGCTCCTCGAACTCCCAGCCGAGGATCGGACCGTAGAAGTCCTCGGCGCCGAGCGGATCGGTGCAGGTCAGATCGGCCCAGCAGGGGGCGCCGTCGGGGTAGGAGTCGCGCACGGGCATCGGGGCGGGCCTCTCTGGGGGTAAGTGGTGACCTCGTGCGGCCAGGATCGGCCCGGCGGTGACGGAGGGCAACCGGACTGCTCCACTCGGTGGCCGGGTCCACATGCCGGACGTTCCAGCGAAACCCGACCTCCCGCACGACCCCCTCCTGTTACATTTGCCCGGCCCGACCGCCCCCGCCGACCGGAGCAGAAACCCATGAGCGAGCAGCCCGCCACCCTCGAAGGCATCGACCCAGAGGTCCGTGCCGAGCTGTCCGGCCTGCGCCAGAGCATCGACAACATCGACGCCGCCGTGGTCCACATGCTCGCGGAGCGCTTCAAGGCCACCCAGCGTGTCGGCCGCCTCAAGGCCGAGCACCGCCTCCCCGCCGCCGACCCGGCCCGCGAGCGCGACCAGATCGAGCGCCTGCGGGAGCTGGCCGCGGGGGCGCACCTGGATCCGGTGTTCGCGGAGAAGTTCCTGAACTTCATCATCGCGGAGGTCATCCGGCACCACGAGGCGATCGCGAAGGACGCCTCGGGCAGCTGAGCCGCCGCCGCTGTCGCTCCTTCAGGTGCGCTGCGGGCTTTCCGCCCCGCCGTCGCCCGGCCTGTGGTCATGATGGCCTCCGGCCGAACGAGAGGCAGTGCGATGAGCCACACCCCGCCGTCCGGTACCCCCGGGCCGACCTGGCCCGGAAGCCGTCGGGGCACCCGCGGTCCCACGCGGCTCCGGCGCCGTCCGCACCCCCCGTTCCCGGTCACTGCCGACGGCCAGGAGAGCGAGATGAGCCCGCAGAAGGAACCCTCCGGATCCCCCACCAGCCTCCCGGGCGTCCCGCCGCCGCCACCGGGCCCGCGCAACCCGCCCCCGCCCACCGGCCCGCCGGTCGACCCGCCGCGCAAGGGGGCCGTCTGACGGCGCCCCGAGGCCAGGGCATGGCGTGGTGCCGAGCCGCGGGGGACGGGCGCTCAGGGCCGGTCCTGCGGATCAGATGCTCTCCTCAGCAGCGCTCCGCCTCCACGGGCACCCCGACACCCGCCTCCGCCGGCACCGCCTGCGCCGCCCCCGCCTCCGGCGCGCGGGCCGACTGGGCCACCAGGGCGCCCGTCAGGACCAGGGTGCCGCCGACCAGTTGCGGGGTGCCCAGGTGTTCGTCCAGCAGGATCCAGGCGGTCACCGTGGCGACCACCGCCTCGATGTTCGCCACCACGCCCGCGACCGGCGGCGAGAGGTGCCGGACCGAGACCACGCCGGTGAGGTAGGCGAGCACGGTCGCCACCAGCACCATCCAGGCCGCCGGCAGCAGGGCCGGGATGTGGTGGCCGGCCATGACGGCGGAGCCGCCGAGGCGGGACCAGTCGGCCTCCCAGGGGCGGGCGATCACGGTCAGGGCCAGGGAGCCGATCAGCAGGCCGTAGGCGCTGACGCCCAGCGGGTCGGCGGGGCGGTCGCCGCGGCTGCCCGCGTCGGCGAGGACGAAGTAGCCGACCTGGCAGCAGGCGGCGCCCAGTGCGAAGAGCACGCCGAGTGCGTCGAAGCGCAGGCCCTGCCAGGCCTGGACCACGCAGACCAGCCCCGTGACGGCGATCCCGGCGCCGAGCGCGGCCTGCCGGGTGACCGGCTTGCGCTGCACCACCCGGACGTAGCCGAGCAGCAGCAGCGGACCCAGGTACTCGATCAGCAGCGCCACGCCCACCGGGATGCGGGAGATCGCCGCGAAGTAGCCCGCCTGCACGCCCGCCACCGCCAGCAGGCCGAAGCCGAGCAGCAGGCCGGGGCGCTCCCGCACGATCGCCCGGTGCCGCCAGGCGAGCGGGAGCAGCACCAGGGCGGCGCCGGTGGCGCGGAGCCACGCCACCTGGAGCGGGGCGAGGCCGGTCTCGATCAGCGGCTTGGCGGCGGTGCCGGAGCCGCCGAAGGAGAAGGCGGAGACGAGGGCGAGGGTGAGGCCGACGGCCCGGCGGGAGGCCGCGGGCGCGGTCAGGGTGGTGCTGCGCATCGGGGCATTCTGCCAGCAAGCGAACAAGATCGGCAGAGCGGGCGAATCACCCCACCGGGGTCGGCACCAGCACCGCGGTCTCCGAGGCCGCCGCCTCGCCGCCGCTGCTCGGCCGCGGCGTCGGTACGGCACCGGAAGTCGGCCGGTCCGACGTCCGGGACGGCTCGAGCGAAGGCGACGGCGTAGGCGTGGGTGTGGGTGTCGGCACCGGGGTGGGCGTCGGCGTCAGAACAGGAGTCGCACTCGGCCGCGGCGCGGGCGTCGGCGAGGAGGACGGCTCCGGCGCCCGGGTGGGCGTGGACGAAGCCGACGGCGCGGACGACGCGGTGGGTGCGCTCGGGGCCTTCGAGCCGGCGGGTGCGCTGCCGGCGTCCGCACTCGGCGTCTCGCGCGCGGGCGCCGCCCCGGGGAAGTCCCGCACCGGCTGTCCCTTGAGCGCCGCCTTCATGTAGTCCGTCCAGATCGCCGCCGGGTACCCCCCGCCCGCGACCCGCCCACCGCCGGCCGCGCCCGCCAGGGTGACCTGGTTGCCGGTGCCCTGCTGCTCGCCGAACATCGCCACGGCCGTCACCGCCTCCGGGGTGTAGCCGACGAACCAGGCGGAGCGGTTCCCGTCGGTGGTGCCGGTCTTGCCCGCCGCCGGCCGGCCCAGCTCGGCGGCCCGCCGGCCGGTGCCGCCCGGGTCGGAGACCACGCCCCGCAGCATGTCGGTGACCTGCCGGGCGGTCCGCTCGCCGACCGCCTGCTCGGTGCGGTGCGCGGGCAGCGCGAGCTCGGCGCCGTCGTGCCGCACCGACCGCACCAGCCAGGGCTCGGTGCGCTTGCCGTCGTTGTCGAGGGTGGCGTAGACCCCGGCCATGTCCAGCACGCTGGGCGTGGAGACGCCGAGCGGGATCGAGGGCAGCGCGGCCAGGTCGCCGGTGCCGGCCGGCAGGCCGAGCGCGACGGCGGTCTGCCGGACCTTCTCCAGCCCGGTGTCCTGGCCGAGCTGGGCGAAGGTGCTGTTGACCGACCAGTCGGTGGCCTGGCGCAGCGTGATCTGTCCGTAGTCGCGCTCGCCGTCGTTCGGCGGCGCGTACGGCTGCCTGGCCGGACCGCCCTGCACCGGGCGGCGGTTGCCGCCCTCGTAGCGGGTGTCCGGGGTGATGGCGCGCCCGTCCTGGGTCCTCGCGCCGCTCTCCAGCGCCGCCGCCAGCGCGATCGGCTTGAAGGTCGAACCGGCCTGGTAGTCGCGCCGGGTGGCGTTGTTGACGAAGTGCGAGGTGTAGTCGGCGCCGCCGTACATGGCCAGCACCGCGCCGCTGGCCGGGTCGACCGAGACGGCGCCGGCCTGCACGTCGGCGTCGCCGGGGCGGGCCTTCGGGTCGAGCCGGCCGGTGAGCCGGCGGGCCACCGCGTTCTGCAGGTCGGCCTGCCGGTCCTTGTCGATGCTCAGGGTGATCCGGTAGCCGCCCTTGGCCAGCGCCGCCTCGTCCGCCAGTCCGCTGGCGGCCAGGTAGGCCTTGGCCTCGTCGATCAGGTAGCCGGCCTGGCCGGTGGTGCCGAGCGCGGGCTGCGGCGGGCGCACGTCGGGGAAGGAGAGCGCGCCGCGGTCGGCGGCGGAGAGCCAGCCCTCCTTCACCATGCCGTCCAGGGTGTACGCCCAGCGGGCGGCGGCGGCCTTCTTGCCGGCCTCGGTGGCGGTCGCGGTGTCGTAGGCGGAGGGGGCGTTGAGCAGGGCGGCCAGGTAGGCGCCCTGGGCCGCGTCCAGCCGGCTCGCGTCCACGCCGAAGTAGGCCTGGGCGGCGGCCTGGATGCCGTAGGCGCCGCGGCCGTAGTAGCTGGTGTTCAGGTACTCGGTGAGGATCTGGTCCTTGTCCAGGGTGGCATCCACCTTGAGCGCGATGAAGAGCTCGCGGACCTTGCGCCCGACCGTGCGCTCATGGCTCAGGTAGGCGTTCTTGACGTACTGCTGGGTGATCGTCGAACCGCCCTGCGCACCCTTGCCGGTCACGGTGTTCCAGCCCGCCCGCAGCAGTGCGCCCGGGTTGACGGCGCCCTCGCGGTAGAAGCCGCGGTCCTCGGCGGCCAGCACGGCGTGCCGGGCCTCCGGGGAGACCTGGTCCAGGGTGACGCTCTGCCGGTTGGTCCCGCCGGTCTGCGCCAGCACCGTGCCGTCCCGGTAGAGCCAGGTGTTGCGCTGGGCGACCGCGGCGGCGTGCGCGTCCGGCACCTTGACCAGGGCCAGGCCGAGCGCGAGGAAGCCGGCGGTGAGCAGCACCACCGCGACGCCGGAGAAGAGCGCGAACCGCCAGGTCGGGACCAGCCGGCGCCGCCCGCTGCGCCGCGGCCTTCCCGAGTGGACCAGCCGGCGGAGCCGGGACGGGGCGGAGGTCGGTCGCGGCACGGGACCAGGCCTTTCTGCGAGCCCCGTGCCGGTCGGTGCACACGCGGCCGGACGATCGGAGGAACAGGTGAACCGTGTCAGCCTGCCGGGGACATTTCGGCACCCGGTAGGGACCTTTGTCCCCTTTCGGTATGAGTTGCGCCTCCGGGTGCCGGCACCGGCAGCACCAGCGCCACCTCGAACCCGCCCGCCGCCGTCGGTTCCGCGCTGATCCGCCCGCCCAGCAGCTGCGCCCGCTCGCGGAGCCCGACCAGGCCGTGGTGCCCGCCCGGCAGCTCCGGTGCCGGGGCGCCCGGCAACGGCGCCTGGTTGCGCACCGTCACCCGCAGGCAGTCCGGCTCGACCCGCACCACCACCTCGGTCGGCGCCTGCGGCGCGTGCTTGCGCACGTTGGTCAGCGCCTCCTGCACGGTCCGGTAGGCGGCCCGCTCGACCGGCTCGGGCAGCTGCCGCCCGGCCGGGTCCAGGCCCTCGAAGCGCAGGGTGGCGGCCACCTCGGCGGCGGCCACCAGCCGGGCCAGGTCGGCGAGCCGGGGCTGCGGCACCAGCTCGGTCGGCCCGGCCCCGGCGGCCCGCAGCACCAGGATCATCGAGCGCAGTTCCTCCAGGGTGGCCACCGCCAGCCCGCGCAGGGTGGCGGCGGTCTCCCGGGTCACCGGGTCCTTGGTGGTCACCTGCAGCGCCCCGGCCTGCACGGCGATCAGGCCGGCCTGGTGGGAGACCACGTCGTGCATCTCCCGGGCGATCCGGGCCCGCTCCTCGGCCAGCACGGTCTTGGCGTACAGCCGCCGCTCGTGGTCGCGCAGCTCGGCCAGCTCGGCCACCCGCTGGGAGAGGTCGATCCGGGTCCGCACCAGCAGGCCGAGCACCACCGGGCCGGTGCCGAGCATGGCGCCGTAGATCAGGTGCTGGGTGATGTCGCTGGCGCTCTCCCTGGTCAGGTAGTCGATCGGCCAGGGCAGGAAGCTGCCCAGCACCACGGCCAGCGCGGTGCCGCGCTTCTGCCAGGAGGGCAGGTCGTTGCGGGCCACCGTGTAGGCGGCGATCATCGGCGCGACCAGCGCGTTGCCCGCGTACAGGCCGGGCAGGCTGAGCAGCAGCACGGTGCGCGGGAACCGCCGGCGGGCCACCAGCACCACGGCCGAGGCGGCCGATATCCAGAAGTGCCAGTCGCGCGGCGGCGGGAAGTTGAGCAGGGCGTCCAGCAGGGCGGGGACCACCAGCAGCAGGTCGGCCGGCCAGGCCGGGAGCCGCCGGCTCCGCACCGAGTCGAGGAGGCTCATGGGCGTCTCCGATCAAGCCGGAAAGGCGTTCCTCCGAGGGAGGAACGCCTTTTCCGTTGGTGTGCGCCGCCAGGGACTCGAACCCCGGACCCGCTGATTAAGAGTCAGCTGCTCTAACCAACTGAGCTAGCGGCGCCCGTGCAACGCGGTGAACATTACCTGATCAGCGGCCGGATGCCGAAATCGGCGGCGGTCAGCAGGGGCGGCCGGCCTCGATCCGCAGCAGCAGCCGGTGCAGCTCGGCCTGCTCGGCGGGGTCCAGTGGGGCCAGTACCTCCTGCTGCACGGCACGCGCCTGGGCCAGCTGCTCGGCCAGCGCGTCGCGGCCCGCTGTGGTGAGGCTCACCTGGATCCGCCGGCGGTCGGCGGCGGACCTGGTCCGCTCGACCTGCCCGGCACCGGCCAGGTCGTCCAGCACCCTGACCAGGTCGCTGGGGTCGATCGCCAGTCGCTCGGCGAGCTCGCGCTGCACCTGCGGGCCGAAGTCCGCCAGCGCGGCCAGTACCGCGAGGTGCCACAGTCGCTGCTGCCGTTCGGCGAGCCGGGCGGCCAGCCGGGCGCGGGCGGTCCGGCCGGTGCGGGCGAGCAGGAAGCTGGTGAGGTCGAGCAGGCTCGGCGGCACGGTCTGCATGGGGAAAGTGTAGGGTGCCCACCAATAGTGGGCCGCGACCCATGAATGGTCCACACCCACTGATTCTCGGGAGGGTTCCATGGATGCGCTCTACCCCCGCCTGCTGGTGGCCGATTTCCCCGCCTGCTTCCGCTTCTACGACGCGGTGCTGCCCGAGCTGTCCGGCGCGGTCCGGCAGAAGGGCGAGGCCGCCGGGCCGTACGCCACCTGGGACCTGGGCGACCAGGCGGTGCTCTCGCTGCTGGCTCGGGCCGGGCTGGCCGAGGTGCTGGGCGAGGTCCGGGCGCCGGCCTCGGATGCCACGATGCTGACGCTGCGGGTGGCTGACGTGGACGCGGCGCTCGCGCACTGCCTGGCGCACGGCGGGACGGCGGTGGCCCCGGCCACCGACCGCCCGCACTGGGGGCCGAACCTCCGTACCGCGCACCTGCGTGATCCGGAGGGCCGGCTGATCGAGCTGCAGTCCTACTGAGCGGTCATTCGCCGCCGGCCGGCGCCTTGGTGCGCAGCACCTCGATGAAGGCGCGCATCCAGGACGGGTGGTCCGGCCAGGCCCGGGCTGAGACCAGCACGCCGTCCACCACCGCCGCACCGTCCTGGTAGGTGGCGCCGGCCGCCTTCACGTCCGGCTCCAGCGCGGGGTAGGCGGCGGTGGTGCGGCCGGCCAGCACCTCGGCGGCGGCGGTGATCTGCGGGCCGTGGCAGATCTGTGCGACCGGCTTCTCGGCCTCGAAGAAGTGGCGGGTGATCCGCTGCACCTCGGGGTCGTTGCGCAGGTACTCCGGCGCCCGGCCGCCGGGGATCACCAGGGCCGCGTAGTCGCTCGGGTCCACCTCGGCGAAGACCAGGTCGGCGGGCCAGGTGTAGCCGGGCTTCTCGGTGTAGGTGTCGTAGCCCTCGATGAAGTCGTGGACCACGAACTGCAGCTTCTTGCGGCTGGGCGCGGCGATGTCGACCTGGTAGCCCTCCTCCAGCAGCCGCTGGTACGGGTAGAGCACCTCCAGCGATTCGGCGGCGTCCCCGGTGACGAGCAGCACCTTCACAGCCATGGCGGCCTCGATTCTCGGTTCTCGGTGCGAGCGGAGCGTTGGTTAGCGCAGCGTGACCGAGTGATCACGCACCCAGGCTCCTGCATGCCCAGCGCCACCGGGGCGAAACGCGAACGCCGAAGGGCCCCTCGCAGTTGCGAGGGGCCCTTCGGGTGTCGGTGCGCCGCCAGGGACTCGAACCCCGGACCCGCTGATTAAGAGTCAGCTGGACCGGGTGTCGGGCGGTGTCGGCGGGGGCTATCAGGTGTCGTCCAGGTCGGTTTGTGCAACTGGCGGGCGGTTCTGGGTGTCGCCCGATGTCAGGGGGTGCGGGGGGGTGCTGCCTCTGCCAGTCCCATCCCAGTCCCAGCACGGCGCCTGCTGGGGACTGGCGTGTAGTAACGGGTGAGCGATGCGGTATTGACATCGAATAAGAGGCAGTGCCCGCAGCGTGCGCCTATCGGGTTCGCTTAGGGAGTGCGTCACCGAGTTGGTCGACCATCGCCTCCACCTCGTGGGGATACTCCTGGGCCCATATGGTCAGAAATGCAGTTGCGACAGTATGAGCTGAAGTGAAGTCAAGATCCGCGCCGATCTGAGTCCAGATGACGTGGCGATCCGTGTTGGTAAGAGCCCGCTCTCGTACCACTCGGGCTACGCGATCTTGTTGGTTCAACGGCAGCTGCATGGACAGTGTCAGCTTCGCTGCGACGGTGTCGAGTTTCTCACAGATGGAGTCGAAGATGTGAGCTTCGGGCTCGGCAGTGCCTGGGAGTGCGTAGATGCCATTCGTCGCGTCCGTTTTGTCTGCCTGGTCGCCGTCGAGCAGGCAGACGGACGGGAAGGCCATGGTTGGGTCGAGGTTGTGTTGCTCGTTCACCTTGATGGCGGGCCCTGCCCCGCCCATCCCGTGGACTTTGACGGCATCGAGTTCGATGCCGCCGTGGTTTCTCAATGCCGTCATCACCATGAGCTCAGCAAAGCTGTCCTCCACAAAGATGGCCAGCTTGGCGTCGATCTGACCGGTGATGGTTCGCAGGGCATTGATGTCCAGCTTCCCTTGCAGGACTTCCCCGTTGAAGGCGGCCCAGATGGCGTTGGACGGGAGTGGGGTGAGGGCGTCGTTCGAATGGGTAGTGAAGATGACTTGACACGCCTTGCGGTGCGCGACGTCGATCAGGTATTCGACCATGCGTCGCGTCGCCACCGGGTGGAGGCCGTTCTCGATCTCCTCAATCAGGATCATGACTCCGGGCGGGGCTGCCTCCACCTCCGCAATGATGCGGATCACGCTTGCTTCGCCTGCCCCGAAGTGGAACTCTGAGTACTGCTCGCCGTGTCGGGTGCGGCCCGTGAACAGGGTGACCCGACCACCAGCGTCGACGAAAAGTTGACTGAAACCGTCGATGGGCTTGCCGAGGATTCGAGCCACGTACTTGCCGACCTCGTCGGAGAGGGCAATCTCCTGTGCTGCGGCGAACTTGCTGCCGACGGCCTTGACCAGGTCACGGCGCTCGGTCGCGGGAACCGTCCGCTCTACCCCGAAGAGCAGAACCTGACGGTCCACAGCTGCCCGGTTCCATTTTGCTTGCTTGAAGCTGGCCGTACGCGCCACGGAGACCCGCTTGTTGAGATCCTTGTCGATGATCTCGTACTCGACGGACCAGTCCTTCATACTGCTGTCGTACTTGCCGCTCTTGGCGAAGAAGCGCTTCGGTTGGACGTCCTTGTAGATAAGCGCGGCAGCGCCGAGCAGGTCTTGCCGCCGCCGTTCGGCCCCACCAGTGCGGTCACGGGAAAGTCAAAGGTGATCTCACGGTCTACGAACCCGCGAACCTTTTTCAAGATCACGCGCTTGAGGTACTTGTGATAGTTCCCCTTGGAGACCTTCTCGTCCAGCGCGACGATCGTGCTGTTACGGACCTCGCTCCGGTGATCGCTCACTCATGCTCCATGCGCTTGTCTGCAGCTGGGGACTTGACGCCGTCGGTGCACTCTCGGCAAGACGGGATCGCTGCCGTCCTGGTCAGGCGCACCATGAAGTTTGTTGGCCGGTACGGCGGTGGCGCCTATGGAACGGAGGGCGGAACCATCAGCTCATCGGCAGGCACGATGGTCACGCTACCGGACCCGACCGACACACTACGTGCAGTAAGCAGACTCCACCGGATCGTAATAGTGCTGTGGCCCGCCGTTGACGGGTCCGAGCAGGGATGCTGTTGGGAGCCGCCTGTCGTGGCATCTCAAAGGCGGCTTCGTATCTGGCGTCGCGGTGAAGACCGCACTGGGACTGTGAGTTCTCATCCTTGTTCTGGCGGCCCGGGAGCAGGCCTGGCGCTCTGATCCGATTTCAGGTGAACGCGAGTCGGCGGAAGGTGTTGCGGACGGCGGTCAGTGGTTCGCGGTCGCGGCTGTAGTAGAGCTTGTTGGTCAGCAAAACCGCCCAGGTGCCGCGCTTGGGCGAGATCCACAGGCCGGTGCCGGTGAAACCGTAGTGGACATAGGTGCGGTCTGCGGGGTCGGTGTCGGGGGCGGGGTGCCAGAACAGGCCGCGGACGGGGGCGAGATCGCCGGTTTGCACGGTCAAGGACGCTTCGGTCCAGCCTGGACCGAAGCCCGGTGCTGTGCCTGCGGTGGTGGGGTCGAGCATGTACTGCAGGAAGCGGGCGAGGTCGTCGAGGGTGGAGAAGGCGCCGGCGATGCCGCACACGCCGCCGAGGAGGCGGGCGGAGAAGTCGTGGGCGGTGCCCTTGAGGTGGGTTCCGGTGTCCTGGTCTAGCTCGGTGGGCGCGCAGTTGGCCGTGATTTCGGTGGGCAGCGGACCGAAGCGGGTGTTGGTCATGCCGAGGGGTGTCCAGGTTCGCTGTTGGGCGAGTTGGTCGAGGGGCTGGCCGGAGAGGTGTTCGGCGAGGTAGCCGAGGATGAGGGCTGCTCGGTCGGTGTACTCGACGGCTTCGCCGGGTGGGCGGTGTAGTTCCTCGTGGAGGACGCCGCTGCGTACGGCGTCGGAGTTGGTGCCGTAGAGGTTCTTGAGGTTGGCTCGCAGCGGTACGCCTGCGGTGTGGGTGAGGAGCTGGCGTGCTGTCACCTGGCTGAGTGGGTGGCCGGTGACCTCGAGCCAGAAGGTGCCGAGTGGTTCGTCGAGTGGGAGGTTGCCGTCCTCCCAGAGGGCGCCGATGGAGGACCAGACGGCGAGGATCTTGGTGAGGCTGGCGACGTCGAAGACGGTGTCCAGCCGCATCGGTACGTCCGGTTGATCGGGGTCGAGGACGCCGATCGCGCCGCTGGCGTGGGTGCCGTGGGCGTCGCCGACGGCCCAGACCGCGCCGGGGTAGACCTTGTCGCGGTAGCCGTCGTGCAGGAGTTGCTCGATGCGGTCGGTATTGAGCGCCATGGTCTCCCTGTTCGCCGTTGGGGTGTCCCGCCGTTCAGCGTAGTGACGTATCCGGGGCGGGGTCGGGCGCGGCACGGGCCGTCACCCGAACTGTGTGCCGAGGGCGTTGAGCGCGGCGGCGGTGGTACTGAGTGGGTAGCGGGCCGCATTGTGCAGGCCGGCGGCTCGCAGGGCGGGGATCAGGTCCGGTTCGGTCCGCAGACGAGTGAGGTCGCGGGCGAGGGTGACTGGGTCGGCGAGGTTGGTGGCCAGGGCGGAGTCCGCGAGGGCTTCGCGCAGGCCGGGGACGGGTTTGTAGAGGACGGGCAGGCCACAGGCCTGGGCTTCGAGGGCGACCAGGCCCATGGCTTCCAGGGTGGTGGAGGGCACCACGAGGGCGTCGTGTTCGGCGAACGCTTGCCAGAGCTGAGGGCGGGTCAGCCAGCCGAGATAGCGGGCATGGACGCCGAGCTGACGCAGGAGCGGAGTGAGGGCGTGGAACTGGCCGACCGGGGCGGCGATGCTCAGTTCGACACCAGGCGCGAGGGTCAGGGCTTTGACCAGGGATTCGACGCCCTTCTCGGCGCTGAGGCGTCCGGCGTAGATCAGTCGCAGATGGCCGGTGCGGGTTCGTGTGGGTCTGGCCGGCGGGTGGGCCAGGAGGCGGCCGGGGATCCCCCAGGGAATCTGGGTGATCTTCCGGCGGTCGATGGTGGGCGCGAGGCTGATCAGGTGGTCGGCCATCGCACTGGTGGGGACCACGATGGCATTGGCTGCTCGTGCGGTCTCGCGCAGGACACGGAGTTGATCGCGGTGCGATTGGGCGAAGAGCAGATCGGTGCCGTGGACCAGTGCGATGCGGGGGTGTCGGGGGAGGGCCCTGAGCAACGCCGGACTTGCACCAAACGCGAGGTGCTGGAGGTGCAGCACGTCGATCCGGCTCGGGTTGATTACGGCGGCGAGCGATCGCCGCAGAGCAGCGACGTAGATGCTGAAGGCGGGGCTTTCGAGGCACTTGCCGGCGACCGCCAGTAGGTCGAGTCCGGCCGGGACGCGTGGTCGGCGGCCGGGCGGCGCGAGCATGAACGCGCGTCCAGGGATGAGGGGTTGGGGGCCGGTGTAGAGGTCGAGGAAGAGTTCGACGCTGCCACCGGGGCTACCGGCGGGCAGGTCGAGCGCGGTGGCGACCAGAGGACCCGGTGTGGGGCTCACAGGGTGCCTCTGCGGATTTCCTCGTAGAGGCGGGAGATATCGATGCCGTCGGTAGCCGCGTACTTGCGGCCGTGGGTCTGATAGCTGGCCGGGGCGCCGAAAGTCTGCAGGAAGATCACCTTCCCGAAGGTCATACCGGGGTAGACGCGTACGGGCTTGGCGGCGCGGATCTCCAGCGTCCAGCGGATCGCGTGTCCGGCATGGCCGAGTGGGGCGGAGACGTGGACCCAGATGCCGAGGGCGCCGGTGGTGCGGTCGCCGTTGAGCATCTGTGCGTACCGCTCCGAGCCGGTTCGCTCCAGGGTGAGGCCGAGGTACAGCACTCCCGGTCGCAGGATCAGGCCGTCTTCCGGGATCGTAATTTCTTCGAAGGAGGTGGGGGCAGCGGCGTCCAGATCGCCGTCGCAGATGCGTAAGGTCGCGCCGAGCCGCCAGTCGTAGGCGTTCGGGGACAGACGGGCCGGGTCGAACGGGTCGATGGCGATCTCGCCTGCCGCGACGGCGGCAGCGATCGCTGGACCGGTGAGGATCACGAAACCACCGCCCGGACGGTGGTCTGGTCGCGCCAGTAGCCGGAGGGCTGCGGTCCCAGCGCCGACTGGTACTTGCCTGCGTACAGGTCGACGGGGCCGACGGAGACGAAAAACATGATCTGCCCGATCTTCATCTCCGGGTAGACCCGCAGCGGGCGGACCGGGTTGAGCATCAGGGTCCACTGACCGTGGAAGCCGATGTCACCGATGGGGGCGGTGATCTCGACGAACAGTCCGAGTCGGCCGACCGAGGAGCGGCCGAACAACAGCGGGACGAAGGTGTCCGAGCCGACCTCTTCAACGGTGTGGCCGAGGTAGAGCTCACCGGGCTGGAGGACATAGCCGTCGTCTCCGATCTCGACCGTCTTCGTGGGGTTGGGACGGTGGACGTCGATGACCGGATCGCTGTAGGTCAGCAGGGTACGGCCGAGACGGACGTTGTAGCTGTTGGGGTTGACCTGATCCTCCTCGAACGGGGCGATACGCACCCGCCCGTCACGGGCAGCGGCGGTGATCTCGGGACCGGTAAGGATCACTTCGACTCTCCCTCGTTGCAGTCAGTGAGGACGCGGCGGATGGCCTGGCCGAGCCGCAGGCCGGCCTCGTGCCCTCGGCCGTTCAGGAGTGTCTCGGCGAGGTAGTCGGTGGTCAGCACGCTGCGGAGGTCTTCGGGAAGCGGGTCGGGGGCCGTGACGAGCGGGCCGGCACGCTCGGTGAGGTGGGCCAGGAGGCTGGGTAGGTCGCGCTCGAGGGCGTCGGGCAGCGGCGCATGGACGAGCTGGTTGTCGAATGGCTCGATGGTCAGCAGGTCGGACAGGTGCAGGGTCTCGCCCAGTTCGGTGGGTCGAAGAGCGGTCTCGTTGAGGATCACGGCGGAGGCTCCGAGACCGGTGCACAGACGGTTCGCGGTCGCCGTCAGCAGCGTCCGTCGGTCGGGCACTTCCCTGCGCCACCGGTCGGCCACCCGCCCGACTGGTGAGGCCAGCTGTCCACGGAGCAGGTCGATCTGACGAGTGATCGCCGTCAGCTCATCGGGTACCTGCGCGGTGTCGGGGAATCGGCAGGTGCGGGCGGCCCAGCTCTCGTCGACGGGCTCGGCGACTGCGTACCCTTGCCCGAGTTCGGCGCCCTTGACCACGAGGGTGTTGCCGACCGGTTCGGGACCGTAGTGATCGCTGTGGCAGTGCCCGGCGAAGACGACGTCCAGGAATGGGCAGGAGTCGGCGAGTTGTAAGTCCTCCTCGAAGCCCGAGTGTGAGAGAAGGATCCAGGCGTCGACCTCGTGGTGGTGGGTCAGCAGAAGTTCCACCAGCGCGCGAGCCGGGTCGGTGACACGATGCCCGGCCCGCTGGCCGAGCGGGATGGCAGCGAACGCCTGCGGGCCGATGACGGCGGTCAAAGCCACCAGACGCCCACCGATTTCTGCCAGATGCAGACGCCGGAACAGGTGCCGGCCGGTGGCGTCGTCGACCGCGTTCGCGCACATTGTCAGCTCGCGTAATCCGGGCTCGAAGTGGTGGGTCCAGCCGTGGTTGCCCGGCGTGAGCACGTCGTAGAGGGACAGCAGGATCTGGCGCTCTACGGTGCCGCCGCCGAGCCGGTAGTAGCCGGTGCCCTCGAAGAAGTCGCCGCAGTCCACCACGAGTGAAGTCCTGCGTGCATGGTGGAGGTGGGCGAGCATCGGGGCAGGCCGGGCGAGGCCGGAGTGGACGTCAGTGGTCGCCACGATTCGCTTGAGTGTCCGGGTGCCGGTCATCGGGCGACCATGGCGATGTCGGCGCCGAGGGCGCGGAGCTTGGCGGGGAGGTCGGCGTGCCCGCGTCGCAACTGGCTCAAGCCGGTCACCGTGCTGGTGCCGCGAGCGGTAAGTGCGGCGACCAGCAGGGCAGAGCCGGTTCGGATGTCGGTGGCCTCGACGGCAGCCCCGGTGAGCCGCTGCGGGCCGGTCAGCCGGCACTGGGTGGGTGAGAGGCCCTCGATCTCGGCACCGAGGAGGGAGAGTTGGGGCAGCAAGTTGCCGTGGCGGCCGGGGTTGATGGAATCAGCGAACACGTGCGTGCCCGGCAGTCCGAGGGCCAGTGCCATCAAGGCAGGCTCGAAGTCGGCGTCCAGGCCGTCGGGGGCGAGCGAGGCGACCGCCCGAAGGGGCCGGCCGGTGGGCTGGGTGTCACCGTGGACGACCAGGGCGCCAGGCTCGAAGGAGGCCGAGACTCCCAGCCAGTTAAGGGCCTCCACCACCGGAGCGACATCTTCGCCTCGGACGCCCTCGATCCTCCCGCTGCCGCCGGTGGCGGCGATCGCGCAGGCCAGCGTCCCGGCCTCGACCTTGTCGCCAGGCACGATCCACGCGACCGTCTCCACCCGAGCACAGGTCAACGGTGCGACGGTCAGCGTTGCCTCCCCGAGGTCGACCTGCCACCCGGCCCTGCTCAGTGCCCGGCACATCCCGGTGAACTCTGGTGAGAGGTTGGGTTTGTCCAGCAACAGCCGGTGGCCGCCGACCACAGCGCGCAGGACAGCGGCCACGCTCGCGCCCCGCGAGCGGAACGGCAGAGAGACCCTCACCTCCTCAGACGGCGTCTCCGCTGCGATCACGCGGTACCCGGTGTCGTCGACCAGGATCCTGTCGCCGAAGGCTGCGTAGACCTTGAAGTGCAGGTCCATGCCCCGGTCACCGATCGAGCAGCCACCGGGCCAGGGCAGCTTCGCCTGCCCGCAGGTGCCCAGCAGAACGGGCACGAGGTAGTAGGAGGCGCGGATCTGGGCGGCGGCGAGCAGATCGGGCGGCACGATGCGGTCCGCCTGGGGCAGGATCACCACTCCCGTGGGGTTGGTGACCGGCCGGGCGAGGCGGAAGCCGCACTCCTGAAGCAGGGTCAGCATGACCTGCACATCGGCACTGCGGGGCACGTTGTCCAGGTGAACCGGGAGGCGGGTGGCGGCAGCCGCCGCCAGCAGTGGCAGAGCGGCGTTCTTCGAGCCGTCCACCTGCACGGTGCCAGACAGGGGCTGACCCGGGCGGACAGTGATGGCATCGGCGATGGTCAGCGCGGGTGGGGTGAGAGTCATGCGGATCCTCCGGGCGGCGCGTGGAATCGGGTGTGTGGTACCGGTCGTGCCGTTCTCAGGGGTGGGAGAGGTGGGCCGATTAGGCGGCGGCGAGCTTTCCGCGCGGGAGAACGCAGGTGATCTGCTTGCCGACCGGGCTGGGTTCGACCTGCCAGCCCGGTGCGAGGACATCGAGGATCCACAGGCCCCGTCCGGACTCGAACTGCGCGTTATCTGGTGACTCAGCCTTGCGCTCGGGGACCACCGCAGACTGTGGGTCGTGCACCTGAACCGTCACATGGACCTCGTCGGTCGCCACCTGAACGACCACCGGCGCCCACGGACCGCACAGCCGCGCGGCGTTGGCGACCAGCTCGCTGGCCACCAGCCGGGCCGAGTCAGCCAGGTGCTCGTCCGCTCCCGCGCCGGCCACAGCCTTGAACACCTGGGCCCGCATCGCGTGCAGGTGCTCGGCGCTGACGCTCATGTGCACGGCGATGCCGCCAGGGCGGGGCACGAGGTAGAAGCCGCAGGCGGCCACGTCGACGTTTTCCGGGGGCACAGGGTCGTGCGAGATTGCGGTGGGCTCGGGGCGGACCTGGTCTTCGTACATGGCGTGCTCCCCAGTCGAAAAAGCGGGCACCGGCCCGAGGTCGTCGGGCGCGGGTCGCGCAGAGGGTCGGCAGACACGTCGGCCCCAGGGAGCATCCACCCCGGAAACCGACGCAAGGCAACGGCATATGCCACGAAGCGCAATCATGTCATCACGCTTCGCTACCGCTAGCCAGCATGCCCCCGGACTATCGGATTGGGCAATATGCCCAGTTAGATTTCCCCAGATTGGTTGTCCTGCCCTGCGTGACAGTGGACACTTGGCGCCATGACGTGGAAGAGGAACCCGGCTCCGCAGTCGGTGTATCGCCGTCAGCTCTCTGCCCGACTCAAGGAGTTGAGGGATCGAGCTGGGATGACGCTGACCGAGGTTGCCAAGGTTGTCGAGGTCAACCAGGGGTCGCTGAGCCGGATCGAGACCGGAGAGCGGGGCACCAGCCCGGTTCTGGTCAAGGCTCTGCTGGACTGCTACGAGGTCACCGACCCGGCCGTCCGGGAGGACATCCTGGACTTGGTCCGCGCCGACCAGGCCCAGCGCCAGCCGTGGTGGAAGAAGTACTCCGCCGTCATCAACACCACGCAGTACGGCGGCTACCTGGCCTTGGAGTCCAGCGCGACGACGTTCCGTTCCTACGAGCCGCAGCTGATGCCCGGCCTGCTGCAGACCCCGGACTACGCGCGGCAGGTCATCGCCGAGATGCGCGTGGACCTGGATGCGAAGCAGGTGGACGCGCTGGTCAACGTGCGGATGCAGCGTCAGAAGCTACTGGAGGGCGAGGGCGCCCCGAGGCTGTGGGCGGTGATCGACGAAGCCGCCATACGGCGGGTCGAGGGTTCGCCGGCCGTCCTGAAGGGCCAGCTGGAGCACCTGCTGGAGGTCGAACCGCGGATCAACGTCACGCTGCAACTGCTGCCGTTCGCAGCCGGGTTCCACCCCGGACTGTACGGCTCCTTCATGCTCATGGGCTTCCCCGAACCCAATCCGGACGTGGTGTGGGTGGAGAATCTGACCAACTCGGTGTACTTCGAGGGATCAGCCGATGTGGACCGCTACACGGAGGTCTTCGACCACCTGCGAGCCCGCGCCCTCGGCCCGCCCGAGACCCGGAGCCTGATCAACAGCATCATCAAGGAGTTGTAAGTGAGCACCACCAAGCCCAACCCCGCCGAACTGGACTTCTCCGGTGTCACCTGGGAGAAGAGCCCGTTCAGCGGCGGAAACGACAACTGCGTGGAGTTCGGCGCTATCGGCAACATGGTGGCCCTGCGCGACTCGAAGCGTCCTGAGCAGACCCCGCACGTCTACACCCGAGACGAGATCGCCGCGTTCCTGGCGGGTGCGAAGGCCGGCGCCTTCGACCACTTGGCCTGATCCAGGTTTCCTGAGTGGGCCGGCAACTCCCAGGTAGGTCCTGTCGGTAGCGGCGGGCCGATCTTCATGCGGCCGGGCAGTTACCTGAACGGGTGATTGCCCGGCCGCGTGATGGTCTGAGGTGACGGCACGCCGATCGATACAAGGAAGTCCGCGAGGTCGTATGGATCGGGCGCTCCATAGAAGATGTCTTCGGCGCGCGACCAGCCAGCAGCTACGTCGCTCAGCATCTGGGCGCCGAAGCCGGCCAGTCCGTCCCGGAGCGAGTCGGTGAGCGACTGAAGTACCAAGTCGCCGTCCTCGACTATGACAACCAGCCTGCCGTGTTGGGAGTCCGATTTGATCTCTCTTCTCGGCCTCGAAGAAGTGGCGGGTGATCCGCTGCACCTCGGGGTCGTTGCGCAGGTACTCCGGCGCCCGGCCGCCGGGGATCACCAGGGCCGCGTAGTCGCTCGGGTCCACCTCGGCGAAGGCCAGGTCGGCGGGCCAGGTGTAGCCGGGCTTCTCGGTGTAGGTGTCGTAGCCCTCGATGAAGTCGTGGACCACGAACTGCAGCTTCTTGCGGCTGGGCGCGGCGATGTCGACCTGGTAGCCCTCCTCCAGCAGCCGCTGGTACGGGTAGAGCACCTCCAGCGATTCGGCGGCGTCCCCGGTGACGAGCAGCACCTTCACAGCCATGGCGGCCTCGGTTCTCGGTGCGAGCGGAGCGTTGGTTGGCGCAGCGTGACCGAGTGATCACGCGCCCAGGCTCCTGCATGCCCAGCGCCACCGGGGCGAAACGCGAACGCCGAAGGGCCCCTCGCAGTTGCGAGGGGCCCTTCGGGTGTCGGTGCGCCGCCAGGGACTCGAACCCCGGACCCGCTGATTAAGAGTCAGCTGCTCTAACCAACTGAGCTAGCGGCGCCTGCTGACAGAGGAGAACATTACACGGCCTGCGGGGAAACGCCGAATCGTCATCGGGTGGCTACCCGGTGTCACACCGGCCGGTCAGCGGTCCCTGGACGGGCCGAGCCGCCAGAACAGCAGCGCCACCAGGAAGGAGCCGGCCGACAGCGCCGCGGTCCACCAGGCGGTCCGGGTGTCCCCGCTCATCCAGGCGTCGGTGGTCACCGTGATCGCCCAGAGCTGGCCGATCACCACGGTGATCGCCACGGTCAGCCGGGCGGTGAGCAGCGCCGCCCGCTCCGGCTCGCGCTCGCCGCCCGCGCCGCGGCCCGGGCCGCTGGCCCGCACCCGGGAGTCGGCCCAGCCGCTGTTCGGGCGGATCTGCGGATAGCGCTCGTGCAGCGGGCGGTTGAACCGGGCCTCGGTGCTGTGCGCGGTGTACGGGGGCGGCTCGGGGTCCTGCTGGTCCGTCATGCCTGGGCTCCCGAGGCGCCGTTGTCCGCTGTCGCGCTGTCGCTGGGGCTGGGACCGTCGCCCGGGTCGCCGCTCGGCCCGTCACCGGGGTCGCCCGGGTCGCCGGGACCACCGCCGGACCCCTTCGGGCCGCCCGGCTGGTCGCAGCCCGCCTGTTCGGCCGCCACCGGGTCGCGCTCGCGCAACTGGCGGCACAGGCCCTGCTGCTCGCTCTCGCCGGAGCGGGCCGTGCCGATCGCCCAGACCCGGCCCCTGGCGTCCTCCACCAGCACCACCTTGGGCAGCGGCCGGGGCGGCGGGCCGGACTTCACCGCCCCGGTGCGCACGTCGAACACCCCGTCGTGGCACGGGCAGTAGAGCTCGCCCTCGTCGCCCCGGCCGGGCTGCCAGAGCACCCCGCAGGCCAGGTGGGTGCAGACCGTCGAGTAGCCGACCAGGGTGCCGTCGTCCAGCCGCACCGCCATCGCCCGGTCCCGGTCGGTCGGGTAGTCGAAGGCCACCGCCTGCCCGCGGGTGAGGTGCGGGGCGACCAGCAGCGGCGGCGCCCCGCCGTCGCCGTGCCGGGGCAGCACCCCGGCGGCGATCACCGTGGAGCCGACCGCCAGCCCGCCGGAGACCGTGGTGACGATCCGCAGGTAGTCCCGGCGGGTGGTCAGCGAGTCCGCCCGGACCCGTTCCTCGTCGAACCCGGCGCCCTCCTCGGGCCCGGTCACACCGGTTCCCCGTTGACCTCGACGATCGGCAGCCCGCCGGGCAGCGGGCCGCGGTGCGCGGCGGGCGCCACCATCGCCACCCCGGTCTGCACCACCACCTCGCCGAAGGCGAACTCGGCGGTCACCGTCACCCCGGGCCGCTCGGCCTGCAGCTGCTCCAGGGTGCCGTAGTAGAGCGCACCGGACGGGCAGACGGTGGCGCACATCGGCGCCAGCCCGGCCGAGGTCCGGTCGTAGCAGAGGTTGCACTTGAGCTGCAGCTTCTGCGCCGGGTCGACCAGCGGCACGCCGAACGGGCAGGCGTTGACGCAGTTGGCGCAGCCGATGCAGCGGGTCGGGTCGGCGGTCTGCACCACCCCGTCGGCGGTCACCAGGATCGCCTCGGCGGGGCAGACCTCGGCGCACGGCGCCACCGGGTCCTCGCAGTGCATGCAGACGGTCGGCAGCGCGGCGGCGGAGCTGCCGGCGTCCGGGTAGTCCACGTGGATCATCGAGGTGCCCCGGTGCGAGTCGCACTCCCGGCAGGCCGAGACGCAGGCCTGGCAGCCGATGCAGCGCCCGGGGTCGATGAAGAGGGTGCGGCCGAGCACGGTCTACCTCCGGTCGTCGGTGCCGCGGCCCTGCGGCGAGGTGGGCGGCATGTGGTCGTCGGGGACGGGGCGCGGCGGGCGCCCCGGCGGCTGCGGCGGGGCGGCGACCCGGTCCAGCTCGCCGCCCGGTTCGATCCGCACCGCGCAGACCTTGAACTCCGGGATCTTGGAGCGCGGGTCCAGCGCGTCGATGGTCAGCTCGTTGGCTGCCACCGGGTGCGCCCAGTGGTAGGGGATGAAGACGTGGTCGGCTCGGATCGCGGTGGTCACCAGGGCCGGCAGCACGGTCGAGCCGCGCCGCGAACTCACCTTCACCGCCGCCCCGTTGGCGAAGCCGTGGGAGGGGTGCAGCTCCACCCACGGGCGCGGGGCCTGGTCCACCAGCGGGTCCAGCCGGCGGGTCTGGTTGCCGGAGAGGAAGTGCGCCACGGTCCGCCCGGTGGTCAGGGTGAGCGGGTACTCGGCGTCCTTGGGGTCGGCCGGCGGGTGCCAGTCCACCAGCTGCAGGTGCACCTTGCCGTCCGGGTGGTAGGTCCGGCCACCCTCGAACAGCCTTGGCGTGCCCGGGTGTTCCAGGGTCGGGCAGGGCCAGGCGATCCCGCCGGTGGCCTCCAGCCGCTCGTAGGTGATGCCGTAGTAGTCGTTCACCGCCCCGGCCGAGGCCCGGCGCAGCTCCTCGAAGACCTCCCGGGAGCCGGTGAACGGGAACTTGTCGCCGTGGCCCAGCCGGCGGGCCAGCTCGCAGAGCACCCAGGTGTCGGTGCGCACCCCGGGCGGCGGCTCCTGGGCCTTGTTGTGCTTGACCACCCGGGCTTCGGCATTGGCCATCACGCCCTCGTCCTCGGCCCAGGTGGTGACCGGCAGCACCACGTGGGCGTTGGCCGCGGTCTCCGAGAGGAAGAAGTCCAGCTGCACGTGGAAGGCGAGCTGGTCGTAGCCGTCCTTGACGGTGGAGTAGTGCGGCAGCGAGACGAACGGGTTGTTGCAGACGCCCAGCAGGCCGCGGATCTCGCCGGCCTGCATCTGCCAGACCATCTCCATCATCGAGGTGCCGGCCGGCGGCAGGTCGGCCTCGTCGACGCCCCAGACCGCGGCCACCTCGGCCCGGTGCACCGGGTCGGAGATCGACCGGCCGCCGGGCAGCATGTCGGACTTCTGGCCGTGCTCCCGGCCGCCCTGCCCGTTGCCCTGGCCGGTCAGCGTGCCGTAGCCGGCGCCCGGCCGGCCCAGGTTGCCGGTGGCGGTGCAGAGGTTGATCACGCTCAGGCAGTTGGCCACGCCCTGGGTGTGGTGCTCGATGCCGCGGGCGTGCCAGGCCATCGCCTTCTCCGCCGAGCCGAACATCCGGGCCACCCGGACCACCTGCTCGGCCGGCACCCCGCAGATCCGGGCCGCCCGCTCCGGCGGGTACTCGGAGACCTTGGCCTTCAGCTCCACCCAGCCGGTGGCGTGCGCGGCCAGGAAGGCCTCGTCGGTCAGCTCCTCGCGGACCAGCACGTGCAGCACGGCGTTGAAGAAGGCCGCGTCGGTGCCCGAGCGCAGTGCCACGTGCTCGTCGGCGGTCCGGGCGACCACGGTCTCCCGGGGGTCCACCACGATCAGCCTGGCGCCGCGGTCCCGGGCGCCCCAGAGGTACTGGGTGAGCACCGGGAAGCACTCGCCGACGTTGGCGCCGGCGATCAGCAGGCAGTCGGTCTGCAGGATGTCGGCGAACGGGTTGGCCGCCCGGTCGATCCCGAAGGCCAGCTTGTTGGCGCCGGCCGCGCTCACCATGCACAGCCGCCCGTTGTAGTCCACGTGCCGGGTGCGGACCGCGACCCGGGCGAACTTGCCGACCAGATAGGCCTTCTCGGTGAACAGGCTGGCGCCGCCGAGCACCCCGAAGGCGTCCCGCCCGGACTCCTGCTGGATCCGGCGCAGCTCGGCGGCGGTGTGGTCCAGCGCCTCCTCCCAGCCGACCTCGCGGAACGGCTCGTCCCGGGAGCGGCGCAGCAGCGGAGCGGTCAGCCGGTCGGGGTGGTTGACCTGCTGGTAGGCGTTGATGCCCTTGGGGCACATCCGCATCCGGTTGATGTCGTGGTCGCGCGGCTCCACGCCGAAGACCCGGCCGCCGCGGTCCACCCGCAGGTACATCCCGCACTGCACTCCGCAGAAGCAGCAGTGGGTGGGCACCAGGGTCTCGCCGGTGCGCTCCGCCACCACGGGCGCCGGGCCCTCCACGAACGTCACTTGAAGCCCCGCTTCACCTGGTCGAGGTAGGCGCCGCCGCGCAGCACCCGTCGGCAGCGCGGGCAGTACTCGGCCCAGCTGTCGAAGTCGAGTGCCAGCTCCCGCATGGTCGCCCGCAGGTTGGCCACGGCGGGCCCGGTGTCCACCGCCTCGCCGCAGCGCCGGCAGGCCTGCGCCTGGTGCTTGCGGCGGGCGGTCTCCTTGAACAGCTGCATGCCGACCGCGGCCGGGCGCTGCACGATGTGGAAGAACTTGCCGAACGGCAGGTAGATCAGGGTGAGCACCACCGAGACCATGTGCAGGATCGCCAGGAACTGGTAGCCGCCGCCGTGCAGGGCCAGTTCGGAGAAGGTGAGCAGCAGCCCGGTCACCGAGACGGTGAGCAGCGCGATCAGCGGCACGAAGTCGTAGCCGAAGCGCTGCCCGGTGACCGCCTGCCGGTCCCGGGTGCGGCGCCAGAGGAAGTAGCCCACCCCGCCGATCACCAGCACCGCGGCCAGGTCCAGTCCGTGGAACATCGACCAGCCGAGGAAGCTGTCCTGCCGGAAGGAGAGGAGCCGGTAGCCCCAGAGCCGCATCTGGTAGCCCGGCCCCTGCGGGGAGGCGGCGGTGAAGGTGAACCAGCCCCAGGTCAGCGGGAAGGTGATCACCACCGCCAGCAGGCAGCCCCAGAAGATCAGCTGGTGGGCGATCCAGCGGGCGTGCGAGCGGGCCCCGAGGAACTTCTGGAAGCCCAGGTAGGTGAGGGCCAGCCGGGGCAGCGAGGCGGGCGCCGCCCGCAGGTTGTGCCAGGAGAGCGCGGTGCGCCAGCCCTGCACGAAGAGCCGCCGGGCGGCCGGCCTGCCCACCCAGGAGGTGTATCGGTAGGTGACCCCGAAGGCCAGCAGCACGGTGGCCGCCGCGTACGGCACCAGCGCCGAGTCGAAGTCCCGCAGGCCCCGGCTGCCCACCACGATCGCCAGCAGCAGCACCAGCGCGACCAGCACCGACGGCAGGAACGGGGTCGGCAGCGGAGGCGGTTTCCGGGGCTCCGGCTCGGGGGGCGCCGCCTCGGGCGCGGTCTCCTCGGCCAGGACCACCTGGAACCTCCACCCTCGTGCGGTGACTGACGGTCACATTCTGACCGTCACGCTAGGCGGCAGGGGTCCGACCCGCCCGGCGGCTGGGTCGTTCGGGTGACGGCGGGTCAGCGCTGCGGCGGCAGCCGGGCCAGGAAGACCTCGAAGGCGGTCGGCCGGACCGCGTTGACCCCCTTGAACGGGTAGTCCATCTCCTTGATCGCCACCAGCGGCACCACCACCAGGCAGGTCAGGATCAGCACCATGGCCAGGTGCGCCCTGGTGTTGGAGAGGCCGAAGAGGAAGGCGAAGGCGATGGTCAGCGCCCCGCCGCCGATCAGCGAGATCCACAGCAGGGTGGGCACCAGGTCCTCGATCTCGCTGAGCCGGGCCCGGCGCTCGCCGGCCAGCTCCTCCACGTCGTCCACCGTGCGCTGGAAGAGCACCTGGTCGCGCGCGTTGGGGGGTTGGAAGGAGAGCGCGGTGTTGCGGATGTCGTACATCAGCCGGGTGGCCTGCGGGTCGCTGTGGTGCTCCTCCATCTCGGTCCACTCGGTGTCCACCACCGCGTGGGCGTAGCGCAGCGTCTGGTCCTCCAGCTGCGCGCCGAGCGGCAGCGGCATCTGCCGGGACATCCAGTAGACCCCCGCCAGCGCGTCCGCCTCCTTGAAGGTGGTGGCCTTGGCGGCGTCGGTGTTCTCCCAGACGGTGATCACCACGAAGGCCAGCAGGACCGCGTACAGCACCCCGACCACGGCGAAGATGAAGCCGGCCACGTCGTTCTGCCCGACCCGGCGGGTGTGCGGGAAGGACTTGGTGACCACGGCCAGCACGACCGCCACGGAGAGCAGCGCGCCGATCAGGATCCAGACGTCCTTGGCGGTCATCCGGCACCACCGGCCGCACACCTTGCGTCACAGTATCGCTACATGGAGTCATTTCTCCCATGTGATCGATCGCCCGGTGTCAGGGACACGCCTTGACGGTGCGTCAGCCCCAGTGGCAGGCGGCTCCGTGATCCTCCGTCAGCTCCAGTGCGGGGGGCTGCTGTTCGCACCGTTCCCGGCGTTCCGGGGCGAGTCCGGTGTAGAGCGGGCAGCGGGGGCGGAAGGCGCAGCCGGTGGGGCGGACGGTCGGCGAGGGCGGGTCGCCGGCCAGCAGCACCCGGGTGCGGGCGCGTTCGGCGGCCGGGTCGGGCAGCGGCACGGCGGCCAGCAGGGCGCGGGTGTAGGGGTGCCGGGGCGCGGCGAAGACGGCTTCCACCGGGCCCTGTTCGACGGTGCGGCCGAGGTAGGTCACGCTCACCCGGTCGGCCAGGTGCCGGATCACCGAGAGGTCGTGCGAGACGAAGAGGTAGGAGAGCTCCAGGGTGGCCTTGAGCTCCTGCAGCAGGTTGAGCACCCCGGCCTGGATCGAGACGTCCAGGGCGGAGACCGGCTCGTCCAGCACCAGCAGCTCCGGGGAGACGGCCAACGCCCGGGCGATCGAGATGCGTTGGCGCTGGCCGCCGGAGAACTCGTGCGGGTAGCGGGCTGCGTGCTCCGGCAGCAGGCCGACCCGGACCAGCAGTTCGGGCACCCGCTCGGCGATCCGCTCCCGGGGCGCGCGCTGGGCGGTCAGCGGCTCGGCGATGATGTCGCCGACCGGCATCCGCGGGTCCAGGCTGGCCATCGGGTCCTGGAAGACGATCTGCAGCTTGGCGCGCAGCCGGTGCGCCGCCTCCCGGGAGAGGGCCGCGGTGTCCTGGCCGAGCAGCTCGATCCGTCCGGCCTCCGGGCGGCCCAGGCCCAGCACCTCGAAGAGCGTGGTGGACTTGCCGGAGCCGGACTCGCCGACCAGCCCCAGGGTCTCGCCGCGCCGGATGTCCAGGTGCACCCCGTCCACCGCGTAGACCTCGCCCACCTTGCGCTTGACCACGGTGCCCCTGAGCACCGGGAAGGTCTTGGCCAGCCCGGTCACCCGGAGCACCGGCGGCAGCGCCGAGCGGTCGGCGACCGGCGCGGGCGGCGGCAGCACCGGGACGGGGTAGACCTCGCCGGGCGCCGGGCGCTCGGCGGCCAGCCGGGCGGACCGCAGGCAGGCGGCCAGGTGCCCGGCCCCGCCGGCCAGCGGCGGCTCGGCGGTCAGGCAGTCCGGCCCGGCCAGCGGACAACGCGGGGCGAACGGGCAGCCGGGCGGCAGCTCGCCGAGCGCCGGCGGCTGGCCGGGGATCGGCACCAGCGGCCCGCCGGACCGGTCCAGCCGGGGCACCGCGCCGATCAGGCCGAGCGTGTAGGGGTGCCGCGGGGCCGCGAACAGCTCGTCCACCGGCGCGCTCTCCACCACCCGCCCGGCGTACATCACCGCGACCCGGTCGGCGAGTTGGGCGATCACCCCGAGGTCGTGGCTGACCAGCACCAGGGCCGCGCCGGTCTCCCGCTGGGCGGTGCGCAGCACGTCCAGCACCTGGGCCTGGATGGTGACGTCCAGCGCGGTGGTGGGCTCGTCGGCGAGCAGCACGTCCGGCTCGTTGGCCACCGCCATGGCGATCATCGCGCGCTGCCGCATGCCGCCGCTGAACTCGTGCGGGAAGGCGTCCAGGGCGCGCCGCGGGTCCGGGATGCCGACCAGGTCGAGCAGTTCGGCGGCGCGCCCGCGGGCGGCGGCCCGGTCCACCCGGTGGTGCGCCCGGACCGCCTCGGCGATCTGGTCGCCGATGCGGTAGACGGGGGTGAAGGCGGAGAGCGGGTCCTGGAAGACCATGGCGATCCGGTTGCCGCGGATCCGGGACAGCTCGCCGGCCGGCAGGCCGACCAGCTCCCGTCCGTCCAGCGCGACCGAGCCGCGCACGGTGGCGGTGCCGGGCAGCAGGCCGAGCACGGCCAGCGCGGTGACCGACTTGCCGGAGCCGGACTCGCCGACGATGCCCAGGGTCTCGCCGCGCTCCAGCGTCAGGTCGACGCCGCGGACGGCCGGCGCGCTGCCGCGGCCGCGCCGTCCGGCGAAGTCCACCCGCAGGTCGCGGACGGTGAGCAGCGGGGTGGCGGTGGTGGTCACGCGGGTTCCTTGACGTCGGTCGTGGGCTCGGCGAGGGCGGCCAGCGGGAGCCGGGCGGCGCGCCGCGCGGCTCGCCGGGACGGGCGCCGCCCGGCGTCGGCGGTGGGGTCGAGCGCGTCGCGCAGCCCGTCGCCGACCAGGTTGACGGCGAGCACGAAGAGCACCAGCAGCCCGGCGGCGAAGTAGAACATCCACGGGAAGGTGGCGGCCGACTCGGTGCCGTCGCTGATCAGGGTGCCGAGCGAGACGTCCGGCGGCTGCACGCCGAAGCCGAAGTAGGAGAGCGCGGTCTCGTTCATCACGGCCGCGCCGACCGCGATGGTGGCGTCGACGATCAGGTAGGAGGCACAGTTGGGCAGGATGTGCCGCCAGATCACCCGCATCGGCCGCACCCCCATGAACCGGGCGGCCCGGACGAACTCGCGCTCCTTGAGCGAGATCGTCATGGAGCGCACCACCCGGGCGGTGATCATCCAGTTGAAGGCGGCCAGCAGCACCACGAAGGCGATCCAGCCGCTGCTCTTCAGCTGCGGCGAGATGATGGTGATGATCAGGAAGCTCGGGAAGACCAGCATCAGGTCGACGAAGAAGATCAGCAGCCGGTCGGTCCAGCCGCCGAAGTAGCCCGCGCAGGCGCCGACCAGCCCGGCCAGGCCGGTGGAGAGCAGCGCCACCAGCAGGCCGATGATCAGCGACTTCTGCAGCCCGCGCAGGGTCTGCGCGTAGATGTCCTGGCCCAGCCCGGCGGTGCCGAACCAGTGGCGGGCGGACGGGGGTTGGCGCATCGCCGTGTAGTCGATGTCGGTGTAGCGCCAGTGCGTCAGGTAGGGCCCGGCGAAGGCCAGCAGGAAGAGCAGCAGCACCAGGCTGCCGCCGACCACCACCCCGGGCGAGGAGCGCAGCCGGGCCAGCACCAGTCGGCCGCGGGAGCGCGGCGCCCCGGCCATCAGACCCGCACCCGCGGGTCGAGGGCGGCGTGCAGGGTGTCCGCGAGCAGGCCGGAGAGCAGCACCGTCACCGCCGTGAAGAGGGTCACCGCCACCACCGAGTTGGTGTCGTTCTCCTGGATCGACTGGATGAACCACTCGCCCATCCCGTGCCAGGTGAAGATGATCTCGGTGAAGGTGGCCCCGGTGAAGATGGCCAGGAAGTTGTAGGCGAAGAGCGTCGACATCGGGATCACCGCGGTGCGCAGACCGTGCCGCAGCAGCGCCTGGCGCCGGGTCAGCCCCTTGGCCTCGGCGGTGCGCAGGTAGTCGGAGCCGAGCACGTCCAGCATGGTGCCGCGCTGGTAGCGGCTGTAGGTGGCCAGGCCGATCAGCGCCAGCGACAGGGTGGGCAGCAGCAGGTGCACCGACCAGTCGCCCAGGTGCGCGGCCAGGCCGCCCTTGAGGCCCGGGGACTCGTAGCCGGTGAAGTTGATCAGCTGGTGCCCGGTGGCCTGGTTGAGGGCGATGGCGCCGTTCTTCAGGAGGAGCGCCAGCAGGAAGACGGGGGTGGAGAGCAGCACGAACGAGACCAGGGTCAGCGCCCGGTCGGAGAACCGGTACTGCCGCACCGCGCCCCAGACCCCGATGGCCACCCCGAGCACCATGCCGAGCAGGCTGCCGATCACCAGCAGCCGCAGCGAGACCAGCAGCCGGCGGCCGAAGTCGGCGTTGACCGAGGTGCCGTGGATGGTCCGGCCGAGATCGCCGTGCACCACCAGGTCCTCGGTCCAGCGGCCGAACCTGACCACCACCGGGGTGTGCCCGTTGATGTTGAGCGCGGTGAGCTGGCGGTCCACCGCGGCGGCGGACGGGCGGGGCTGCTTCTCCTCGAAGTAGGCCCGGGGGTTGAGCGCGCTGCTCGCCAGGGCGTAGGCGAGGAAGACCGAGACCACCAGCAGGACCAGGTAGTAGGCGAGGCGCTTCGCCAGGTAGCGCAGCATCAGCGCCTGCCCGGGGGCGCGGTGCGACGGTTCGTCATGACCAAATGCCTTCGCTCGATGGGCTCTTCGCGCAGTTGGAAGCAGCGCGATTCTCCGACCGGCCGTTCGGTTGGTCAAGGGTTCGCGCGGTACCGTTCCGTCCGGTGGGACGAAGCAGCAGGTCAGAGTGAAGCAGTCGGTCACGACGGCGGTGTTGCACGGGTGTTGCGGTGGATGTCGATCCGATCAGCAGTGAACACGGTCCTCTGGTGGGCGAACTGAAGCGCTGTTAGGTTCTGCTCGCGGCCCACTCTCTTGACTGCCCGCCTTCAAGCCCCGCCACACCCGGCGGGCCGCCCACTCCACCGACGCACCCCGAACCCCAGGAGGGACCCGTCATGGACGCCACCACCCGACGCCTGACCCGAGGCCTGGTCGCCGCCACCGCACTGGCCCTGGCGGTCAGCGGATGCAGTTCCAGCTCGGGCTCGGGCTCCGGCGCGGCCGCGAGCCAGAGCGCCATCCCCAGAGCCGGCGCCGAGGACATCAACCCGCAGCCGCTGGAGAACGTGAAGGACGGCGGCGAGCTGCGGATACCGCTGCAGCAGTGGATCGACCAGTGGAACCCGTACCAGGTGGACGGCACCTACGGGGACTCGGTCGAGATCATGAAGATGATCGAGCCGCTGCTCTTCCGGATCGACTCCAGCGGCGTCTACCAGCCGGTCCCGGAGTTCCTGCAGTCCGCCAAGGTGGTCTCCACCACGCCGCAGACGGTGCTCTACACGCTCAACCCGAAGGCCAAGTGGTCGGACGGCAAGCCGCTCTCCTACCTGGACTTCAAGGCGGTCTGGCAGGCCGCCAACGGCTCCAACCCGGCCTTCAACACCTCCACCACCCTGGGCTACAACCAGATCTCCGACGTCTCCCAGGGCGACGACCCGACCCAGGTCAAGGTCACCTTCTCCACCCCGTTCGCGGACTGGCAGAGCCTCTTCTACCCGCTGCTGCCGGCCGCCGGGATCGGCACCCCGGACCAGTTCAACAAGGGCTGGGTGGAGCAGGTGCCGATCACCGGCGGCGCCTTCAAGCTCGGCGCCGCCGACAAGTCGGCGCAGACCCTCACGGTGGTCCCGGACCCCAGCTGGTGGGGCGCCAAGCCCAAGCTGGACAAGTTCACCTACCGGGTGCTCTCCACCGCCGCGATGACCCAGGCCTTCCTCAACAACGAGATCGACTACGCCTCGGCCGGCCGGGCCGACTCCTACAGCCAGCTCGCCGCCGACAAGGACGGGGTGATCCGCAGCTCCAGCCCCTGGGACGAGGTGCACATCTCCTTCGGCTCCAACGGCCCGCTGGCCTCCCAGCAGGTGCGCCAGGCCCTGGAGAAGGCGATCGACCGGCCGGCCCTGGTCAAGGTCGCCAACCAGGGCGTGCCGGTGCAGTTCCCGCTGCTCGGCAACCACCTGCTGATGACCAACCAGGCCGGCTACCAGGACAACTCCGGGGAGTGGGGCAAGTACGACCTGGCCGGCGCCCAGAAGCTGCTCACCGCGGCCGGCTGGCAGGACGCCGGCGCCGGCAAGCCGCGGACCAAGGACGGCCAGCCGCTGGAGCTGCACTTCATCCTCTCGGACGGCTCCCCGCAGCAGAGCGTGGACCTGGCCACCGCGACCCAGAACATGCTGCTGCAGGCCGGGGTGAAGATCGACATCGACAAGGTGCCGGCCAACGACTTCGACGAGAAGTACATCAACGTCGGCAAGTTCGACCTGGCGATGTGGCGGAACACCGGCTCCTTCCCGCCCGCCCTGGTGATCCCGTTCTACCAGGCGCCGCAGGGCGACAACGTGTTCCAGAACTACTCCAAGCTCAGCACCCCGGAGATCGACTCGCTGCTCAAGCAGGCCTCGCAGACCCTGGACCCGGCGCAGGCGGCCAAGCTCTACAACCAGGCCGACGCCAAGATCTGGGAGCTCGGGCACACCGTCGAGCTGTACCAGCGGCCGTATGTGACGGCCTACCGCAAGGGGCTGGCCAACTTCGGCTCGGCGGGTCTGGCCGACTTCGACTACACCAAGGTGGGCTGGCAGAAGTGACCGGCCGGCCGGCCCGGGCAGCGCGCTGTCGGGCAGCGCGGTGATCACGAGGCCGGTGCGGTCCGCCGGTGGGGGAGCCCCCGCCACCGCCGCCGCACCGGCCTTGACCTTCCGCGTTGCCCGCAGGACGCCCTTCTCGCCGTTCCACTGGAAGGGAATGTAACCGGGCAATCGGGGCGATTGCACCCCGCGACACCCGGGCGCTTGGCCGGGCGGGGACGGTGTCACCCGGTTCGCGCACTCGCCCGTCAACTCACCTTGACCGCCCGGACGGTCGGGCGCGCGGTCCGGACGGCCCCGGGGCGTGCCGGGCCGGGCCGGTGCGTGCGCGCAGTGCCGCAGGCTGCCACCATCGGGGCCCGGGGCGGAACGCTCCCGCCCCCCGAGCCCCTGGAGCCCCGCCCGATGCCCCCCAGCCACCAGCCCCTGCTGCGCCCGATGCGGCCGCGCCGCCGCGACGAGCCGCACCGGGTCGCCACCTCGCTGGAACTCTTCTTCGACCTCTGCTTCGTGGTCGCCGTCAGCCAGGCCGGGCGGGAGCTGGCCGGCACGCTGGCCGAGGGGCACCACGCCGGAACCGCTGTTCTGCGCTATGCCCTTGCGTTCTTCGCCCTGTGGTGGGCTTGGATGAATTTCACCTGGTTCGCCTCCGCCTACGACTGCGACGACGTGCCCTACCGGCTCACCACGCTGGTGCAGATCACCGGTGCGCTGATCTTCGCGGCCGGCATCCCGCGGCTCTTCGCCGACGCCGACTTCGCGGTCACGATCGCCGGCTACGTGGTGATGCGGCTGGCCCAGGTCACCCAGTGGCTGCGGGCCGCCCGGGGGGAGCGGGGGGAGGCCCGGCGGATGGCCCGCTCGTACGCGCTGGGCATCGCGCTGGTGCAGGCCGGCTGGGTGGTGCTGCTGTTCCTGCCGAAGGCCGCCGTGAACTGGTGCCTGCCGATCGGCGCGCTCGCCGAACTGGCCGTGCCCGCCCTCGCCGAGCGGCGGGTCCGGAGCCCCTGGCATCCGCACCACATCGCCGAGCGGTACGGCCTGTTCACCCTGATCGTGCTCGGCGAGACGGTCTCCGCGGCCACCATCGCGGTGCAGAGCGCGGTGGACGAGCACGAGGCGGTGCACGAGCTGATCCCGATCGCGGTCGGCGGGCTGCTGGTCTGCTTCGCCGCCTGGTGGATCTACTTCGCCACCCCGATCCACCAGCACCTGCGCGGCAACCGGCAGGCCTTCCTCTGGGGCTACGGGCACTACCTGGTCTTCGGCTCGGCCGCCGCGATCGGTGCCGGACTGGAGGTGGCGGTGGAGCACGCGGTCGGCAAGGCGCACCTGTCGGCCGCGGCCTCGGCCGCCAGCGTGACCGTGCCGACCGCGCTCTACCTGGCCACCGTCTGGCTGCTGCACTCCCGGCACAGCAAGACCGGGGCCGCGCAGTGGGTGCTGCCCGGCACCGCCGTGCTGGTGCTGGCCTGCACCGCGCTGGGCGACGCCGGGGTGCTCACGGCCGGGCTGCTGCTGGCCGCCGCCGTGGCGCTCGGCCTGCTGCTGGCCGCCCGGTCGCCGGAGCCGGCCCGGCCGTCAGTGCCGGATGCCAGCATCGACTGACCCCTGCCCCGCACCGACCGGAGCCGCCCGATGGACCTCGCCGACCAGCCCTACGCCCACCTGCTGGAGCCGCACCCCGGCCCGCTGCGCGCCGACCAGCGCTATGACACGGTGCGCTTCGACGACCTCGAACTGGACGCCCCGCAGGCCGACGGCGCGAGCTTCCTGGAGTGCGCCCTGGTCGGTCTGACGATCAATCAGGGACGGCTGCGGCGGGCGATGTTCACCGAGTGCTGGGTGGAACGCAACCGCTGGGTGGCCACCGACCTGGCCGAGACCGAGTGGCAGGACTGCACGGTGGCCGGCTCGCTGCTGGCCGGCGTCGCGGTGCACGGCGCCCAGCTGCGCCGGCTCACCCTGCGCCAGTGCAAGCTGGAGGCGGTCAACCTGCGCGCCGCGGTGCTGCGCGACGTGGTCTTCGAGGACTGCCAGCTGCGCGACGTGGACTTCGCCGAGGCCCGGCTGACCGGCGTCTCGTTCCCCGGCAGCTCGCTGGAGGAGGTCCGGTTCGGCCGGGCGAAGCTCTCCGGCACCGATCTGCGCGGTGCCACCCGGCTGGAACTGCCGGACGGTCACGAGGGGTTGCGCGGTGCGCTGATCTCCTCCGGCCAACTCATCGAACTGGCACCGCAGTTCGCCAAGGCGCTGGGTGTGGAAGTGCGGGACGCCTGACCCCGGGCCGACACACCACCGCGGCACGGAGTTCACCGGAGGGCCGTTCGCTGACGGTCGGGAAAACAGTCCGCCAAGCCTTGCTCGGGGAGCCTGGTGCCCGCCCGGCCGAGGGTCCAGGATGTCCGGCGGCCCATGTTGTACACACAACCGAAGGGTTGGCCCTCCCAATGAGTGACCTCAGCCGCAGGACCTTCATGGCCGTCTCGGCCACCGCGGCGGCCGGTGCCGCGGTGGCCGGAACGGTCGGTGGCGCCTCCGCCGCCCCGGCCGCCACGCTCTCCAGCACGGGCACCATCAAGGACGTGCAGCACGTGGTGATCCTGATGCAGGAGAACCGCAGCTTCGACCACTACTTCGGCACCCTCAAGGGCGTGCGCGGCTTCGGCGACAAGGCCACCATCCTGCTCTCCGGCGGCTACTCGGTCTTCAACCAGCCCAACGGCACCGCCCGGCAGTACCCGTGGGCGTTCAGTGCGGGCAGCTCCGAGCAGATCTCGCAGTGCAACGGCGACCTCTCGCACGCCTGGAGCGACCAGCACGCGGCCTGGAACGGCGGCAAGATGGACTCCTGGGCCGCCGCCAAGCGGACCAACCGCACCCTGGGCTACCTGCAGCGGGGCGACATCCCGTTCCACTACGCGCTGGCCGACAACTGGACCATCTGCGACGCCTACCACTGCTCGGTGCTCTCGGCCACCGGCCCGAACCGCACCTACCACTGGTCCGGCATGATCGACCCGAGCGGCACCGCGGGCGGCCCGGCTTACGACGGCGGCGACGAGTCCGGCCTCAGGTGGCAGACCTATGCGGAGGCGCTGGAGGCCGCGGGGGTCAGCTGGAAGGTCTACCAGAAGGCCTCGGACAACTTCGGCGACAACGCCCTGGCCTACTTCTCCCAGTTCGCCAACGCCCCCGCGGGCAGCGCCCTCCAGGTCAAGGGCATGGGCTCGGTGCCCAGCGTGACCGGCCGCACCCCCGACGACATCGCCGCCGCGATCAGGGCGGACGTGCTCGGCGGCACGCTGCCGCAGGTCTCCTGGATCGTCGCCGACCAGCAGTCCTCCGAGCACCCCTACGCCACCCCGGAGGACGGCGCGCACTTCGTCCACATGGTGATGGACGCGCTCAACGCCGACGCCAACGTCTTCAACTCCACCGTCCTGCTGATCAACTACGACGAGAACGACGGCTTCTTCGACCACGTGCCGCCGCCGGCCGCGCCGGCCGGCACCGCCGGGGAGTTCTACAGCTCGACCAGCATCGGCCTCGGCTTCCGGGTTCCGATGCTGGCCATCTCGCCCTGGACCCGCGGTGGTTGGGTGAACTCCGAGGTCTTCGACCACACCTCGGTGCTGCGCTTCCTGGAGGTCTGGACGGCCGCACTGGGCACCCCTGCCCAGTGCCCCAACATCAGCGCCTGGCGGCGCAGGGTCTGCGGCGACCTCACCTCGGTCTTCGACTTCGCCAACCCGGTGTACGGCATGCCCGCGCTGCCCGACACCTCGCAGACCATCGGCCTGGCCACCTGCGGCCCGCTCGGCAACCCCTCGCCGGTCACCAACGCGCTGCCCGCCCAGGAGGCCGGCACCCGCCCGGCCCGCGCGCTGGCCTACCAGCCGAACGCCAACCTGGACCACCTGGAGTTCGGCACCGGCGGCGTCATCAAGGTCTGGCTGGCGATGGACAACAAGGCGGCCACCGGCGGAAGTTCGGCGCACTTCGCGACCTACGCCAACGCCTACCGGACCGGCGGCCCGTGGCAGTACACGGTGGACCCGGGCGCGGCCACCAGCGACTTCTACAACTGCGGCACCAACTACGGCAGCGGCAAGTACGACCTCACCGTGGTCGGCCCCAACCGCTTCCTGCGCCGCTTCCAGGGAGATGCCACCAAGTCCGGCAAGACCGCCCTGGTGACCGCCTCCTACGCCGCCGCCCCCGACACCGGCAAGCCGGCGGTCTACTTCGCGATGGCCAACAAGGGCAGCTCGGCGGTCACCTTCACCATCACCTCCAACCAGTACCGCACCGGCAGTTGGACCTACACGGTGCAGCCCGGCGCGACCACCAGCGACTACTTCAACCAGGTCGCGCTCTGCAACGGCTGGTACGACTTCACCGTCACGGTGAGCGGCGACACCAGCTTCTCGCAGCGCTTCACCGGCCACCTGGAGAGCGGCGCCGCCAGCGTCAGCGGCTGATCCGGCCCGCCCCCGCGGCGCCCGCCCCCGAGCCGGGGGCGGGCGCCGCGCCGCGTTCAGTCCGCCATCAGCCGCTGCAGCATGTCCAGCAGTTGCTCGCGCTCGCCGGTGCCCAGCGCGGTGAAGGGGTCGTTGACGAAGGGCATCCGCCGCCGCAGGTCGGCCGTCACCTCGCGCCCCTGTCCGGTGGCCGCGACCAGCTTGACCCGCCGGTCCGCCGGATCCGGCCGCCGCTCCACCAGCCCGCGCTCCTCCAGCCGGTCCACGATCGCCGTGACGTTGGACGGCTCCGCGTGCACGGTGTCGGCCACCGCCCGCATCCGCACCGGCCGCTCGGCCGCCAGCAGCGCCTTGGCCTGCAGCGCGGTCAGCCGGTGCGCGGCGGCGGCCTGCTCGATCTCCCGGGCGTAGCGGCGGTTGACGGCGGCGAACAGGCCGACGAGCTGCCGGGTGAGGCCGTCGGGGTCGGTGCTGGACATGCCGGTCAGTCTACCGAGGTGCTTGACACGGTGAACTATCCCTGAGCATAGTTATGGCGAATAGTAGTTATCGGCCATAAGTAAGAGGGTGCAGACCATGACCACCAAGACCGTGCTGGTGACCGGGACCTCCTCCGGTATCGGCCTCGCCACCGCCGTGGCCCTGGCCGAGGCCGGCTGGCGGGTGATCGCCACCATGCGCGACACCGGCCGGGCGGCCGCGCTGCGCGAGGCCGCCGGCGAACTGCCCGGCCTCGAGGTCCGTGCGCTGGACGTCACCGACCCCGCCTCGATCGACGCCTGCCTGGCGGGCCTGGACCGCCTGGACGCGGTGGTCAACAACGCCGGCGCCGGCCACGTCGGAACCCTGGAGCTGGACTCGATCGAGCAGATCCGCGGCGTGCTGGAGGTCAACTTCTTCGGCGTGCTCAACGTCTCCAAGGCCGCCCTGCCGCTGCTGCGGGCGAGCGGCGGCCGGCTGCTCACCGTGACCAGCGTCGGCGGCGTGGTCGGCCAGCCGTTCAACGAGGCCTACTGCGCGGCCAAGTTCGCCGTCGAGGGCTACCTGGAGTCGCTGGCCCCGGTGGCCGCCCAGCAGGGCATCGCGGTGACCGTGGTCGAGCCGGCCGCGGTGGCCAGCGAGTTCGTCGGCAACGTCGGCGGCACCGACCGCGGGCTCGAGCAGGACGACCGGTACGGCCCGGCGTTCGCCGCCTACCTGGCCCAGGTCGGGCAGGCCTTCGCCGCCGCCCAGCCGGTCCGGGAGGCCGCCGAGGTGATCGTGGCGACCCTCGCCGCCGAGCGGCCGCCGTTCCGGGTGCAGACCTCCGAGCGCGCCCGGGCCGTCGCGGCCCTCAAGCTGGCCGACACCGACGGCTCCGCGGTGCAGCGGGCCACCTCCGGCTGGATCGCCTGATCCCTCCCGGCGCTCCTCCGACGTGCGGGGCGGTGCGACCGGTGACATGTTGGTGACTGCCCAGGTCGGACGAACCGCGAGGAGGAGACATGGGCATGATGGACAAGCTCAAGGAGATGTTCGGCGGCCAGAGCGAGAAGGCCACCCAGATGGCGGACACCGCCAAGCAGCGGGCCGGCGACGCCGGCCAGCAGGCTGCCGAACACATGCCCGGGCCCGCCGCGGACGCCATGCGCAACATGTCGGGCAAGGCCGCCCAGGGCTCGGGCGAGCAGGTCGAGCAGGTCGAGCAGGTCGAGCAGGCCAAGTCGGACATGACCGAGGAAGGCGGCCACGAGTGGGAGAAGTAGCCCGCCACAGCTGAACACGGACGGGGCGCGCCCGGCGGGCGCGCCCCGTCCGTGCTGTGTCAGCGCGGCGGCAGCGGCGGGCGCCGCAGGTCCGGGCGGGGGGAGCCGGCGGGCGGGGGAGCGGCCGCCGGGTGGGCGTGCAGCAGCTCCAGCGCCACCCGGACGGCCTCGGCCAGCTCGGTGTTCCGGCCGGCCGCCCAGTCCGCCGGACTGCGCACCACCTGGATGTCCGGCGCCACCCCGTGGTTCTCCACCCCGTAGCCGTGGCCGTCGATGAACCAGGAGGCGTTGGCCGGCACCTGGATCTGGGTGCCGTCGCCCAGCCCGTGCCGGCCGATGGTGCCGACCACCCCGCCCCAGGTCCGCCGCCCGACCACCGGGCCCAGGCCCAGCAGCTTCACCGCCAGGATGATCACGTCGCCGTCCGAGCTGGTGGCCTCGTCCGCCAGCGCCACCAGCGGCCCGCGCGGCGCGTGGCTCGGGTAGCGCACCGGGCGGCGGCCCCGGGTGTGGTCCCACCCCAGCACCCGCCGGCTCAGCTTCTCCAGCACCAGTTCGGAGACGTTGCCGCCGGCGTTGCCCCGGACGTCCAGCACCAGCGCCGGTCGGTCCAGCTCGCGCCGCAGGTCCCGGTTGAACTGCGCCCAGCCGGAGCCGCCCAGGTCCGGGATGTGCAGGTAGCCGCAGAGCCCGTCACTGAACTCCTTGACCAGCTTCCGCCGCCGGGCCACCCAGTCCTGGTAGCGCAGCGGCCGTTCGTCGGTCAGCGGGGTGACCGCGACCCGGCGCACCGGGCCGTCGCCGCGCCGGAAGGCCAGCTCCAGGGTGGCGCCGCCGGCCCCGGCCAGCAGCGGCGCGGGCCCGCGCACCGGGTCCGGCGGCCGGCCCGCCACGGCGACCAGCTCGTCGCCCTCGCGCACCCCGTGCCCGGCCAGCGGCGCCCGGGCCCGCGGGTCGGAGGACTCGCCCAGCAGCACCCGGCCGACCAGCCAGCGCCCGTCCGCGGTGCGGTGCGCGGAGGCGCCGAGCAGCCCGAGCGGCTGCTGCACCGGCGCCGGGCCCTCGCCGCGCCGGGCCGCCGTGACGTAGGCGTGCGAGGTGCCCAGCTCGCCCAGCAGCTCGCGCAGCAGGTCGGCGAAGTCGTCCGGGGAGGCGATCCGGTCCAGCAGCGGCTCGTACTGGGCGACCAGGGCCGGCCAGTCCAGGCCGCCCATCCCCTCGTCCCAGAACTCCTCCCGGACCAGCCTGGCCGCCTCGTGGTAGGCCTGCCGCCACTCCGGGCCCGGGTACACGGTGTGGGTGATCCGGCGCAGGTCCACCGGCACCGCCGGGCCGGCCAGCGGCAGCAGCTTCAGCAGGCCGGAGGCGAAGGTGGAGACCGCCGAGCCGTCGCCCGCCACCGCGAAGCCGTCCACCTGCTCCTGCAGCGTGGAGCGGGTGGCGGTGGCCAGGTCGAAGTGCTCCAGCGCGGGCCGGCCCGAGGTGTCGCTGGGGCTGGCGAAGGTCTGCCCGAGCGCGCCGGAGATCGGCCAGCGCAGCCAGACCAGGCCGCCGCGCACCGCCGCCGGGGTGGAGTACTTGGAGGCGATCACCGGGAACGGCACCAGCCGGTCGCCGATCCCCTCCGGGTCCACCAGCACCGTGCCGTCCCCCGGCGCCGGGTCCGGTTCGTCGCCGACCGGCGCGGCGAACGGCGAGGGGGTGTCGGCGGCGAGCGGCACCAGGTACGGGCGGCAGCCGAGCGGGAAGGAGAGGTCGCCGGTGTGCACGTCGTGCACCGGGTCGAAGCCGCGCCAGGAGAGGAAGACCAGGTAGCGGCCGTCCCGGGTGAAGACCGGCTGCTCGTCCTCGAACCTGCCGTCGGTGACGTCCAGCGGCAGGGCCTCGGCCCGGTCCAGCCGCAGCAGCCGGACCTTGCGCAGCGAGCGCCCGGCCACCGGCTGCGACCAGGCCGCCCAGCAGGAGTCCGGCGAGCAGGCCAGGCCGCGGATCGGGCCCCAGGCGGAGCGCGCCAGCTCGCGCACCGCGCCGTCGGCGGAGTCCACCAGCAGGAGCCGGCCGTCGCCGGTGGCGGCCAGCAGGGCCGCCCCGTCCGGGCTGCTGACCAGCTCCAGCACCCGGCCCAACCGCCCGGCGGCCAGCCGGCGGGCCGGGCCGCGGCCGGGGGAGCCGGGCAGCGGGGCGATCTCCAGCGCGTCCTCGCCCTCCGCGTCGGTGACCCAGGCGACCTCGCCGGTGTGCCCGAGCACGGCGGGCAGCCGGGCCCGCACCCCGGGGGTGTCGGCCAGCGCCCGGGCCGGCCCGTCCCGGTGGGTCAGCCAGTACAGGCTGCCGCGCACCCCGACCACGCCGGAGCGGCCGGTGGCGTCGCAGACCAGGTCGTTGAGGAACCGGGAGGCGGTCACCTGGTAGGGCCGGCGGCCGGAGCGGGCGCCGCCCAGCCGGACGTCCAGCCGGCGCGGTCCGGGCGCGGCCAGGCCGTCCAGCAGCCAGACGTCCCCGGCGTGCTGGTAGACCACCCGGTGGCCGTCGGTGGCGGCCTCCCGGGCGTAGAAGGTGTCGTGGTCGGTGTGCCGGCGCAGGTCGGTGCCGTCCGGTGCGCAGGAGTAGAGGTTGCCGGTGCCCTCGTGGTCGGAGAGGAAGGCCACCCGGCCGTCCACCAGCATCGGGGAGGCCAGGTGGCCGGGCAGTCCGTCCAGCAGCTGCTCGCCGTCCAGCCAGAGCCGGCCGGTGGCGCCGCCCCGGTAGCGCTTCCAGGCGGCCGGCTCGTGCGGGGCGGCGGCGGTCAGCAGCAGGGTGTGCCCGGCCGTGACCTGCGCGTCGCGCACCGGCCCCCAGGGCTCGCGCCGCCCGGGCCCGCCGTTCGGCGGCAGCGCGTGTGCCCAGGTGTAGTGGGCGAACGGCTCGTGGTACGAGGTGACGGCCAGCACCTCGCCGTCCGGCAGCCAGCCGCGCACCCGGGTGTCCTGGCTGCCCCAGTAGGTCAGCCGGACCGAGGGCCCGCCGGCGGTCGGCGCCGTCCAGACCTCGGGGGTGAGCGCGGCCCAGGAGGTCCAGGCCACGGTGGCGCCGTCCGGCGAGAGCCGCGGGTGGGAGACCCGGGTGCGGTCGGCGCTGAGCCGCCAGGCCCGGCCTGACACGCCGTCCGCGGAGAGCGGGGCCAGCCAGACGTCGTCCTCGGCGGTCAGCGCCAGCAGGTCGCCGTGCAGGTGCGGGAAACGCAGGTATCCACTCACCTTGCCATCCTTCGGCGGAGCCGGAGGAGCGGCAAACGGAGAAAACCGTCAGGCCGGGCGCTCGCAGCCCTCCGGCCAGACCTCGTGCACCCAGAGACCGGCCCGGCGGGCCAGCGCGGCGGCCCGGGCCGGCTCGCCGTCCGGGTCGCCGTCCCAGACCGCGACCAGCTCGTCCACCATGCCGACCAGCGCCCGGTCCAGGTCCTCGCCCAGCCCGCCGGCGGACTCCGGGGCCAGCCGGTGCACGGCGGTGGCCTCCCGGGCGAACTCGCCGCCGGGGAGCGGGCCGGCCGAGGCGGGCAGCAGGACCTCGATCTTGCCGCCGTGCTCGCGGACCGCCCCGGCGAACCAGGTCTCCGGCCCGGGGCGCAGCGCGGTCACCCCGACCAGCTCGTAGGGCCCGTAGGTGGTGACCAGCCGCCACAGCTCGCCTTGGACCAGCAGCTCGGTGAGGTCCGACAGCCCCCGGTACCCGGTGATTCCGACGCGCATCCTTCGCAGCCCTCCGCTCGGGCCGTGCCGGGGACAGCATAGAACGCCTGAGGGGCCCCTCACCGAAGTGAGGGGCCCCTCAGGCTCGTCTGTGCGCCGCCAGGGACTCGAACCCCGGACCCGCTGATTAAGAGTCAGCTGCTCTAACCAACTGAGCTAGCGGCGCCCGCTGACATCGAGAACAGTACCCGGTCGGCGCCCGAATCGCCGAATCGGGGCGGACCGGCGTGGTGGGCGGATACGAGTGTTTGTCATACCTACAATCGCTCTGTCCGTTTTCGGCAGGGGAGAGGGGAGGAGGGGACCGTGGGCCAGCTCTCACTGCTCTTCCTGGTGCTGCTGGCCTCGGTGGTGACGGTGCCGCTGGCCCGCCGCTCCGGCATCCCGCAGCCGGTGCTGATGACCGTGCTGGGCCTGCTGATGGCGGTCGAGCCGCAGATCCCGGACATCTCGGTGGAGCCGGGCCTGATCCTGCCGCTGGTGCTGCCGCCGCTGATCTTCGCGGTCGCCCGGCGGGCCTCGCTGGCCTACTTCAAGGGCAACATCACCTCCATCCTGCTGCTCGCGGTGGGCCTGGTGGCGGTCACCACCACGGCCGTGGCCGGCACCTTCCACGCCCTGCTGCCCGCGCTGCCGGCCGCCGCCGCGGTGGCGCTGGGCGCGCTGGTCTCGCCGCCCGACCCGGTGGCCGCCGTCGCGGTGGCCGGCAGCGTCGGGCTGCCCCGGCGGCTGGTCTCGGTGCTGGAGAGCGAGGGGCTGTTCAACGACGTCACCGCGATCGTCATCTACTCGCTGGCCGTCGAGGCCGTGGTGGACGGCGACTTCTCGGTGCCGCACGCGCTGCTGCGGTTCGTGCTCTCCGCGGTGATCGCGGTCGCGGTCGGCGGCGCGCTCGGCTGGCTGACCACCAAGGTCTCCGCGCTGCTGGACGACCCCACCCTCCAGGTGGCGCTCAACCTGCTGGTGCCGTTCGCCGCCTACACGCTGGCCGAGGAGGCCGAGGGCTCCGGGGTGCTGGCCGTGGTGGTGGTCGGCCTCTACCTGGCCGACCGGGCCGCCGACGCCGACGACGTGGCCTACCGGCTGGTCGGCAGCGCCTTCTGGGACATCGTGGAGACCCTGATCACCGGCGTCGCCTTCGGCCTGATCGGGCTGGAGCTGGCCACCGTGCTCAAGGACGTCGGCACCGGCTGGCACACCATGGTCGGCGACGCGGCCGTGGTGATCGCGGTGGTGGTCGGGGTCCGGCTGGTCTGGCTGCTGCCCGCCGCCTGGCTCTCCAAGCGGATCACCCACGGTGAGGAGGACGTGCCGCTCAGCTGGCAGGAGACCGTGGTGCTCTGGTGGTCCGGGATGCGCGGGGTGGCCACCGTGGCGCTGGCGCTGGCCGTGCCGCTCGGCACGCACGGTGGGCACCCCTTCCCCGGGCGCAGCCGGATCGTCTTCATCGCCTTCTGCGTGGTGCTCTTCACCCTGGTGGTGCAGGGGCTGACGCTGCCCTGGCTGGTCAAGCGGCTGGGCATCGACCCGCATCTGGACCGGCGCGAGCAGGAGGAGCGGATGCTCTGGTGGCGGGCGGCCAAGGCGGCGCTCGGCCGGCTCTCCGAACTGGAGCAGGAGGACCGGCTGCCGGTGGAAATCGTGGAGAAGCTGAGGGAACGCCAGCATGACCGGCTGGCGCGGCTCTGCCCCGAGCAGTACGAGGAGGAGGAAGCCGAGGAGGCCCGGCAGCGGGTCGGGAACCTGCGCAAACTCCGCCTGGTGGAGCAGGAGTTGCTGGCCGCCTCGCGGCGCGAGATGGTGGCCGCCCGGGGCGAGCCGGGAGCCGACCCGGAGCTGGTCGACCAGGTGCTGCGCGGTCTGGACCTGCGCTCCGAGCGGAAGTGACGCCAGCGCGTCAGCAGCGGGTGGCGCCGGGGCAGCTGACAGTTCCGTAGGCTGGTCGCGGTCGAGCCGCCAACAGTGTCGGCGCCGATCGGGCCCCTCACCCTCAGGGCCCGGAGCACCGCATCCCAGACCGATTCGAGGAGAAACCGATGCCGGAGACCCCCGCCAGCGGACGTACCCCCCTGGACCGCACCCCGCAGTGGGCCGCCCTCGGGAAGCACCGGGCGGAGCTCGGTGAGCTGCACCTGCGCGAGCTGTTCGCCGCGGACCCGCAGCGCGGCAGCCGCTACACCCTGCAGGTCGGGGACCTGTACCTGGACTACTCCAAGCACCTGGTGACCGACCGGACGCTGGAACTGCTCCGCTCGCTGGCCGAGCAGGTCGACGTGGCCGGCCTGCGGGACGCGATGTTCCGCGGCGACAAGATCAACACCACCGAGGACCGCGCCGTGCTGCACACCGCGCTGCGCGCCCCGCGCGGCGCCGTGGTCGAGGTGGACGGCGTGAACGTGGTGCCCGAGGTGCACGCCGTGCTGGACAAGATGGCCGGCTTCGCGGACCGGGTGCGCAGCGGCGCCTGGACCGGCTACACCGGCAAGCGGATCAGGAACGTCGTCAACATCGGGATCGGCGGCTCCGACCTCGGCCCGGCGATGGCCTACGAGGCGCTGCGCTCCTACACCCAGCGCGACCTGACGGTCCGGTTCGTCTCCAACGTGGACGGCGCCGACCTGCACGAGGCGGTGCGCGACCTGGACGCGGCCGAGACCCTCTTCATCGTCGCCTCCAAGACCTTCACCACCATCGAGACCATCACCAACGCCACCTCGGCCCGCAGCTGGCTGCTGGCCCAGCTGGGCGCTGGCCAGGAGGCGGTGGCCAAGCACTTCGTGGCGCTCTCCACCAACGCCCGGGGCGTGGCCGACTTTGGCATCGACGTCGAGAACATGTTCGAGTTCTGGGACTGGGTCGGCGGCCGCTACTCCTACGACTCGGCGATCGGCCTCTCGCTGATGATCGCCATCGGCCCGGAGCGGTTCCAGGAGATGCTGGACGGCTTCCGCCTGGTCGACGACCACTTCCGCACCGCGCCGCCGGCCGAGAACGCGCCGTTCCTGCTCGGCCTGCTGGGCCTGTGGTATGGCCAGTTCTTCGACGCCCAGTCGCACGCGGTGCTGCCCTACTCGCACTACCTCTCCAAGTTCACCGCCTACCTGCAGCAGCTGGACATGGAGTCCAACGGCAAGTCGGTGCAGCGCGACGGCGAGCCGGTCGAGTGGACCACCGGCCCGGTGGTCTGGGGCACCCCCGGCACCAACGGCCAGCACGCCTACTACCAGCTGCTGCACCAGGGCACCAAGATGATCCCGGCCGACCTGATCGGCTTCGCCAAGCCGGTCGAGGACCTGGCCGACGGCCTGGTCGCCCAGCACGACCTGCTGATGGCCAACTTCTTCGCCCAGGCGCAGGCCTTCGCCTTCGGCAAGACCGCCGACGAGGTCCGGGCCGAGGGCGTGGCCGAGGCCCAGGTGCCGCACCGCACCTTCCGCGGCAACCACCCCACCACCGTGGTGCTGGCCGACGAGCTCACCCCGTCGGTGCTCGGCCAGCTGGTCGCGCTCTACGAGCACAAGGTGTTCGTGCAGGGCGCGATCTGGAACATCGACTCCTTCGACCAGTGGGGCGTCGAGCTGGGCAAGGTGCTCGCCAAGCGGATCGAGCCGGTGCTGCTCACCGGCGAGGGCACCGAGCAGCTGGACTCCTCCAGCGCCGCCCTGGTCGCCAAGTACCGCGAGCTGCGCGGCCGCTGAGCCGCCGTCCCGGTCCCGCCGCCGTGCTCGGCGGCGGGACCGGGCCCCGGGCGTTTACGGTGGGAACGCCGAAGGGCTCCTCGCTGCTGCGAGGAGCCCTTCGGATGTCTGTGCGCCGCCAGGGACTCGAACCCCGGACCCGCTGATTAAGAGTCAGCTGCTCTAACCAACTGAGCTAGCGGCGCCTGCTGACAGGGAAGACTCTAGCAGCGGCCGCAGGCCTCGCCAAAATCGATTGCCGTCGCCCGGGTCAGGCCGGTGAGAGCGGCAGCAGCTGGGCCGGCCTGCTGACCAGCGGCTCCCTGGTGCGGGACGGCTCGGGCAGCGCCGCCGAAGCGCCGCGGGCCGCCCGGACGCAGGCCCAGAGCACCACCCCGGCGCCCGGCAGCCAGGGCTCCCGGCCGTCCGGCGCGACGATCCAGCGGCTGTCCGGGACGGCCGCGGCCGGATCGGCGGCCCGGCGCACCGGCGGCACGGTGACCGCGTCGCCCAGGCCGTGGCAGAGCAGCGGCGGCACGTCCCGGGCCCACTCCTCCCAGGCCAGCAGGGTGCGCAGCCGGGCGGCCGCGCCGGGCTGCACGAAGAGCAGGGTGCGCCCGCGGAAGCCGGCGACCGGGCCGCAGCCGGGGCCGGAGGCCCACAGCTCGTCCAGCACCCGGCGGCCGAACAGCGCGGGCATGCTGATCACGTCGAAGGAGCGTCCGCAGGGCAGCACCGCCGGGGCCCACGGGCGGGCCTCCCAGAGCGCCCGCATGCTCTCGGGGAACTCGCTGGCCGAGGCGAGCCAGCTCTCGCCCGCCTCGGTGAGGCAGGCCACGGATTGGTACGTCCAGGTGTCCACGCCCAGCAGGGTGCTCCCGGCCCCGGGCCGCCTGCAGCGAAAACCCGATTCGCCGGACAGCGGGGCGTACTTGGGCGTAGGGTTTCCCGCCGCATATGCCAGCGGCGCGAGTCACGCCCCGGCTACTCGCCGGAACGGCGCTGGCGCAGCAGGCCCCGGCCGTACTCGACCATCCGCGAGGCGTAGTCCGGCGTCCAGTCCGCCCGGTCGGCGATCTGGGCCGGGGTGAGCGCGTCGAACCGGCGCGGATCGGCCAGCTGGGCCGCCGCGATCGCCTGGTAGTCGGTGGCCCGCTCGGCCGCCACCCGGAACGCCAGCGCCAGTTCGGTCGAGCGCCGCAGCAGCTCCGCCGGGTCGTCGATGCTCTCCAGCTGGAAGAAGCGCTCGGGCTCGGTGGTCAGGGCGTCGGGCTCGAAGAGCAGCGGGGCGGGGCGGAGACGGCGCGGCGGATCCTGGCGATCAGGCATGGACGGACACCTTCGGGAAGGGAGGGGACGGCTGACCGGAACGAACTGGCCGTCGTCCATTGTCACTCGCGGCCCGCCCACACGGAACGGTGCTCGGCCCGGCGCTCTGCCGGACCGCACGCCCCCCGGGAGTCCGCCGAGGTCAGAGCCGGATCCGGTGCTCCGCGAGCTCCGCCAGCACCCGGTGGTTGGCCTCCCAGCCGTCCGGGAACTGGGCGCCGACCCGCTCCAGCAACGGGATCACCTGGCCGCCGATCTTGCCCTCCCAGCCGTGCGGGATCCGCACCGCGCTGCCCAACTGCACCGGCTCGGTGGCCGGGTGCTCGTCCAGCAGCGCGTCGATCCCGGCCCGGGCCACCACGATGCAGGCGTGCCGGTGCCGGGAGGCCAGCACGCAGAGCCGGCCGGTCTCCAGGTGGAAGGCGGTGGCGTCGTGCCGGCCGGAGAGCGGGTGCAGCACCACCGTGACGTCGTACTCCCGGCCCTGCAGGCGGTTGGCGGTGTCCACGGCGACCGCCGTCCCGGCCGTGCCGTCCACCGGGATGCCGAGCGCGGCCAGCGCCGCCCGGACCGCCGCCGCCTGGTCCCGGTGCGCCGTGCCGACGGCGATCCGGTCGGCGGTCAGCGTTCGGCGGCCCTGCTCGGAGGAGGCGGTCAGCGAGCGCTCCAGCAGCCGGCGCACGGTGGCGGCGACGGCGGCCACCGCCTGCGGGTCGGTCCGCACGGTGTGCCGGGCGGGCAGCTCCAGCAGCGCCCAGCCGTGCTCGGCGGCCTCGTCGATCGCCGCGTCCACCGCCGAACCGTCGGCCCGGGCGCCCGGCAGCAGCAGCCGGTCGCCGGGCCCGGTGCCGGAGCGGAACGGGGTGTATGGGTAGAACGCCTCGGAGATCAGCGGCGCCGCCGAGGCCGGCAGCCGCCAGGAGACCGGCAGCCGGTGCGGCCGGATCGCCGGGTTGTGCGCCAGCAGGGTGACCACCGCGCTGTTCGACGGGTCGTGCGAGAGGCCGGACCACTGCTCGGTGCCGACCACGGTGAACGGGTCCAGCTGGCCCGGGTCGCCGACGAAGAGCGCCCGCTCGAACAGCCGGGCCACCGCCAGCAGCGCGTCCGAGCGCATCTGGTAGGCCTCGTCCACGATCGCGTGCCGCCACGGCTCCACGCCCTGCACCCACTGCCACTTGGCGGCGGTGGCCACCACCACGTCCAGGCCCAGCAGGTCGCCGGGCTTGCCGGAGGCCGTCACATTGGGGTGCCGCAGCGCCTCGGCGGCCGGCAGCGCGTCCGCGCCGTGCAGCCGGCCGATCGTCAGGTCCGGGGCCTTCTGGGCCAGCCGGTCCACCAGGTCGTCCACCTGGCTGTTGGTCTGGGCCACGATCATCAGCCGCTCGCCGGAGCCGACCAGCTCCTGCGCGGCCCGCACCACCAGGGTCGACTTGCCCGCGCCGGGCGGCGAGTCGACCACCACGCCGCGCGGGGCGCCGGGCGCCGGACGGACCGCGGCGTCCAGGATCGCCGCCACGGCGGCATCGGCGGCGGTCGCCGGGTCGGCGAGCCCGGTGGTGTCGAGGAAGGTCACGGTGCTGGTCATGCCCACTCTTCGGCGACGGCAGTCGAACTCTGGACGGCGGACGGCGGGCCGCCGTGTGTCCACGGGGTGTCGTCCGGCTCGGGCAGCGGCGCGGACTGACGCGGCGTCAACTCGAAGAGGGTGAAAAGCACCTGGTCGCCCGGCTCGGGCAGGCTGCCCGGCTCCGGGTCCTTGCGGCGGCCCATGCCGCTCAGCACCCGGACCGTCAACCGGCCGCGCTCCGGCTTGACTTCGATCACCCGGGCCTTCTGGGCGGCTGGGCCGCCGACCCGGTGCGCCTCGGTGCCCGGCTCGGCGTGCGGCTTGTCGGCGGTGCGCAGCACCAGCAGCGGGCGCGGCTTGGGGGAGCGGCCCGAGGTGTCCCAGTCCGGCACCACCTCGACCACCTCGGCGCTGAACGCCTCGCCGGCCAGGCGCCGTTCGGCCATCGCCAGCGGATCGTCCAGCGCCTCCTGGACCTCCAGCCGGACCTGCTCGCGCTCGCGCTGGGCGAGCTTGCGGGCGGCCGTGACGGCGTCGTCGAGCCGGGGCTGCGGCGGCTCGCCGGCCGCCACCCGGTCCCGGTGGCCGGTGTAGGACCAGCGGTCGCCCTCCCAGCGCTCGGCCAGGTGGGCGCCGGGCGGCAGCGTGCGCAGCAGGTCCACGCCGTGCCAGACGTCCCGCCAGGTGGGCAGCAGCACGGTGAGCAGCAGCTCGCGCAGCCGGGCCGCGCAGCGCTCGGCCGGCTCGGCCGGGCCGCCCTGGCGGCGCACCGTGAGCGCCGCGTCGAACCGGGCGATCGCCGGGGCCAGCAGCTTCTCGTCGAACCGGGGATCGGTGGCCGGCCCGGCCGGCGGGTGCAGCAGCTGGCCGTGCTCGTCCCGCCCGGTCTCGGCCAGCTCGGCGGCCTGCCCGCCGGTCAGCCCGGCGGGCGGGGCGTGCCAGGCCAGTTGGGCGGCCAGGTGCTGGTCCTCCAGCATCGACTGGCCGGTGGCCCAGTGCCGGCCGAGCAGGCCGGTCATCGGCAGCAGCAGGCTGGAGCCGGGCACCCGGGCGCGGTCGGTGAAGTGGGTGAGCCAGCGGCCGAGCAGCGGCACCCGGGCCGGCGCCGGGTACGGGCCGGGGTCCGGGTCGGCGGCGGTGCGGCGGAACCGGGTGGCCCGGCCGACCAGCGCCAGATGCCGGATGCCGGCCGCGTTGGGCACCAGCAGCTGTGGCGCGTCCGCGCACAGCTCCCTGGTCACGGCGGTCTTCTCGCCCGTCACCGGGTCCTTCTCGGTGCCCGCCACCTGCTCGGTCGCCTCGGCGAAGGACTCCAGGTAGGGCAGCAGGTCGTCGGCGAAGGCGGCCAGGAACTCGGTGCGCAGCTCCCGGTTGAGCGGCTGCGGCACGAAGTGCAGCACCGGCGCCTCGCGGTCGGTGCCGAGCAGCACGGCCAGCGGTGCGCCGTCCTCGGCGGCGGTGGCCAGCGGTACCAGCACCATCGGGCGCTCGCTCAGGTGGCGGTGGCGCACGGTGGCCAGCGGTTCGGCCCGGCCGCTGCGCACCGCCTCCAGCCGGGCCAGGGTGCTGAGCAGGCTCATGGAGCCGCCTTGGCGGCGGTGGCCAGTGCCTCGGCGCGCAGCCGGGCGGCGAACCGCAGCCGGTCGGCCGACTCACCGGCCCCCTGCGCGCCGTCGGCCGACGCCGCGCAGGCACTCAGGGCCTCCTCGACGGTGGCCAGTTCGCCGAAGTCGGCGCGCACTCCCCGGCCCAGCTGCTCCAGCCCGCCGGCCGAGCGGGCCTGCGCCCGGCAGTGGAAGCCGAGTTCGCAGCTGGACAGGCACTCGGGGCCGTAGGCGGCCGGCACCGCGTCCACCGAGGCGGCCAACTCCTCGACCGGTCGGGTGGGTTGACCGGCCTGATCGGGCGCGAGATCGAAGCTGGCGGTGGCCGGCAGCGCGTCCAGCAGCTCCTCGACACCGGTCATCCTGGTCAACTGCCGCCGGGTGGTGGCCAGTTCCTTGCGGACGTCGATGGCGGCCGCGGTCGGCCGCTGGCCGAAGTCGAGCGGGCAGACCAGCAGCACCGTCAGCTCCGGCGCGCCGGGCACGCCCGGATCGGCGGCCCGGGCCAGCGCGGCCGGCACCCCGGCCGCCTCCTGCAGCGCCAGCACGTAGACCGCGGCCTGCCGGGCGGCGGCGCCGACCTTGGCCGGGTCGGCCGAGCCGTCCAGCACCGGGAAGGACTTGATCTCCACCACGGTGCACCGCCCGCCGTGCACCACGACCGCGTCCGGCTCCAGGTAGGCGGGGGCGCCGGCGACGGTGAGCCGGAGCATCGGGTGGTCGAGCAGGGTCCAGCTGTGCGGATCGGCCTGCGAGGCGGCGACCGCCTCGGCCAGCGCCTGCGTCGTGCGGGCGGCGCGCACCGCCGGGCCCGCGCCGGTCAGCAGGTCGGGCTGCGCCAGCCGGTCGTCGTCGTGCGCCGGCAGGCCCAGGTGCTGCCGCAGCGGGGCGAGCAGCGCCGAGCACCCGTCGGCCTTCAGCCGGGCCTCGAAGACGGTGCCGCGGGCGATCGCGAAGGGGGAACGGCCGAACGGCGCCGGGCGGCCGAGCCGGCCGGCCACCGCGGCCTTGTCCACCCCCGCCGCGTCCAGCAGGGCGCGGCGGCGGCACCCCGGATTGGCGGCCAGCGCGGCCAGCGCCCGGGCGTCCAGGCCGCGCGGTTCGGCCGGACCGCGCAGCGCGGCCAGCCGCCGCGTGGGTTCTGCGAGCGAGACGTTCATGGTGCTCGCCAGTGTCGCACCTGCCACCGACAGACCCGATACACCGGGCCTGCGGCGGGGTGGAGGATCATGTCTGTGCAGAAACCGCGCGGCGCCCGTCCGGGCCGTCCGCGCCCAGCCCGTCAGGAGTCCGCCATGCCCGCTCGTCTGATCCTCGTCCGCCACGGTGAGACCGCCTGGTCGGCGAGCGGCCGGCACACCGGCCGGACCGACATCCCGCTCACCGAGGAGGGGCGCGAGATGGCCCGGCTGCTGGGCGCGCGCCTGGCCCGTGCGCCGTGGAACTCGCTGCCCGAGGCGCGGATCTACACCAGCCCGCTCTCCCGGGCCCGGGAGACCGCCGAACTGGCCGGCTTCGGCGACCGCGCGGTGGACCGGCCGGAGCTGATGGAGTGGGACTACGGGCAGTACGAGGGCCGCACCGGCACCGACATCCGGGAGCACGACAACCCGTCCTGGCTGATCTGGCGGGACGGCGTGCCCGGCGGCGAGAAGATCTCCGAGGTGGCCGCCCGGGTGGACGGCTTCCTGGCCGGGATCGAGGCCGAGCACGGCGCCCCGCACCCCGACACCACCACCATGCACACCGCCGACTGCGAGGTGGCGGTCTTCGCCCACGGCCACCTGCTGCGGATCCTGGCCGCCCGCTGGCTGGGCCTGCCGCCCGAGTTCGGGCAGCGGCTGAAGCTCGGCACGGCCGCGCTCTCGGTGCTCTCCTGGGAGTACGGCGCGCCGGCGATCGAGATCTGGAACGACCACAGCCACCTGGACGGCCTGGGCGGCTGACCCGTCCGGCCCCGGCGCCCGACCCGCGGCAGTGCGGCCCGGGCGCCGGGCCCGGCTCAGGCCGCTGCCGCCGCGCCGTCGTGGGCCAGCAGGAACCCGGTCACCCCGGCGACCTGCCGGTGCCCGCGCAGCCGGGCCGCGGTGCCGGCCAGCATCGCGCGGATCCGGGCCGAGCGGACCTGTCCGAGCAGGCCGACCGCCGCCGTGCCGTGCGCGGCCGCGCCGGCCAGGTCGCCGCGCCCGAGCCGGTCGTGCGCCAGCTCGGCGGTGTAGAGCGCCCGGTTGCGCACGAAGTGCGGCTCCTGCAGCGCCACCGCCTGGCCGGCCCGCGCGGCGGCCCGGTCCCAGTCGCCGAGCGCGGCCCAGCACTGGGCCTGCAGTCCGGCCAGTTCGGCCTCGCCGAAGAAGGACATCCACTCCGGGTCGGCCTGCGACTCGCCGCGCTCGAACAGCGCCTCGGCCTCGGCCAGCGCCCGGCCGCAGGCGGAGCGGTCGCGCAGCAGCGCCCAGGCGCCCGCCTCCCGCATCGCCAGCAGGGCCAGCAGCCGGTCCGAGCCGAGCTGCCGGGCCGCGCTCTGCCCGGCCTGCGCGGCCCGCAGCGCCTCGCGCGGGCGCCCGGCGTCCCGGGCCAGGAAGGCGCTGTTGCAGAAGACATGGGCCTCCAGGCCCGGATCGTCGGCCATCCGGGCGGTGGCCAGCGCCTCGGCGTAGAACGAGCGGGCGTCGCCGAGCCGGTTGGAGTCGTGTGCCAACCAGCCCACCGAGATCGCCAGTTCGCCGGCCGCGGCCTGCAACCGCCGTTCCGTGGTGGGGGAGTAGTCACCCTCGTTCAGCAGCACGTAGGCGTTGCGCAGCGACTGGCCGGCGCGTTCGAAGAGGGTGTCCGCGCCGTGCACGTCATCGGCCAACCGGATCTCGCGGACGGCCTGTTCGACGATCTGGACGTCGGCCGCGCCGACTCTGCGCGGCGCCGGCAGGGGGGTGGGGGAGTACAGCGGGTCGGTGCTGTGGGCGGGACCGTCCAGGCCCAGCACGGTGGCCAGGGCGGTGGGTCCGCCGGTCAGGAACGCACGGCGGTGCACGTCGTCGTTCTCCTCGTCCGGGTGATGCAGGTGGAGATGCGGGGGATGCCCCGGCGGCGCGGGCCGGCGGGCGGTGGGGCGCCGTCGGACGGCCGAGCGCGGGGCGAAGCCGAGGTCCTCCAGGGACCGGTCCGGCCACAGGTGGCGGAAGACCCGCTCGTAGGCGTAGTTGGGGCAGCGGATCTCGCCGGACTCCACACGGCCGATGTAGCGGGCGTCGCAGGAGACGTGCTCGCCGATCTCCCGGGCCGCCCGGCGGATCACGGTGGCGAACTCGGCGGGCGAGAGTCCGCCGCGCAGCTCGCGCATGGGGGTGTTGGGTACGGGCGCGGTGGGCGCGCCGGCTTGACCGGCCGGGTCTGCCATGGGGTCGCTCCGTGCGTTGGTGCGGGGTGGGGCCCGTGGGTCGGGTGGGCCCGACCGGGGCGACGGCTCGACAGTACCGGCTGTCATCGGAAGCTCACGATGGGTTTCGGGGAAAATCACTACGATTTGATGGCAAAGCAGACATTTATCTCTGGTTCTGCCATGAAATGCCATGGCTTGCTGTAAGGCGCCCCGTGGCTATCCGCGGCCCGGACCCGTTGTGTTGATATCGGGAAGCCGCTCGGTGCGCGCCGTTGGAGGGCGGGCGTCCGTCGGCCTGAGTACCTCAGTAGCAGTCACATTCATACCATCAGTCCACAACAGTTCCTGATAAGCCCTCAGTTTCCCTGTCCCACAGGGAGATCCAGCGGCGCGCTGTCGAACGGCGGGGAAAGCGGACGTGATGGTCACGGGTAGCGAACCGAGTCGGAAGGGCCCGCAGTGATGGTCATCGGATTGCCGCAGTTCCGCAGTTACCGCAGCACGGGCGGGGGTTGCCCGGCCCGGGCGACCAGCGGCCGCAGCACGGACTGGGCCCGCAGCTGCGACACCGTGACGGTCCCGCTGCGGCACGGCCTGGAGACCGTCGACATCCTGCGGCTGCGCCGGGCCTGCGGATCGGTGGTCCAGGGGCCGTCCGGCACCGTCGCATTCCTGGTCCCGGCCGGCACCGCCGAGCGCTGGCAGCTGGCCGGCACCGACTGCACCCCCGGCGCGGCCCCGCTGCCCGCCACCGACCCGCGCTGGCTGCTCCCGCCGGCCGGGCCCGAGCTCGCCCCGCAGCCCACCGACCCCTGGGTGCTGCGCGACGCGCTCTGCGAGGCCGCCCGGACGCTGGCGGCGGGCGGCCTCGGGCCCTTCTAGCCGCCGGCGGCTCCTGATTCGGCGTTCGCCCAGGTCACCGGGGATACTTCGCCCCATGGGACGAGAACAGCGGGCGCCGCGTACTCACCGCACCGAGACCGGCCTGGCCGAGCTGGTGCCCGACCGCGACCACCCGCAGTCCTGGTCGCTGCTGCTCGACGGCGCCCCGCAGTCGCACGTCGACCTGGCCGACCCCGGCCGCCTGGCGTTCGAGTACCAGCGCCGCCTGGGCCACGTCGTCGACCTGGCCGCGGACCCCGGCAAGCCGATCCGGGTGCTGCACCTCGGCGGCGGCGCGCTCACCCTGGCCCGCTACACGGCCGCCACCCGGCCGCGCTCGCGCCAGCAGGTGGCCGAACTGGACGGCGCGCTCACCGAGTGGGTCCGCGCCGAACTCCCGCTGCAGCCGGGCTGGCAGATCAAGGTCCGCGGCGCCGACGCCCGCGCCGTGCTGGAGCGCGCCCCCGAGGGCGGCGCCGACCTGGTGATCGCCGACGTCTTCTCGGGCGCCCGGGTGCCCGCGCACTGCGCCACGGTGGAGTTCGCCACCCTCGCCGCCCGGGCCCTGGCCCCCGGCGGCCGGTACGCCGCCAACATCACCGACGGGGCCCAACTCGCCTTCGCGCGCTCGCAGGTGGCCACCCTGCGGGCGGTCTTCCCGGAGGTCGCGCTGATCGCCGACCCGGCGGTGCTGCGCGGCAGGCGGTTCGGCAACCTGATCCTGGTGGCCGCCCACACCCCGCTCCCCGTCACGGAGTTGACCCGCCGGGTGGCGACGGATTCGGCGCTCGGGCGGGTGGAGCACGGCAAGGCCCTGGCGGCGTTCCCTGCGGGCGCCCCGGTGGCCACGGACGCCACGGCGGCGCCGTCGCCCGAGCCGCCGCCGAACACCTTCGCCTGAGGGCGGGGCTCCTTCGAACGCCCGCGCCGGGCGCCGGGTCAGTGCCCCTTCGGCAGCCCGCGGTGCTTGTACATCGCCGCCCCCGTGAGCAGCAGTCCGGCCGCGATCGGGATCAGCACCGCGCCCTGCACGCCGCCGCCGGAGAAGGTCTGCGCCTCCTGGGCCGCGGCCACCGGCCGCCCGAGGCCGGCCGCCGACGAACCCGAGCCGTCCGGCGGCGCGGTGAGCAGCGCCGGCCCGCCGTCGACCGGCCGCGGCAAGCCGACCAGCGGCCGCGGCGCGTCACGGGAGGCCGCGTCGGCAGTGCGCGGCACCGCCGCCCCGCCGTCCCCGCTGTTCCTGCCGTCCTGTCCGCCCGCCGCCTGGCCGCCCGGCGCGCCGGCCCGGGGGCTCCCCGGACCGGCACGACCGGGCTCGGCGGCGCGGGCGCTCCCCTGGTGTCCGCCCGCGCCGCTGCCGTGCGCCCCCGGCGCGGCCGGCTGCCCGGCGCGCGTCGGACGCCCGGCGTCCTGAACCCCCTGCCGCTCCCGCACCGGATCGCGCGGCGAGCCCGGCTGGGCGGGCACGGCCGGCAGCAGCACCGCCGCGATGGCGAACGCGTCCGGCACCGCGGCGGCCTGCCCGGGCAGCGGGAGGCCGCCGGCCCGGATGCGGTCGCGCAGCAGGTCGTCCACCTCCGCGAGCGGCAGCGCCCCCGCGTCCGGCCCACCGGCGGAGTCGGCGCCGACGGCCCGGATCGCCCGGTCCACCGGGTCGCCGCCCCCGTCGGCCGCGTGCGCGACCCCGACGCCCAGGCCCCAGAGCTGCGCGAGCACCGCGCCTGCGGCGGCCAGCGCGCCGACCCGCTGCCGGCGCCCGGCCGCGGGCACCGGGGTGTGGACCCGCCGGCGCGGCACCCGCCCGCCCCCCGCGCGGGCGGGTGCCGCCGATGGGGCGGGCTGCGGCTGAGGCCCGGGTGACGCTTGATTGACTCGCACGTGAGGGCAGAACGAGCCGCGCCGGGCCGAGGTCACGCGGCGCGTTGACCGGGCCCGGCGCCACCCGGCCCGTCCGGCGGCGATTTTCGGCCGATCTGACGGGGCGGCAGCCGGGTGGGGCCGGTGATGACGGGTGGGACGGATGTGGCCTCAGGTCCCCCGAGTCATCCGACCCCCCTGGCCGTCCGACCCCCGGGCCGCGGGTGTCCCGGCCGTCAGTCGTTGGGCCGCAGCGTCCAGTGCACCGTCATCACGCCGGTGACCGCGCCGTCGGCCCGGGTGATCTCCACGGTGACCGGGAACTCCGGGCGCTCCCCGGCGTCCAGCTCCGCGACCACCTCGGCGATCGGGCGGCCGAGCACCGCGGTGGCCGTGACCACGCCCTTGGCGAGCTTCTTGTAGGCGATCTCGGCGCTGACGGCCAGCGGCACCGCCCGGGACAGCTGGTCGCCGAAGGCGGCCAGCACGATGCAGCCGCTGGCCGACTCGGCCAGCGTGAACATGGCGCCGGCGTGCGGCCCGCCCACGTGGTTGTGGTACTCGGGCTGGTCGGGCAGCTCGAGTACGGCGCGCTCGGCCGTGGTCTCCAGGAAGACCAGGTTCAGGGTGCGGGCCATCGGGACGGTGTCGGCGAGCAGCTTGCCGATCGGAGGAGTCGTCATGGCGGTCATGTTACTCGTGAGTAGTGAGCGCTGAACAGGGCGCGCCCGCAGGCCTGTTCGCCGGCCGGCTGTCCGGCTGTCCGGCTGTCCGGTCGCGGACATGCGAAGAGGCCCGGTCTGTGAAGACCGGGCCTCTCGTGATGGGGTGAGTGACGGGACTCGAACCCGCGACCACCTGGACCACAACCAGGTGCTCTACCAACTGAGCTACACCCACCATCTGTCCTGCGCGTTCCCGCGCTGACAGGAAGAACTCTACAGGATTCGCGAGGGTGCTCGCGCCAGGGTTTCCCGGGCCCGACCGGCGGATGGCCGCGCGGCGGCCGAACCCCCTTGCGGGCGGCGGCCGGTCGACCCGCCCGGCCGCCGCGACGTGGCGCAGCTCACAACGGCCGCCCCCGCGCCGGGACTCGGGCGGGGACGGCCGTGGCGGGCCGGGCACGACCGGGGTCAGCCGTTGGCGATCCGGTGCTTCGCCGCGATCTCCCGGGCCTGCTCGGACTCCGGGCCGGGCGCCGGGACGAACACCGCCTCGCGGTAGTAGCGCAGTTCGGCGATGCTCTCCCGGATGTCCGCCAGCGCCCGGTGGTTGCCCCCCTTCTGCGGGCTGTTGTAGTAGGCCCGCGGGTACCAGCGCCGGGCCAGCTCCTTGATCGAGGAGACGTCCACGATCCGGTAGTGCAGGTGGCCCTCCAGCGCGGGCATGTCCCGGGAGAGGAAGCCGCGGTCGGTGGCGACCGAGTTCCCGCACAGCGGGGTCTTGCCCGCCTCCGGGACCCACTCGCGCACGTAGGCGAGCACCTTCTCCTCCGCCTCCGCGAGGGTCAGCCCGTCGGCCAGCTCGTCGAGCAGGCCGGAGGAGGTGTGCATCTGCCGCACCACCTCGGGCATGGTCGCGAGCGCCTCCTGCGGCGGGCGGATCACCACGTCCACGCCCTCGCCGAGGATGTTGAGTTCGGAGTCGGTGACCAGGGCGGCGACCTCGATCAACGCGTCGCGCTCGAGGTCCAGGCCGGTCATTTCGCAGTCGATCCATACCAAACGGTCGTTCACCCGTCCCACCCTACGGCGCCGTCCCGCCACCGGCGCACCACCCCGGGGCCGCGCGGCGCACGGGGCGCACGGGTTCGGCCCCGCCCGCCGCCCGGGCGGGCGGTGGACGGGGCCGGGGGCCGCGCGTGGTCCGGGCGGGCCCGGAAGGCCGGGCCGGACCGGCGGTCTGGCGCCGGGTCAGCGCTCCGCGGCCGGGTCGGCCGCCGGGCCGGGCAGTACCGGAGCCGCCGCCGGTCCCGCGCCGCCCGCCGGGCCCGCCGCACCGTCGCCGCGCACCGGGCCCGCGCCCATCGGACGGGTCCGGGCGGCGCCGTCCGCTCCCGGCAGCGCCGGGCCGCCGTGCCGCGCACCGCCTCCGAGGCCGGGTGCGCCGCCGTTCGGCAGCGGGCCGCGCCGCACCCCTGACGGGCCGCCGGGCACCCCGCCCGTGCCCCGGACCGCACCGCCCGCGGGCAGGCCGGGCCGACCGGGCGCCGTGCCGGGGCGTCCGCCCGGCCGGGCGTCGGTCCGGGCCTCCGGGGCCGGCCGCTCGGCCCGGTGGCCGGCGCCCGTCCCGCGCACGCCCGGCTGGCCGAGGCCGTCCTCCGCCACCGCGTGCTCCACCGGCCGCGCCGGACCGGCACCGCGCCGGGTGGCCGGACCGGGCTGCGGCGGAACCAGCGGACGGATCCGGTTCTTGCCGGGCGCGGGCAGCGCCGGCTGCGGCGCCGGACGCTGCGGCTGCTTCGCCGCCGCGCCACCGGCCGCCGGACCGCCGGCCGGACCGGTCGGGGCACCCACCGGGGTCGCGACCCCGCCCGGCCCGAACTGGCCGGGCCCCGCCGTGCCGATCCGCTCCGCCGCCGTGCCCTGCGGGGGCACGCCGGCGGCCGGACCGGTGGCGTTGGGCCGACGGGCCCGGTAGCTGGTCCGGTAGGCGGCGGGGGAGACGCCCAGCTGGCGGCGGAAGTGGCCGCGCAGCGCGACGGGGGAACGGAACCCGCAGCGCCTGGCCACGTCGTCCACCGACAGCTCCGAGGTCTCCAACAGCCGCTGCGCCTGCAGCACCCGCTGGGTGATCAGCCACTGCAGCGGCGCGCTGCCGGTGAGGGTGCGGAACCGCCGGTCGAAGGTGCGCCGGCTCATGTAGGCCCTGGCCGCCAGCACCTCGACGTCGAACTGCTGGTTGAGGTTCTCCAGCGCCCAGGTGACCACCTCGGCCAGCGGGTCGTTCCCGATCTCCTCAGGTAATGACTGGTCGATGTACTGGGCCTGTCCTCCGCCGCTGCGGCGGTTGGGCACCACCAGGCGGCGGGCCAGCGCGTTGGCCGCCTCGGCGCCGTGGTCGCTGCGCACCACGTGCAGGCAGAGGTCGATGCCGGCGGCCGTGCCGGCGGAGGTGAGCACGTCGCCGTCGTCCACGAAGAGCTCGCGGGGGTCGACGTGCACCCGGGGGTAGCGCTTGGCCAGGGTCGGCGCGTACATCCAGTGGGTGGTGGCCGGGCGGCCGTCCAGCAGGCCGGCGGCGGCGAGCACGAAGGCGCCGGTGCACAGGCCGATGATCCGGGCACCCTCGTGGTGGGCCTTGCGCAGCGCGGCGATCGCCTCGACCGGCGGCGGCTGGGAGATCGAGCGCCAGGCCGGGACCACGATGGTGCCGGCCCGGGCCAGCGCCTCCAGGCCGAAGGGCGCGGTGAGGGTGACGCCGCCGGTGGTGGTCAGCGGGCCGTCCTCGCCGGCGCAGACCAGCAGGCGGTAGCGCGGGACGCCGGCGTCCTGGCGGTCCACGCCGAAGACGGAGAGCGGGATCGAGCTCTCGAAGATCGGCGCGCCGCTGAAGATCAGCACGGCCACGGTCTCGCGGCGCCGGCGGCCGGAGAGCTTGCGCGGTGCGGCGGCGCTGCCCGGCGCCGCACCACTGCCGCTCGGGCCGTTGCCGGGGCCGCCGTTCGGCCCGGTGCCGACCAGACCGCCGCCCATGCCGCCCGCGCCGACCGCTGAGGAGGCGAGCGCCGCGGCGCCGAAGACCGGCTCGCCGCCGGACGGGGCGGCGAGCACCGCCCGGGTGCCGAAGTAGGCGTCCTGATGGGGCGTCTGGTGATGGTGCGTCGGGTAGCCGGCCTGGGGCGGCGCGTGCTCCGCGGGCGAGGCGGCCGGACCTGGCGGGAAGGCGCCCGAATTGACGTACGGTCGGGCCGTCGGGTGGGGCTGGAGAGCAGGGGTACTTCGGGGGCCTGGCGGAACCGACTGGCCGCCTCGGCCGGTCGGGGACTGGCCGCTGTCAGGACCTGTCTCGCTCCTGCTCACCCTGTTCAAGGCGCCAAGCCCCCTCGGTGGTGTGGTGTGGTGGTGCGGCACTGCTCAACAAGATCGAATCTACTGGGTGGACCGTCACCGTTGTGACAAGTTCACCATCCGACGCTATGTCGACATGGCAATTTGGCGTGATGCATTCGATCACGAAGCGTGGCACCCGTCGACCCCTCTGGGAAGGGGGCGGGTCGGCGGGTGGCTGGTTGCCGTACGGCGGACCGTTGGTGGCGACGGGTCAGCACCGCAGACCGGCGCCCTGGCCAGCCAGGATGGCCAAGCGTGCCGGAGCGGCCGGAAACTGACTGAAAATCGGTGTTGCGCAAACGGGGCGCGCGGTGCATGCGTGCGCCGCTGGGCGGTGCGGGAGCGCCGGCGGGGTGCCGGGCCGGGGGCGGGCGGTGACGGGCGGGTGGGGGCGGGCTCGGGGTGGGCCGGTGGTGGTGCGGTCACGGGCCGGGGAGTGCGCCCGCGCTCGATCGGCGCTCGCCGTGCGCGGGGTGGGGCGGCCGGTGGTTCGCCTGACCGGGTGGGGGTGTCGGGGGGAGGTGGTGAGCGCCGGGTGGTGGCGGCGGGGGCGGACGGCCCGAACAGGCCACCGTCCGGCTGAGCGGAACGAAGAGAATCTGGTCCGACATTCACTGCAATAAGGGGATGGATTTTCGGTCGGCCGCGTCCTATCGCGTGCGGTGGCGGGAATGCCCGGGGGATTCCGGTTCGGCAAGTCGACTCGGTCGACTTCCAATGCGCGGGAGTATCGCGAGAGGTCGCAGCAACCGGCAGCGGACACGGTTGCGGCGCTATCTCCGGAACTACCGTACGTAGCCGTTCTGTCGCGGCCTGAACGTTCGGCGGAGGCTCCCGGGGACTTCCGGGGCTACGCGGCGGTGCCGATTCCGGGCGCGCCGAGCACCAGCCCGATCGCCTCCGGCAGACCCGGCGCGATCAGGGTCGGCCGGTAGCCGGCCTCCGCCCAGGGGCGGCCGTGGTGCAGCCAGACGCTGCGCAGGCCGGCGGCCTCGGCGCCCGCGATGTCGGCCAGGGCGTGGTCGCCGATCACCCAGCTGTCGGCGGCCAGGTCGCCGCCCCCGGTCGGCGCGATCCCGCAGCGCTGCGCGGCGATCTCGAAGATCAGCGGGTCCGGCTTGGCGCACCGCGCCTCCTCCGACACCACCCAGGCGTCGACCAGGGCACTGAGCCCGGTGCGCCGGATCTTCTCCAGCTGGGCCGTGGTCCTGCCGTTGCTCACGATGGCCAGCGTCCAGCCGGCCGTCCGGGCCGTGCGCAGCGCCGCGAGGTGCGAATCCGGGCAGCGGATGTGCGAGTTGATCGCCCGTTGGTACTGCGCCAGCAGCTCCTCCACCGGCTGCGCCAGCCCGTACCGGCGGCGGGCGGCACCGAGCACCGTGCCGCGCGGGACGTGGCCACCGCCGTCCAGCGTGGTCAGCCAGCTCAGTTCGGTCACGGGGAGGCGGTGCTCGGCGAGGAAGCACTCGGCCCAGGCCCGGAAGGCCGCGTCGCGTGGCAGCAGGGTGTTGTCGAGGTCCAGCAGCAGCAGCGGCATGCCGTGCATGCTGCCAGCGGCGCCGGTGATGAGGAAGGGAAGCCGCAGCTGAATGCGGTTGTCGGCCAGGGGAACGTCCAGAACCGAGCGGTGCCCCCCGCCGTCCCCTCCGATCCCAGGGAGCACCACCGCACCACGGGCAGCTGAACTTCTCACCTACGGTGCGTGGCCGACCTGTTGCGTCCGTCCACTCCGTCAGGCAAGCTCCATGGAACTGCGCGAAGGCGGAGCGTCTCCCGCTGTCACGGGGCGCGCACCGATTACTTCACGCCGCCGCCATTAGCGGGATCGTTGTCGTACCTGGCCCTGAAGGCTGGGCGGCCGCGTCCGGCCGTCGTACTCTGAAAGGAACAGGTCACTTACGGTGCTGCTCGGCCTTCACCGACTGCGTGCCAGTGAATGGCCTGCCGCCTGGGCAGCGCTGTCCTTCCTGTCGGCCCCTCTCACTCGAAGAGCCTCGATTCATGGCCGGTTCTGAGTCTCCCCGATCCGCAGACCCCTTCCGTTTTCTCGGGTCGCCGGATTTCCCGGATTCGTTGCCCAGTGATTCCCAGCTGCCCCAGTCGCCGCGGCAGTCGCCGCCGGCGCGCCAGGGAGTGCGGAGAACGCGGTGCGGGCGGTTCGCCGCGCGGTTGTTCCGCCCGTCGGTAGCGGTGGCGAAGGTCTTTGATGGTGCTGCCGGCGCCACGCCAGGCCCCGGCGAGAACGGCGGAGGCGACGTGAGGTCCCGGCACTCCAAGCAGCCGGCGCCGCTCGGCGGGCTGGACCCCGCCCTGCAGGCCGAGCCTGCCAAGCCCTGCGATCCGGCCTTCCAGCACGGTGTGGTGGTGGGTTTCGACGGTTCGCTCTCCAGCGAGCGGGCGCTCGCCTACGCGGTGGGCATGGCCCGCCGCTCGCACTGCGGGCTGGTCATCGTGCACGTGGCCAACCGGCTGCCCGCCACGGTCTGGGCCGGCTGCGAGCCGCCGGTCTTCGTGGACCTGCCGGACCACCGCACCGAGGTACTGGGCCTGGAGCTGGCCTGCGCGGACTTCCTCGCCGGGGTGCCGTGGATTCTGGTCGAACGCGGTGGCGACATCTGCCACGAGATCGAGGAGGTCGGCAAGGAGTACGCGGCCGATGCGATCGTGGTCGGTACCACCCAGGGACTGTTCGGCCGCATTTTCGGTTCGGTGTCCGGGCGCCTGGCGCGACGCGCCAACCGGCCAGTGATCGTCATTCCTTGACGCCGCGTCAGGCGGCGGCGGCATTGGGCCAATGGGGTCTTCGTTGCGGGTGATGAGGCGTGGCTGAGCCGTTCGGGGTGGGGTCGGCAAACAATTGAGCGGTGGTCACCCAATCCGCCCGACAAACTGTTCGACTACCTAGTATCCCGGTATTACTGAGCTCCCGTCAGTCCGCCTGGCGCACTGCGGCTGCGGCACTCACGGGGATGGGGGTACTGCTCGGGGCGGCCACTCCGGCGGTCGGCTCCGCGGCGGTATCCGGGGCGGGGGCGGTGCCGGGGCCGGCGGTGCGCGGGGGAGAGGCGCGGGAAGCGCTGCGCCTGTCGGTGACCACGAACGGGCGCGCCACCGGTGCGCCGAGGGTGCGGGCGGGCGTCGCCCTGCTCCGGGTGTACCGCCTGACCAACCGGGCCGAGTACCCCCTCACCGCCGTCACCATCGACGACCCCCAGCTCCAGGGCGCCCAACCGGACTGCGGCCGCCCGGCACCCCTCGTCCTGCAGGGCCTCGAATCGCTCGACTGCCGGATCAGGTTCCCGGCGGCCCCCGGTGACCAGTCGAGCCCCGTGACCGCCCGCGCCACCGCGCCCGCGGGCGTGCCGGAGCCGCAGGCCACGGCGGTCGCGAGCTATCACGGAGTCCTGTCGGGACTCCGGTTCGAGCGCCTTCCCGACTCCGGGAGCGCCGTTCCGCAGCCGCGGGCCGCGTACCGGGGCGGCGTCCACGGCTCCCTGCGCGTCGAAGCCGACCCGGCGGCCGCGAAGGGCGCGCGTGACGGCGGCGCGCTCGCCGGTCTCCACCTTCCTGGCCTCCCGGCCGCCCTGCCTGACCCTCGGACCACCCTGGCCACCGCCTACCACGGCGTGCTCCGCCTCCCCAGCACCCCGCGCGCCCTGCCCGCCACCCCGACGACACAACTCGGCCACCGTGACACTCGCCGTCAACCGTCAGTCGCTGAAGCCCTGCGGAGTCGGCGCGAGGGCGTGGCTTCGCCGACCGTCATCGGGCGGCAGGGAGCGCGCCTCCCAGCCGCGCCGCGGGCCGACCTTCCGCTACGGCTCCGGTTCGTTCTGCAGGCCCTCGGCGAGGTGCCGCTCACGGGTGTCGCCCTCTCCGACAGCGTGCCGGGCGTCAGCTCGGCCGACTGCCCGGGGCTGGCCGGCGGCGGAGCGCTCAACCCCGGGGCCACGGTCGAGTGCGCGGCGACCGGCCAAGCCCTGCCGGGACACCAGTCGGGGACCGCGCGGATCGCCGCCACCGTCGCCGACCACGTGGTGGGCGAGGACGGCAACGAACTCCCTGACCGCACGCTGAGCGCCGAGACCGACGGCGGCTACGACGGGCCGGCACCGCCACCGACCGGCCCCGCCCCCGGGGCGAGCGGCCCGGGCAGCAGCAGCGCTCCGGTCGGTGGCGGTGGCGGTGGCGGTGGGACTGAGAGCGCGGGAGGAAGCCAGAGCCCCGCTGGCACCTCGGGTTCCAACAGCACGGCATCGGGCAGCCTTGGCGGCACCGCGACGGGCCCGGCGACGAGCGGAGGCTCGAGCGGCGGCAGCCCCGGAACCGGCCCCAACTCCTCGACGACAGCCGGGTCCGCACCCGGCCCCCTCTTCGGCCAGCTCCCGACGTCGCCGTTCGCCGCCGGCAGTGTGCCAGGAAGCGCAGCAGGAGCGGCGGGTGTAGTCGGTGCAGCAGGAGCGGCCGGTGCAGCAGGAGCGGCGGGTGCAGCCGGTGCAGCAGGGGCGGCGGGTGCGGCGGGCGCTGTGGGGGCGGCAGCAGGCGGTGCGGTGGCCGCCCTCGCTGCTGCTGGTGCGGCTGCCGCGGCCGCAGCAGCCGGCGTGGCCCCGGGCGTAGGTGGGCAGGCCGCCGCCTTCCAACCGCCCTACCTCCCCGGCAACGGCCCCTCGCTCCCGGCGAGCCCCTTCCGCGCCGGGCCGACGCAGGGCAGCCGGCAGGGCACCCCGGCAGCCTCCGCACCCGGGCGCTTCCCGACCTCGGGAGCCGCGGCCTCCCGGCTGAACCAACCGGGCAAGAGGGCCGAACCGCAGCCCATCGAGGGGGACGGATGGGGGCCGGCAGAGGTGATGTGGCTGCTACTGGCGTTCCTCCTTCCGGTGATCTGCGTTCTGGCGGCCGCCTTCGCGGGCCGCGTGGGGCGGCGGCCATGACCCGCCCGGAACCGCCAACCCCCGCTGCCGCCCCGCGCACTGACAGCAGCTCCCACGGCCTGCGAGCCGCCGTCTGCCCACCCGTCGCCCATCGCAGGGAGCGCCACCACCCCGGCACTCCCACCCGCCAACCCCTGCCCCGACCTCAGCACGGAGGTGAGCGCTGATGTGGCGCGTTCTGCTCGGCGCCCTCGCCGGTGCCGCGCTGGCACTGGCTCTGGGAACGATGTTCGGTCGGACGCTGCGGTCGAGGGAGGGGACGGCCAACCCGCAGGCCCTGGCGTTCGCAGGAGCGGCGATCCTGGGGTTCTTCGCGCTGTTCACCGGGTTCAGCATCGCCGGGGCGTGGCAGGAGCTGAACTCGGCGCGGCAGCACACCTATGAGGAGTCCCGGGCGCTCACCGAGGTCTACTGGTCGAGCCGGGAACTGCCGGCCAAGGACCGGCAGGCCGTGCAGGCGGCGCTGCGGAACTACACCCGGATGGTCATCGGCGACGAGTGGTCGCAGATGCAGGCGGGGCACGGCAGTGCCGCCGCCTGGCTGGCAGCCGACCAGGTGCGCTGGGCCGCGCAGTCCGCCGGTCCGCAGACCCCGGCGGAGGTCTCCGCGAAGGCGGACACCGTGCAGGGGCTGACCGACCTCTTCTCCACCCGCAACGCCCGGCTCTCGGACATCAAGGCCGTCGTACCGGGGCTCGCCCTGGGCGGCCTGGTCGTCGGCTCGGTCCTGGTGGTCGCGACGCCGGTGGTGATCGGGATGACGGCCAACCGCCGGAACCTGATGGTGCTCTGCTTCGTGGGCGCGACCGTGACCTTCGCGGTCGGCCTGGTCCTCCAACTCAGCGGGCCCTTCAGCGGCGTGCTCAAGGTGCAGCCGGCCGCCTTCCAACTGGCCCTGGCCCGCTACGACCAGATCGACGCGGAGGCCGCGCAGCGCTGACCACGCGTCAGCGGCTGCCCGCCCACCGCGCCGACCCGGCCGGCGGATCGAGCCGTCAGGAGCTCATGCCCAGCTCACGCGCAATCAGCATCCGCTGGACCTCGGAGGTGCCCTCTCCGATCTCCAGGATCTTGCTGTCGCGCCAGAACCGGGCGACGGGGTACTCGTTCATGAAGCCGTACCCGCCGTGGATCTGGGTGGCTTCGCGGGCGTTGTCGACCGCGGCCTCGGAGGAGTACAGCTTCGCGATGGCGGCCTCCTTCTTGAACGGCTCGCCGAGCAGCAGCCGGGACGCCGCGTCCCGCCAGGCCAGGCGGGACATGTGCGCACGCGTCTCCATGTCGGCGATCTTGAACTGAATGGCTTGGTTGGCCCCGATCGGGCGGCCGAACGCCCGCCTGGTCGCGGCGTAGCTGAGGGACTGGTCCACGCAGCCCTGGGCCAGTCCGGTGGACAGGGCGGCGATGGCGATGCGGCCCTCGTCGAGGATCCGCAGGAACTGGGCGAAGCCCCGGCCGCGCTGGCCGAGGAGGTTGGCCTCGGGGACTCGGCAATCGGTGAAGGACAGCTCGCGGGTGTCGGAGGCGTTCCACCCGACCTTGCTGTACTTCTTCGACACCTGGAACCCGGGGGTGCCGACAGGCACGATGATGGAGGAGATCTCCCGCTTTGGCGAGGGATCAGCCCCCTCTTCACTCGAACGGATGAGCGGTTCGGTGAGCGCGGTCACCGTGACCAGGCCGGTGATGTCGGTGCCGGAGTTGGTGATGAAGCACTTGGTGCCGTTGATCACCCACTCCCGGGTGGCCTCGTCGAACCGGGCCGTGGTCCGGGTGGCGCCGGCGTCCGAGCCGCCCTCGGGCTCGGTCAGGCCGAAGGCGCCGAGCATGTCGCCGGCCGCCAGCCGGGGCAGCCACTCCCGCTTCTGCTCCTCGGTGCCGAAGCGGAAGATCGGCATCGCGCCGAGCGAGACGCCGGCCTCCAGGGTGATGGCGACCGAGGAGTCGACCCGGGCCAGCTCCTCCAGGGCGAGGCAGAGCGCGAAGTAGTCCCCGCCCATGCCGCCGTACTCCTCGGGGAAGGGCAGGCCGAACAGACCCATCCGGCCCATCTCCTTGACGATCTCGTACGGGAACTCCTCCCGTTCGTAGTACTCCCCGATCGTCGGAGCGACCACATCGTTGGCGAACTCGGCAACCGTGCGCCGCAGCTCCTCGTACTCGGTATCCAGGCGGTGGTCGAGCATCTGATCCTCCAGTGGTTCGCCCGAAGGGGTGACCTGGGCGCAACGGGGTGCGAATGGTCTCGCAGTGGTGCGCCGGCGCACCACGGCGCCGGCGGTCGGCGCGCGGGGTGACGGGTCGTCACCCCGCGGCCGGGGAGCGTCAGCCGGTCTGACCGGCCAGCGCCTGGACGGCTCGGGAGGGGCTGGGGCGGCCGAGTTCGCCGGCCAACCAGACGCTGGTGGCGACCAGGGAGGCGAGGTCGACGCCGGTCTCGATGCCGAGGCCGTGCAGCATCCAGACCAAGTCCTCGGTGGCGAGGTTGCCGGTGGCGCTCTTCGCGTAGGGGCAGCCGCCGAGCCCGCCCGCCGAGGAGTCGACCACGGTGACCCCGCAGCGCAGCGCGGCCAGGGTGTTGGCCAGCGCCTGCCCGTAGGTGTCGTGGAAGTGCACCGCGAGCCGGTCCACCGGCACGCCGGCGCGGTCGAAGGCGGTCAGCAGCTCCGCCACCTGACCGGCCGTCGCGACGCCGATGGTGTCGCCGAGGCTCAGCTCCGCACAGCCCAGGTCGAGCAGCCGGAGCCCGGCGTCGACCACCTGCCGCGGCGCGACCGGGCCCTCCCAGGGGTCGCCGAAGCACATCGAGAGGTACCCGCGGACCGGTACCCCGGCCTCGGCCGCCCGGCCGACGACGGGGCGGAACATCTCCATCACGCCCGCCACCGACCGGTTGAGGTTGCGCTGGGCGAACGCCTCGGTGGCGCTGGCGAAGACGGCGATCTCGTCGGCGCCCTGGGCGAGCGCCCGGTCCAGGCCGCGCTCGTTGGGGACCAGCACCGGCAGCCGCAGCCCGGGGTACTCGGCGCGCAGGCCGGTGATCCGGGGGAGCAGCTGCTCCGCGTCGGCCAGCTGGGGAACCCACTTGGGGTGGACGAAGCTGGTCGCCTCGACGGTCCGCAACCCGGCGGCGGCGAGCCGGGCGATGAACTCGGCCTTCACCTCGACCGGGACCAGCGCCTTCTCGTTCTGCAGGCCGTCCCGCGCCCCGACCTCGTGGATCCGCACCCTGGCGGGCAGCTGCGGGTCGCGGACGGTGCTCGGCAGGCCCAGTTCCAGGGCCCCCGGGTCGGCGGACTGCTCCGATCGGGTGGTTCCGGACAATCCTGCTGGCGATTCGGCTTGCGGAGGCGTTGGCTGAGTGCTGGTCATGATGAAGCCACCTTCCGGCTCTCGGCGGCGGTGTCCGACCCCTCGGGGAGGGCCACCTCCTCGGGCACGACGACTGCGAGCACCTGCTCCATCGCCACGGTCCCGCCGGCCGCGACCGGGAGTTCGCTGACCGTGCCGTCGTGCGGCGCAGCGATCACGTGCTCCATCTTCATGGCTTCCAGGACGAGGAGTGGTTGTCCGCGGCGGACCCGGTCACCGACCGCGGTCTTCACCACGGTGACCGTGCCGGGCATCGGCGCGGTCAAGGCCCCGTGGTGGGCCGCGGAGTCGGCGGCGCGGTCGGTGACGGGGTCGTACGGGTGGACGGCCCAGCTGTCGCCGTCCATGCCGAGCCAGAGCACCGGACCGCCGGTGGTGGGCGAGTCGTCGGTGGCCAGCGCGAAGGTCGTGCGCAGGCCGTCCAGGGTGAGTGAGAGGTCCGCGGCGCCGAGCGAGGCGCGGGCCCGGCGGACCGGTCCGTCGGCGAGGCGGACGTGGAGTTCGGAGAAGACGTCTGACGTGTCATCAGCGTGCTCGACCACGGTCGAGGCGCTGGCGGGCCGCACCCGCACCGACACCGGGTCCTGCCCGGGGACCCGGAGCCGGTGCGTCGTCCAGGCCGGTTCGCCGGCCAGGCGCCAACCGGAAGGGAGTGCGTAGGGATCGGTCCAGCCGTCGGAGGCGGCGGCCGGAACGAGTCGGAGGTGCCGCGCGAGTGCCGCGGCCAGGTAGACCGCCTCGGGCGTCGGGGCGGCGGGAACGGGGGCACCGTCGGAGGCGGCGGTGCCGGATGCGGCGGCGGAGCCGACGGAGGCCTGCTCGCCACCGCTCCCCGGTGCGGCCTCGCGCGTGTCCCGCGAGGCGAACCGGTCCTGACGGTCGGCCAGCAGCTCCGGGTGCTGCTGGACGGCCCGCTCGACCAGCCCGGTGTCGAGTCGGCCGGCGACCACGTCCGGGTGGGAGAGCAGCCGGCGCAGGAACCCGGCGTTGGTGGTGAGCCCGAGGATCCGGGTCTCCGCCAGCGCCCTGCGCAGCCGCAGCAGTGCGGTCGCGCGGTCCGGGCCATAGGCGATCACCTTGGCGAGCATCGGGTCGTAGGCGCTGGTGACGGCCGTTCCGGCGGTCAGGCCGGAGTCGACCCGGACGCCCTCCCCGGCGGGCTCGTCCAGCAGCAGGATCCGGCCGCCGGTCGGCAGGAAGTCCCGTGCCGGGTCCTCGGCACAGATCCGCGCCTCGATGGCGTGACCCAGGAAGGAGATGTCGGTTTGGGCGAACGGCAGTGACTCACCGGCGGCGACCCGGACCTGCCACTCGACGAGGTCGAGTCGGTCGACACCCGCAGCGGTGTCGGCCGCGGTCCCCGAGCCGGTCCGTCGTGCGACGGCGACGGCCAGCTCGGTGACCGGGTGCTCCACCTGCAGGCGGGTGTTCATCTCCATGAAGAAGAACTCCCGCCCGCCGGCCGCGGTCGCCCCCGGGTCGCCGCCGGGCACGATGAACTCGACCGTGCCGGCGCCGGTGTAGCCGCAGGCCTGCGCCGCGCGCACGGCCGCGGCCCCCATGGCCGCCCGCGTCTGCGGGTCCAACAGGACGGAGGGTGCCTCTTCGATCAGCTTCTGGTGCCTGCGCTGCAGGCTGCACTCGCGCTCGCCGAGGTGGACGGTGGTGCCGTGGGCATCGGCCAGCACCTGCACCTCGATGTGCCGGGGGTTGTCGACCCAGCGCTCCAGCAGCAGGGTGTCGTCGCCGAAGGCCGTGCGCGCCACCCGGCGCGCGGCCGCGAGCTCGGCGGGCAGCTCGGCCGGGTCGCGGACCAGCCGCATGCCCTTGCCGCCGCCGCCGGCCGAGGGCTTGATGAGCACCGGGTAGCCGATCTCCTCGGCGGCGCGGATCAGGTCCTCGTCGGTCGCGGCGCCCGCCCGGCTGCCGGGCACCACGGGCACGCCCGCCGCGCTGACCGCCTCCTTGGCGTTGATCTTGTCGCCCATCAGCTCGACCGCGCCGGCGGGCGGGCCGATGAAGACCAGGCCGGCCTCGGCGCAGGCGCGCGCGAAGCCCGCGTTCTCGGCGAGGAAGCCGTAGCCGGGGTGGATGGCCTGGGCGCCGGTGCGCAGCGCCGCGGCGATGATCTGGTCGCCGCGCAGGTAGGTCTCGGCGGCGCTGCTGTCGCTGCGGTCGGCGGGGCCGAGCCGGACGGCGAGGTCGGCTTCGCGGACGTGCCGGGCGTCGGCGTCGGCGTCGCTGTACACGGCGACCGACCGGACGCTGAGCCGGCGCAGGGTGCTGATCACCCGGACCGCGATCTCGCCGCGGTTGGCGACCAGGACGGTGTCGAACATGGGAGGTGTTCCTCCGGAGCGAGGGAAGCGGGGGAGAGGAGCGGGGCGGCGCCGGCGGCGGCCGGAGGTCACATCCGGAACACGCCGTACGGCGCGGCCGGTGCGAGCGGAGCGTTGGCGCAGGCGGTGAGGGCGAGGCCGACCACCGTCCGGGTGTCCATCGGGTCGATCACGCCGTCGTCCCAGAGCCGGGCGGTGGCGTAGTAGGCGTTGCCCTGGCGCTCGTACTGCTCGCGGACCGGGCGCTTGAACTCCTCCTCGGCCTCGGTCGGCCACCCCTCGCCGCGGGCCTCGAACTGGTCGCGGCGCACGGTGGCGAGCACCGAGGCGGCCTGCTCCCCGCCCATCACCGAGATCTTGGCGCCGGGCCACATCCAGAGGAACCGGGGCGAGTAGGCCCGGCCGCACATCGAGTAGTTGCCGGCGCCGTACGAGCCGCCGATCACCACGGTCAGCTTGGGCACCCGGGTACAGGCCACCGCGGTGACCATCTTGGCGCCGTGCTTGGCGATGCCCCCGGCCTCGTACTGGCGGCCGACCATGAAGCCGGTGATGTTCTGCAGGAAGAGCAGCGGGATGCCGCGCTGGTCGCAGAGCTCGATGAAGTGCGCGCCCTTGAGCGCGGACTCGGCGAACAGCACGCCGTTGTTGGCGACGATGCCGACCGGGTGCCCGTGGATCCGGGCGAAGCCGGTGACCAGGGTGGCGCCGTACTCGGCCTTGAACTCGGCGAACCGGCTGCCGTCCACCAGCCGGGCGATCACCTCGCGCACGTCGTACGGCGTGCGCGGGTCGACCGGCACCGCGCCGTACAGCTCGGCGGGGTCCACGGCCGGTGCCTCGACGGGGGAGACCTGCCAGGGCCGGGGCGTGCGCGGTCCGAGGTCGGCCACGATGGTGCGGACGATGGCGAGCGCGTGCTCGTCGTCCTCCGCCAGGTGGTCCGTCACGCCCGAGGTGCGGGAGTGCAGTTCGCCGCCGCCCAGCTCCTCGGCGGTGACCACCTCGCCGGTGGCCGCCTTCACCAGCGGCGGGCCGCCCAGGAAGATGGTGCCCTGGTTGCGGACGATCACCGCCTGGTCGCTCATCGCCGGCACGTACGCGCCGCCCGCCGTGCAGGAGCCGAGCACGGCCGCGATCTGCGGGATGCCGGCCGCGGAGAGCCGGGCCTGGTTGAAGAAGATCCGGCCGAAGTGGTCGCGGTCGGGGAAGACCTCGTCCTGCATCGGCAGGAAGGCACCGCCCGAGTCGACCAGGTAGATGCAGGGCAGCCGGTTCTCCAGCGCCACCTCCTGCGCGCGCAGGTGCTTCTTCACCGTCATCGGGTAGTAGGTGCCGCCCTTGACGGTGGCGTCGTTGGCGACCACCATCACCTCCCGCCCGGCGACCCGGCCGATCCCGGCGATCACGCCGGCCGCCGGGGCCGCGCCGTCGTAGAGGCCGTCCGCCGCGAGCGGGGCGACCTCCAGGAACGGCGAGCCGGGGTCGAGCAGGGTGTCCACCCGGTCGCGCGGCAGCAGCTTGCCGCGGGCGGTGTGCCGGTCGCGGGCCTTCGCGCCGCCGCCGAGTGCCGCGGTGGCCAGCTTGGCCCGCAGCTCGGCGACCAGCGCCCGGTGCGCCTCGGTGTTCGCCTGGAAGGCGGCCGAGCCGGCGTCGACCGCCGAGCGCAGTCGCGGGGCCGGTGCCGCCGCCGCGGCCGACGGTCCGTCGGCCGCACCGGGAGCCGTCTGCGCCCCGGCGAGGGTGGGTCCGGTGGCCTTCCAAGGGTATGGAGAGGCGAAGCCGGAGGTCGTCAGGGCCATCCCAAGAGCTCCCTTGCTCCAGGAAACCAGCGGGCGGCGGGCCGGATGGGTTCGGCGCCCGGCAAGTTAATGGTGGTTAACTCCTGCAGTCAGGTTAATCATCGATAACCCCGCTGTCTACGATGGGATTCATGTCGAACAGCCCCGGAGCCGCCACGACCCCCCGCAGAGACCAGATCCGCCGGGAGGCCGCTCGGCTCTTCGCGGCACGGGGATTCCTCGGCGTCGGGGTGGACGAGATCGGCAAGGCGGTCGGGATCAGCGGCCCGGGCCTCTACCGCCACTTCTCCGGCAAGGACGCGATGCTCGCCGACCTGCTGGTGGGCATCAGTGAGCGGCTGCTCGAGGAGGGTCGCCGCCGGTCCGCCGCCGCCGACCCGGCGGACGCGCTCGACGCCCTGATCGACGGCCACGTCGACTTCGCGCTCGACGACTCCGACCTGATCACCCTGCACGACCGCGAGCTGTTCCACCTCAAGGAGGAGGACCGCCGCCGGGTGCGCCGGCTGCAGCGCGAGTACGTGGAGCTCTGGGTCGCCACCGTCCGCGCGGCCTTCCCCGCGCTCGCCGCGCCGGAGCGGGAGCCCGCCGCCCGGGTCGCCGTGCACGCGGTCTTCGGCCTGCTCAACTCCACCCCGCACAGCCTCGGCCTGCGCCCCTCGACGGGCCCGGCCGCCGCGCCCGCGCCGGCTGCCCCGCAGGGCGGCGCACCCGACCGCGCGGACCTGCTCTCCCGCACCGACATGGCCGCCCTGCTGCACCGCCTGGCCCACGGCGCCTTCACCGCCGCCGGCGCCGCGGCCTGAGCACCACCCGCACCACCCGCCGGCTACGCCGCTCACGCGTCGCTCCGGCCACCTCCGCCCCCGGTCCTAGGGCGAGCGCTCCACCGCGCCCCCGCCGCTCGCCCCGTGCGCCCGGCGGCTCCTGAGTGCAGGCTGTTGGGGAAGGAAAACCGGCGGCCCGCTGTTGCTGCAGCCGGGTTGCACCGCCCCGCGTCCGCCCCCCGAACGGGCCCGCGCCGGCGTGCGACGCCCGCCCCCACCACCCGGCCCGGCGCCCCGAAACATCGTGGACGACCGCCTCAGGAAATGGTTAGTATCCCTAAATATGCCTGATACTCACGGCTCCACCAGGGAGATAGCCTCAGCGGCCCCGACCCCCGCCGCGGGGCAGACCCCCGCCCCGACCTCAGGTTCCCGCGACCCGGCCGTCCCGCAGGTCCCCGCCACCCCGCCCCGGGGCTGGCTGCGCCGGCTGACCACCTACTGCTGGCGCTACCGCCGCAACTTCCTCCTCTCGCTCGGCGCCTCGCTCGCCGGCATGGCGGTGACCGCCCTCGTCCCGCTCTTCACCAAGGTGATCATCGACGACATCGCGGCCGGCCGCTCCGGCTCGCTGGTCCCCTGGGCTGTCGCCCTGATCGCCGCCGCGCTGCTGGTCTTCGCCTGCACCCAGATCCGCCGCTACACCGCGGGCCAGCTCGCCCTCGACGTCCAGCTGGACCTGCGCACCGACCTGTTCCGCTCGATCTCCCGGTTCGACGGCGTCCGCCAGGACGCCCTCGACACCGGCCAGATGGTCGGCCGCGCCACCTCGGACCTGCAGCTGGTGCACGGCATGCTCTCGATGCTGCCGATGATGACCGGCAACCTGCTGCTCTTCCTGATGTCGCTGGCCGTGATGGTCTGGCTGTCGCCGCTGCTCACCGTGGTCGCGCTGGTCATGGCCCCCGCGCTCTGGTGGCTGGCCGACCGGAGCCGCAAGAAGCTCTTCCCGGCCACCTGGTCCGCCCAACAGGAGGCCGCCGCCGTGGCCGGCGTGGTGGACGCGGCGATCGGCGGCGTCCGGGTGGTCAAGGGCTTCGGCCAGGAGGAGCAGGAGCTGGGCAAGCTGGAGCGCGCCTCCCGCTCGCTCTACGCCTCCCGGCTGCGCGCGATCCGGATGAACAGCCGCTTCACCCCGGCGCTGCAGGCCGTCCCCGCGCTCGGCCAGGTCGCCGTGCTCGCCCTGGGCGGCTGGCTCGCCGTGCACGGGGAGGTCACCCTCGGCACCTTCGTCGCCTTCTCCAGCTACGTGGCCCAGATGACCGGCCCGGTCCGGATGCTCACCATGGTGCTCACCGTCGGCCAGCAGGCCCGGGCGGGCGTGGAGCGCGTCTTCGAGCTGATCGACGAGCGGCCGCTGGTGCAGGAGGCCCCCGACGCCCGCCGGCTGGAGCCGGTGGCCGGCGCCCCCGCGCTGGAGTTCGACCAGGTCGGGTTCCACTACCGCGACGCCGACGGCGCCGAGGACGGCGCCCCCGTGCTGCGCGACCTCACCCTGGCCGTCGCCGCCGGCGAGACGCTGGCCCTGGTCGGCTCCTCCGGATCCGGCAAGTCCACCGTCGCCCAGCTGATCCCGCGGTTCTACGACCCCTCCGGCGGCACCGTCCGGCTGTTCGGCCAGGACCTGCGCGAGCTGACCCTGGACTCGATCCGCTCCGTGGTCGGCATCGTCCCCGAGGACAGCTTCCTCTTCTCCGACACCGTCCGGGCCAACATCGCCTTCGGCCGCCCGGGCGCCACCGACGAGGAGATCGAGGCCGCCGCCCGCGCCGCCCAGGCCGACGAGTTCGTCCGCGCCCTCCCCGAGGGCTACCGGACCAAGGTCGGCGAGCAGGGCCTGACCCTCTCCGGCGGCCAGCGCCAGCGGATCGCGCTGGCCCGGGCGATCCTCGCCGACCCCCAGGTGCTGCTGCTGGACGACGCCACCTCCGCGGTCGACCCGAGGATCGAGTCCGAGATCCACCACGCCCTGCACGAGGTGATGGCCGACCGCACCACCGTGCTGATCGCCCACCGCCGCTCCACCCTCCAGCTGGCCGACCGGATCGCCGTGCTCGACCACGGCCGGCTGCTGGACCTCGGCACCCACGAGGAGCTGGAGGAGCGCTGCCCGCAGTACCGGGCGCTGATCACCGACCCGGAGGCCGAGCGCCCCGAACCCACCATCGAGGAGCTGGAGGGCGAGCCCGCCCCGGCCGCCGCCGAGCCGCCGCCCGGTCACTCGATCGCCCGCACCGCCGCCCGCGGCGCCGACCCGGAACTGCTGGCCAAGGTCGCCGCCCTCCCTCCGGCCACCGACACCCCGGCCATCCCGGTCGCCGAGGCCGCCGCCGGCGACCCCGACTTCTCGCTGGCCCGGCTGCTCAGGCCGTTCCGCCCCGCGCTGGCGCTGGCCTTCGTGCTGCTCGCGCTGGACGCCGCCGCCGGCCTGGCCCTGCCGGTGCTGATCCGGCACGGCATCGACGACGGCGTGACCAAGGCCGCGATGTCCGGCGTCACCTTCGCCGCCGCCGCGGCGCTGCTCGTGGTGCTCGGCGACTGGCTGGTGCAGAGCATCGAGAACCGGGTCAGCGGCCGCACCGGCGAGCGGGTGCTCTACAGCCTCCGGCTGAAGATCTTCGCCCACCTCAACCGGCTCGGCCTGGACTACTACGAGCGCGAGCTGTCCGGCCGGATCATGACCCGGATGACCACCGACGTGGACGCGCTCTCCTCGTTCCTGCAGACCGGCGTGGTCACCGCCGTGGTCAGCCTGCTGACCTTCTTCGGCATCTTCGTCGCCCTGCTGCTGATCGACGCCGGCCTGGCGCTCATCGTCTTCGCCGTGCTGCCGGTGCTGGCCATCGCCACCGTGGTGTTCCGCCGCAAGTCCAAGGCCCAGTACCAGGTCTCCCGCGAGCTGATCAGCACCGTCAACGCCGACCTGCAGGAGAACGTGGCGGGCATCCGGATCGTCCAGGCGTTCCGCCGCGAGCCGGACGCCGTCCGCCGCTTCCAGGAGCGCGGCACCGCCTACCGCGACGCGCGGGCCCGGGCGCAGCTGTACATCTCGCTCTACTTCCCGTTCGTCCAGTTCCTCTCCAGCGCCGCCGCCGCGCTCGTGCTGATCTCCGGCGCCCACCGGGTGCAGGCCGGCACCCTGACGGTCGGCGCACTGGTCGCCTACCTGCTCTACATCGACCTGTTCTTCGCCCCGGTCAACCAGCTCTCCCAGCTCTTCGACGGCTACCAGCAGGCGGCCGTCGGCCTGGGCCGGGTCCGCGAACTGCTGCGCACCCCGACCACCACCCCGCAGGCCGCCGAGCCGGTCCCGGTGGGCGAGCTGCGCGGCGAGATCCGCTTCGAGGACGTCACCTTCGCCTACAACGGCGGGGGCGAGGGCAACCCGGACGTGCTCACCGGCATCGACCTGCGCATCCCGGCCGGCCAGACCGTGGCCCTGGTCGGCGAGACCGGCGCCGGCAAGTCCACCCTGGTCAAGCTGGTCGCCCGGTTCTACGACGCGACCGGCGGCACGGTGCGGATCGACGGCACCGACGTCACCCGGTTCGACCTGACCGGCTACCGCCGCCGGCTCGGCGTGGTCCCGCAGGAGGCCTACCTGTTCGCCGGCACGGTCCGCGACGCCATCGCCTACGGCCGCCCCGACGCCACCGACGCCGAGGTGGAGGCCGCGGCCCGCACGGTCGGCGCCCACGAGATGATCACCGGACTGTCCGACGGCTACCGGCACCAGGTGGCCGGGCGCGGCCGCAACCTGTCGGCCGGTCAGCGCCAGCTGATCGCCCTGGCCCGGGCCGAGCTGGTCGACCCCGACGTGCTGCTGCTCGACGAGGCCACCGCGGCCCTGGACCTGGCCACCGAGGCGGCCGTCAACCGCGCCTCCGAACTGCTGCGGGAGAGCCGCCCGAACCGCCCGCACGGCCGCACCACCCTGGTCATCGCCCACCGGCTGACCACCGCCGAGCGTGCCGACCGGGTGGTCGTGCTGGACCACGGACGAGTGGTCGAGGACGGCACGCACCGCGAGCTGCTGGCGGTCGACGGCGTCTATGCGCGCCTGTGGCGGTCCTTCATCGCCGACGGCCGGATGGCCGCCGAGGTCGCCGGCTGACGGTCCGTTCGATCACGGAGCGGTTTCGGCCCGGTGCCGACTCGGCAGCCCGGGGCCGTTCGGGGCGCCACCCGATTCCCGGGTGGCGCCCCGAACTGGTAAACATGCGGAGCGACCGCACGGGGAGGGCGGGCGAGTCCCCACCCCCCTGAGGTCGAGAGGCCCCGACGTCCCATGTCCCCGCGCCTTCGCGTGGCGGGGCGCAGTGCTGCGCACCACGCTCCTCCCCCCGCGGCCGACCAGGCCCGCCTCCCGCTGATCGCGCTCTACGCGGTCGGCGCGCTGCCCGGCTACCTGGCACCGGCGATCACCGGCCGACTGGCCGCCGACTCTCCGCTGACGGCCACTCAGGCCGGCGCGATCGGCAGCGCCCTGCTGCTCGCCTCGGCCTGCGCCGCCGGTGCCCTGGCCGGCCGGGTCACCCGGTTGGGCCAGGCCCGGACGGCCCGGACCGGGCTGCTCCTGCTGCTCCTCGGCTGCCCGCTGGCCGGCATCGCCGGACCGGGCCGACCGCTCCTGCTGCTGGCCGGCTGCCTGCTGGCCGGCCTCGGCGCGGGCACCGCCGGCGCGGTCGCGGCCACCGGCATCGCGGCCGCCGCCCGGCCGCACCGCCTCTCGGTGCGCGGCCTGCTCGCCACCTCCGCCACCGCGAGCTTCCTCTACCTGCTGCTGCCCCGGCTCGGCCGGGCACCCGCCCTGCCGTTCCTGGCCCTGGCCCTGCTCGCCGCCCTGGCCTTCCCGCTCACCATCCGGCTGGCCGCCGCCCGGACCGGGGCCGCCGCCACCCGGACGGCCGGACGGCTGCCGCACCGGCGCGCCGGGCTGGCCCTGGCCGGCGGCCTGCTGCTCTGGTCGCTGGCGCAGAACGCGCTCTGGGGCATCAGCGCCCAGCTCGGCCTGCACCAGGCGGGGCTGACGGAGCGCCGGGTCGGCCTGGTGCTCGCCGTGGCGCTGGGCGGCGGCCTGCTCGGCGTGCTGGCGGCCGGCGCGCTCGGCGACCGGCTCGGCAAGGTGCTGCCGGTCGGCGCGGGCACCGCCCTGATCGCCGGCTGCGTCGCGCTGATCGCCGCCGGCCGCTCGGCGGGCGCCTTCGCCGGCGGCGAGGTGCTGTGGAACGGCCTCTACCCGCTGGTGCTCAGCTACCTGCTGGGCACGGCCGCCGCGCTCGACCCGGCCGGCCGCTGGACCGTGCTGGCCGGCGTGGCCTGCACCCTGGGCCTGGTCGGCGGCCCGCTGGCCGGCGCCCTGCTCACCGCCCGGGCGGGCGGCCCGGCGATCGGCGGCCTGCTCGGCGGGGTGCTGCTGCTCACGGCCCTGCCCCTGGGCCTGGCCGCCCGGACCGCCACCGAGCGGGCCCGCCCGGTGCTGCCCGCCCAGCGCCGGACCGACCACGTCGACCGGGCAGCGGTCTCAGGTGGAGATCAGTGAGGAGAGCAGCCCGGACACCTCGGCGCCCTTGGGCAGGTCGCTGACCTGCCCGTCACCGACCTCCACCACCATCCAGCCGCCGCCGTCCGCCAGCTGCGCCAGATCCGTGGTGACGAACCGGCAGCCCAGCGAGCGGACCAGGGAACGGACCAGGGTGAGGTCCGGCGCCGGGAACGCCCCGGGCGTGTCCGGGTGCGGACCGGTCAGCACCGGCTCGCCGTCGACCCACCAGACCCGGGCCTCGGAGCCGCGCACCGCACCGTCCGCCCCCGGCAGGTGCCCCGCGGCCGGGGCGAAGTCGTGGAACCGCCGCAGCACCACCCCGCCGGCCAGGTACTCGCCCTGCAGCTCGACGAACCGGTCCACCACCCGGGCCACCGCCGGCAGATCGGCCAGCTCCGGGATATAGCAGGCCTCGTGCCACTCGTGCTTGCGCGACTTCACGTAGTCCTTGACGATCGCCGGGCCCTGGCCGCCCAGCCGGTCCACGGCCCCGGCCAGCTCGCCGCGCCCGGCCCCGGCGGGCAGCCAGACGCTGTCCGGGGTGGCGCCCTCGAAGGTGCCGTACCAGCCGGGCAGCTCGTGCGCCGTCGCGTAGGCGGCCGCGCTGGTCAGCAGGTGGCAGTCGCGCTCGGCCAGCGCCCGCACGAAGCCCGCGTAGGCCGTGACCGGCAGCATCCATCCCCGGTACCAGGCCGGCCCGGTGCCCGCCGGCACCCAGCGCACCGCGGCGGCCGGATCGCCGGCCAGCAGCGCGTCGTGGTCGACCAGCGCCGTCTCACCGCCCAGGCCGCGGACCAGTTGGGCCTCGTAGGAGTAGTGCGGATCGACCCTGCGGGGGTTCAGCGGATCCAGCGGCAGCAGGATGGTCGGGGCTGGCATGGCCCACAGGGTAGCGGGGTGGTGCCCCGGGCCCGCACGTTTTCGCCGTGCCACGCCAGGGGCGTGCGGGACGACCGGCGCCCCTCGGCGTGCATCGGTGGCACCGAGGGGTGTTGACGGTAGGTCAGTGGCGCGCGCCACGGGTCACGTCGACACCGGCGGCGCCCCGCTGGCAAGCTGACCGGATGCGAACTCCACGCCAGGCGGCCCGGACCGTGGTCATCGACCCGGAAGGAGCCGTCTTCCTGCTCCGCTCCGACAACGACGAGGTCGGGGTGCACTGGAGCCCGCCCGGCGGCGGCGTCGACCCCGGCGAGACCCCCGAGCAGGCCGCACTGCGCGAACTGGGCGAGGAGACCGGCTGGACCGACCTGCGCCCCGGCCCGCTGCTCTGCACCTGGGAGCACGACTTCACCCGGAAGGGCGTCCCGGTGCGCCAGTCCGAGCACGTCTACCTCACCGCCGGCCCGCACCGCGGCCCGCTCGGCGACGTCAGCGAGGCCCACGCCCAGGACCGGATCCTCGACTGGCGCTGGTGGAGCCCGGCGGAGCTGGCCGACCCCGCCGCCGAACCGCTCTGGCCGCCGACCCTCGGCGAACTGGTCCGCGGCGTCCGCGCGGCCTGGGCGGACGGCCGGGAGGCACCCGCGCCGGTCCACCTCGGCTACCTGCCCAACCCGCCGCACTGACCGCCCCGGGCCGGGCGCCGGTCAGTCGCGCCGGCGCCCGCCGCCCGGACGCTCGGCGACCACCTGCCACTGCGCGGGCCGCAGCTCCCGGTCGTGCAGCGCCTCGGTGTTCACCACCACTGTCAGCTCCGTCCCGGCCAACTCCTCGACGGACAGCCCGGTCTCGCCGGCCAGCAGCTCGGTCGGCACCGACACCGCGATCGAGGCCCGCCAGGCGGGCAGCACCACCAGCGTGGTGCCGCGCCCGACCTTGACCAGCTCCGCGGCGACCCGGCGCCGGCAGTCTTCGGCCCGCCGACCGCCCAGCGGCGCGGACGGCCGCGAGCCGCCGATCAGCACGCCGAGCGGCGGCTCGGAGCGGGCCGGCTCGCCGTCCACCCCGTCCGGCGCCGGCTGCTCGACCGCGGCCGCCAGCGCCGCCGGCTCGGCCGCCGGCCGGGCCCGAGTTCCCGGGCGGGGCGGCTCCGCCCCGGCCGGGAACTCGGGCACGGCCGGCCGGACCGGCCGCCGCGACGGCAGCTGCCGGCGCACCCGAGGGCGGGGACGGCCGGCCGTCGGCCGCCAGTCGTCCACCGAGGCCGGCTCGACGTGCAGGTCGGCCGAGCCGTCCCGCTGCGCGGGCACCGCGCCCTCCTCGGCGGGGTCATCGGCCAGCGCCAGCAACTCCCGCACCTCGGAGATCGACTGGTGGCTCGCCACCGCCAGGTCGTCCAGCCCGGCGCCCTGCTCATAGGCGGACCGCAGCCGGGAGGCCAGGCCGGCCCGCAGCCTCGCGGTGGTCGCGGCACCCGCGTCGGGGCGCTCCGGCGCCGCGCCGGACGGATCGTCCACGGACCCGCCGGGCACCGCCGACCCGCTCGGCGCGGCCGGCGAGCAGACCTGGGGCAGGCCGACCGGCACCGCGGCCGCCGGGGGCGGGTTCGGTGTGTCCATCGGTATGAACGACGAGTTCATAGGTTGTGGTCCTCCGCTGTGCAGTCCGCCCGAATCCTGCCGTACCGGCGGAGCAACGTCCATGCTCCGGGTGTCAGAACCCCACAAAATTCCTGCGGAACCACCCCCGGCAGGGCACCGAACTGACCGATCGTCACCTCTGGTTGCCTGTGCACAACCCACCACTGAGCGGACATCAACCCGCGCCGGAGCGGTGACAATGGCCCCGAACGCGCATCCGGCTCCACCGACCCGAAGGACCCGACCCATGGCCGCACCCACCGCCGTCAGGGCGCTGACCCGCCCCCGCCGACTCGTCCCGGGTGACCGGGTGGCCGTGGTCGCCCCGAGCGGCGCCATCGACCCGGAGCGCCTGCGCGCCGGCTGTGAGCTGCTGCGCTCCTGGGGCCTGGAGCCCGTGGTCGGACCGCACGTGCTCGGCACCCACCCCCGGCTGCGGCACTTCTCCGGCACCGACGACGAACGCGCGGCCGACTTCCAGCAGGCTTGGCTCGACCCCTCGATCGCCGCCGTGCTCTGCGCCCGCGGCGGCTTCGGCGCCCAGCGGATGGCCGACCTGGTGGACTGGGACGCACTGCGCGAGTGCCCGCCCAAGCTGCTGATCGGCTTCAGCGACATCAGCATCCTGCACGAGCAGGTCGCGCAGCGGCTCGGACTGGTCTCCCTCTACGGACCAGTCGGCGCCGGTGTCTCCTTCATCGAGGACCGGGCCACGGCCGAGCACCTGCGCCGGACCCTCTTCACGCCCGAGAGCGTGCTCACCCTCACCGGCCCCGAGGCCGGCCCGCTGATCCCGGGCCGGGCCGCGGGCACCACGGTGGGCGGCTGCGCCGCCGTACTCGCCTCCGACCTCGGCGCACCCTCCGCCCGGACCTCCTACGCCGGCGGCATCCTGCTGCTCGAGGACGTCAACGAGGCGCCCTACCGGATCGACCGCATCCTCACGCAGCTGATCCGCTCCGGCGCGCTCGACGGCATCCGCGGCGTGGCGCTCGGCTCCTGGCTGGACTGCGGGGACCCGTCCCGGATCCGCGACGTGCTGCTGGAACGGCTCGGCCCGCTCGGCGTGCCGGTGCTCTGGGAGCTCGGCTTCGGGCACTGCCCCTCCACCCTCACCGTGCCGCTCGGCGTACCGGCGGTGCTCGACGCGGACGCCGGGACGCTCACCCTGGACCTGCCCGCGCTCGCCTGACGCAGCCCCATCGTTGCGGAATCGTCGGTTCCGAAGCCGGCCGGCTGCCGCCACAATGGGGCGATGGAGACCGGCCGAACCGAACCCCGCACCGAGGTGCAGCCCGCCGAACTCGTGGCGGAACTGCTCGGCAGGCTGCACGAGGCGCGCGCCGGCGGACGGCTGCTGCTGGGCCTGACCGGCGCCCCCGGCGCGGGGAAGTCCACCCTCGCCCGCCACCTGGTCGAGGAGGTCAACCGGAGCGCCGGGCCCGGCACCGCCGCCTACGCGCCGATGGACGGCTTCCATCTCTCCAACACCCAGCTCGACCGGCTCGGCCTGCGCGACCGCAAGGGCTCCCCGCCCAGCTTCGACGTCCGCGGCTACCTGGCGCTGCTCGCCCGGCTGGCCGCCGACCGGTTCCACGACATCTATGTCCCCGACTTCGACCGCAGCCTGGACGAGCCGGTCGCGGCCCGCCACCTGGTCACCCCGGGCACCAGGCTGGTGGTAACCGAGGGGAACTACCTGGCCGCCGACGCCCCGGGCTGGACCGAGGCCCGCGCACTGCTCCACGACCTCTGGTATCTGGAGGCCGACGACGAGCTGCGCGCCGAGCGCCTGGTCCACCGCCAGCTGGCCGGCGGCCGCGACCTCGCCGCGGCCCGTGCCTGGGTGGAGCACAACGACCAGCCGAACGCCGAGTACGTGAAGCCGAGCCGGGAGCGCTGCACCCGAACCGTCCGGATCGCCTCATTTGCCTCGGACGCCCAGGGGGCGTAGTGTTATCTGGTCGCTCGGCAGGGAGCACCGGACACGTATCCACGCGGACGGTCCCGGAGCGGCCACTCTCCCGAAAACACCACTTCTCAGTAAGTATGACTCTTCCGTGCGCCCTGGCGCCGGGGGCTTGTTTTGCTGTGCCGGTAATTCGGGGAACTGGGCCGGATTCGCTTTTCGGAGCGGAGTTGGGCTAAAGTTCAACTCGTCGGACGGGCCGTCAGGTCACGGAAGACGAAAGCGAGTTGGTGAAGAGCTGAGGTTCGGATCTGATAAGCTTGAAACACGAAAGAACGAAGCACCCGGAGGGTCCGCTGGAAAGCGGCTCGAAGGAAGTGTCCGTTCCTTGAGAACTCAACAGCGTGCCAAAAGTCAACGCCAGATATGTTGACATCCCCGGCCTCGGTCATTCTGATCGGGGTTG
>NZ_JBIAGU010000032.1:0-115668 GCF_042869935.1 Kitasatospora sp. NPDC006697
CCCGCGGAGCGGGACCCTACGGGCCTTCGGCCCTTCGATTCGCGGTGATCGCGCTTCGCGCGATCACCGGGGCAGCACTCCGCTTCGCTTCATGCTGCCCCGGGCGCAGCGCTTCGCGCTGCGCTGGTCCCGCTCCGCGTGACCGTGGGGGATCGCTTCGCTCGCCCCCACTCGGACCGCTTCGCGGTCCGGCCGGCCTGCGGCCGGGCCCTGGCTCCGCTTCGCTCCACCAGGGCGCGTGACCTTCGGTCACGTAGGCCGTGACCTCCTCCGCTTCGCTCCGTCGGGCCCGGCCAAACGCCCTCCGCTACGCTCCGGGCGGGCTGACTGAGGAGGGGGTGCCTGGGGGCCGTTTTCGCCGCCCGTTCCTGGGGTAGCCCGATTGGTCTAGACCGTGGCCTGAACCAATCCTGGAAGGCAAGTCCGACTGGCCTCGGGCACTGTCTTGCCCGCGCTCCTCTCGTGGACCCGGGGAGAATGTATCACTTCTGACTCGTGGGGGAATCCTGCCAGATTGAGCCTCCCTAGCAAGGCAACTCGACTTTACTGCAAGAGAGTTGGAGTAGCGTCGAGCGCGGGCAGCTAGGAATCTGCACCACGCCGACCCACCAATCGTCACCCACTGTCAGCCACAACCACGCACCACCACGTCAGAAACCCACCCGCCCACCAACAACCCCACACCAACACCACCCGCCGAACCCACTGACACCCCACCGCAGATTCGCAGCGGCACACCGCCACGGCGGCCGGGCCCCGGGCGCGGCGGTCAGCCCCTGAACGCCCGTCAGCGCGTTGGCGGTCCGGTGCCGGAGGGACGGCACGGGCGCGCTGCGGGGCCGCTGACGGACCGCCAGGGGGCGTCGGTGGCCGGTCCGGGCGGGTGTGTTAGCAATCGGCGTCAACCCTTCACCGAGATCCAGCGAAACCCTTCACCACTCCCCCGGCCACCCCTTCACCACAACCCACCCCACGCCACCCCCGCCACCAGCCACAACCCGCCACCCCACACCAGTGAAACCACCACGCCGAACCCGATGAAAACCACACGCCGATCATCACTCGCCCTCGACGGCCACGTCGACTGGCCGAGCCTGCCGGAGGAGACCGTCTTCGAAGGCGAGCCGCTCGGCCGGTGGTTGCGTGAGCAGCGCGCCGGCTTCGCCGAGCTGGCGGACGATCAGCGCGACCTTCTGCTGGTGCTGGGGATCGATGAGGACCCGGGGCTGGCCGCCGAGAAGGCCGCGGCGGCGGCGAAGCCGACCCGCACGCGCGCGGACCGGTTCGGCCAGCACCTGGCCGCACTCGCCCAGTACGTCGCCCGCGAAGGCCACGCCAAGGTGCCCCGCCCCCACAAAGAACAGTTGGAGACCGTGGTGACCGGCGCCGGGGGCCAGGAGGCAGTGGAGGGCGCCGAGACCGTCCACATCGGGCTGGGAGTCTGGCTGAACAACATGAAAAGCCGGCGAGCAGCTGGCAAAGCCGCCGCGCGACGTGGAGCGGGGCGAGCGACACCAGTGCGCGCCGGGCGCGCAGGAGATGGCACCGCCCTGTCCGTGGATGGTGAGTGGCAGGAGCTGGCGAGGGGGTGTTGTGGGTCGTTTCCCCATTTGGTTGGGCTGTTGGGAGTAGGGTCGGTGCAAGTTGGGCCGGGTGGACCGGCTGGTGGCTTCGTGATGCCGTGGGGGCATTGGTGACGATCGTGGCCGAGGCCGTTGTTGGATACATGTTCGCGTGGGGGATCCGCAAGGCCCGCCGGATCACGGGGCGGGCCGATGCCGAGGTCGATGCTGTCCTGGATGCCGCGATGGACCGCGTCCACGAGGTGGTGGTCACCCAGCTCGGCACCAGCGGGGACGTCGGGCGGCTGGAGGAGGAAGCCGAGGCCGGCATGGACGAGCCGAGCGTACTGACCGCCCGCAAAGCCGCCACAGAACTCACCCAGGCCATCGAACAGGATCCCGGCTTCGCCACGCAGCTACAGGAGGCCCTACAAGCCCTGGAGGAGGCCAAGAAGGCCGCCGGTCCGGCTGCTCTCAGCGGCTACCGCTTGCACGTCGACGGGGACGTCACGATCGAGGCCACCGACCACTCGATCGCCGGCGTGGACGTGCACATCAGCGGGGACGTGACGCTGGGAAACCCTCAGGTGCCCGGGCCGAACAACCGCTGACCGACCCGGGCACCACTCCGCCACCACTTCGCGTACCGCTGTCACCGACTGCCAGGCCGGCGGCCGATGCACACACGGCGGAGCAGCTCGCGCAGACCCCGGGCTCGATCACGGCGATTAACGGCAGCATCGCCGTCGGCGGCAACTTCAGCATCAACCAAGTCGTACAGGAGGCCTCGCCGGAGCTGACGGGGTATCTGGCCGCCGCCAGGCGGGCAGCCGAGCAGCACCCCTACCCGGGTGTCCTGCCAGGCGCTACTCCGCCGCTCGCCGCCGTCTACCTGCGCCAGCACGTACGGGCCTACCTGAGCGAGCAGCATGACGACGCCGCAGGGCAACGAAAGGCGCCGGACATGGGACCGCCTCAGCCCGCAGAGCAGGTCCTGACGCACCATCCGCTGTGCGTCGTCCTCGGCGGCCCTGGTGCCGGCAAGTCCAGCGCGCTGCGCACCCACCTGAGCAACTGGCTCGCCAGCGGGCGAAGGCAAGGGGCGCCCGCACCGGCACCGGTGTCCGGCCCGGTACCGGTGCTGGTCAACGCGGCAGCCCTGGCAGGCGGCCGGCCGCTGCCCGAGGCCCTGGCCCGTGCGGCCACCGCCGATCTCACGCCGCACGGCCTGGAGATCGGGTTTCCCCGCGACTTCTTCCTCGGCGCCCCGCATCCCGGCTCGCGCTGGCTGGTCATGGTCGACGGACTCGACGAGATCGCCGACCCGCATACCAGACACGAGGTCCTCACGAGCATCGCCGAGCACGGCAGGAGCGAGGGCCCGTACCGCTTCGCCATCGCGAGCCGCCACTTGCCTGAAGGTGAACTCGATGCCCTCGGGGCCGGTGTCCCGCACTACGAGCTGCAGCCGTTCACCCGCGAGAGCATCCCCGGCTTCGCACAACGCTGGTTCGAAGCCCTCAATGTCGCCGAACCAGCCTCGGCCGCTACCGAGTTCGCCCGGGCTGTGGCCCGAACCGGGCTGTCCGAGCTGAGCCGGACACCGCTGATGTGCACCATGCTGTGCCAGCTGTACGCCCTCGACCGGCAGCGTGACCTGCCCGTCGGGCGCAGCGCGGTCTACCGGCGCTTCACCGATCTACTCCGGGAGCGCCAGCACGCCCGCGGCGAAGGCGGGATCACCGTCCAAACCGAGTCCGCCCTGGGGCGGTACGGCCCTGCCGCCCTCGAACGCGCGAACCATGTCCTTGACCGGGCTCTGGATCTGATCGGCCATCTCGCAGCCCAGCGCCATGCGGGAGAGACCCGGCCGGCCATCGCGATCATCGCCGCCCATCCCGCCTGCGTGTGCCCCGACCGGGTGCCCGAGGACATCTGGACCGAGTTCCTGGCCACCGTGCTGCGCGGCAGCGGGCTGCTGGTGAAGCGGGCCGCAGACTACATCTTCCTCCACCAGACCCTGCTCGAGTACCTGGCCGCCCGTCACGTCGTCAAGGAAGCCATGGCCAGTGAGAACCCGGCCGGTGTCATCAGGCAGATGGGGTGGGGACGCGGGTCGTGGTGGCCGTCGGACGACTACTCCTTCGCCGGATTCCTGATCGACGCCTGGGCTGGCCAGGACTTCACTCCCGTGGCCCGGGCATTGCGCCGACTCGCCGCAAGGCGGGGTCTGAAAGGCCGGCAGTTCATCGCCGGCCAAGTCGAACTCGGCACGGTCCTGCCACCCGAGGTCATCGAGCAGGCCGTCGCCGGCCTGAGAAGGCTCGTCCACCAGGCACACTCATTCAGGAACCCCCTGACCGAGCTGGCCAAGAAGGCGCACTCGGCCGAGGACCGCTATGCGGCCGCCCACGCCCTGTGGAAGATCGACGAGCGGCAGGGCCGCAACGCTCTGCTGGCCGTCGCCGACGACAAGCGGGACGTCACCTACTGCTGTCTGGCCGCACGGGATCTTGACGAGCTCGGTGACCCCCGCGGCGGGAGAATCCTCGCCACGATCGCCACCGACGACAACCTGACAGTCGACTCACGGCGGCGCGCCGCGAAAGAACTCGCTCTCCCCTCGGCGGACGGCACCCGGCCCCCCGACCCTCGGGGGCGGAAGATCCTCGCAGCGCTCGCCACCAACCCCGAGCACAAGGGCCTCGACCGGTGCAGAGCCGCCCGTGACCTGGGCGACCTCGGTGACCCTCGTGGGCAGCAGGTTCTCGCCGCGATCGCCACCAACCCCGAACACGACGGCCCCACCCGGTGCGAAGCCGCCAGCGACCTGGCCGAGCTAGGCGACCCCCAAGGCCCCGAGGTTCTTGCCGCGATCGCCACCGACCCTGAATACGGCGGGCCAGCCCGACGCGACGCAGCTAACCGCCTGGTCAGACTTGGCGACTCCCAAGGACTCAAGGCCATGATCGCGATCGCCACCAGCGCACAGTCCCCAGCAGACGTCTACGAAACAGCCACCGACAGGGCCAAGCTCGGCGACCGCCAGGGCCTGGCACTCCTCGCGACAGTCGCCATCAACCCTGACCTCTACGAGTTCCTCCGCCGCAGGGCCGCGCGGACCCTGCGCAGCAAGGGATATCCCTTGTCTCGAAAGCTCACGCGCATGCTGGTGATGGACGCCAACTTGGCAGGGCTTAAGTTCACTTTCGGGCTCTTGATGCTCAGCCTGTTTCTGCTAGCCGCATTCGGGGCTTTCCTGGGTGTGAGAAACCTGGCAGGCGTTTCTTTTGCCTGGGCGGCACAGTTTGTCGGAACCTCCTCCTGGAAAGGTACCGCGGCGTGGTGTCTCGGCATCGGCGTTTGCACCGCCGCGGCGCTTGGCATCCTTGGAGTACTGCTGGATCGAGGCTGGCTAACCGAGAGCGCGGGTCCCGTGCTCCGGGCAGCCGTGCTGCTGGCCCTAGCGGTCTTTGTCGGATCCGCTCCTGTCAGCTATCTCGCCCAACGGCACGCGGACACGACGACAGTACCCGCAAGCGTCTCCTGCAAGCGCGATGATAGCGAGTGCGCCTATACCTGGTGGTTCGAAGGCAAGCCGTACACCCAACGGGCGGATACCTTGCAGGTGCCCGAAGTCATCCATATCGACCCCGCCCATCCGAGCCAATCTGACCTGCCCGTTTCTCCACCAAAGGGGCTCCTTCTATACGCACGCGGCGCGGGCGGGATGGCCCTGTTGTGGTTCACACTCAAGCAATTCTCCTAGCCGATCGACAGCCTATTTCAGCTCTCAGACACCATCATTCGTCTCACACAAACTATTGATGCCGAAATCTCACGAGCAAGCCGCACAAAAGGGTGAGGCCGTTTTCAAAGAGCCTCATCACCGTTTACTGAGCTTGCAGTTTAATTAACCTCCGACACGACTGGCCTAACTCCGTGATCATGTTCAAGGGGTGGTGGCATGTGCTGCCAGATGACGAGCGGCAGCAGTGGGCCCTGGACCCGCCGTTCGTGGCTGTTGGGCCTTTGCGCTTGGTATGAGTCCGGCCGAGGTGGCGGACGCGATGAGCGGGGCCATCGCGGAGAGCGGACAACGAACGACCCGCTGGCCGGCGGGCGGTTGGCTTTGTATCTGAGGTTGGGAGTCGTTCCGACCACCCCGGCGGCCCCACCACCCGGGCGCCCGTCGCCCCCACCCGCGCCACCGCCTCCGCCGCCACGCCGGTGCCCGACACCCCCGCGCCGACCAGAACCGCGGTGCCCCCGGCCACGCCCTCGCCGGTGACCGCCGCCCGCACCGTACCGTCCGCGTCCTCGTACACCGGCACCCCGTCCACCAGCGCGCCGGTGCGGTGCACCACCACCGTCCGCGCCGGCCAGGTACACCCCGGCGCGGGGGGCAGGTGCGGCGCGAACCGCCGAGCCGACTCCATACCTGCGATCCTGCCCCGGCCGACCCGACCGCGCCCGGCCGACATGGCAGGCGGACCGGTACAACCCTGCGAGCGCCCGGCCCCGCCCGGTGCCAGGCTGGGCTCCATGGCCGAGACCGATGCCGGGGACGACGAGGTGATCGGCGACCTGTTCGCCCTGGCCCCGCGGGACTTCACCGCGGCCCGCGACCGGGCGGCGCGCACCGCCCGGGCCGGCGGCCGGCGCGAGGCCGCCCGGACGATCGCCGCGCTGCGCCGCCCGACCCAGCCGGCCTGGGCCGTCAACCAGCTGATCATCAAGCCGAGCACGACGGCCTGCAAGAGGCTCCGGGCGCGACTGCGGACCGAAGTGAGGGCCCTGCATGGGACCAACGCCGAGGCCGTATTGCGCAGACTGATCCCGATCGTTCGCGGTTGGGCGGCCTACTACCGGGCGGTGGCGTCCACGACGACGTTCTCGTCGCTGGACCACTACATGTGGCGGCTGACCTTCAAGTGGGCCAGGCGTCGCCACCGCAACAAGTCGAGGCACTGGGTCGTGGCCCGGTACTTCGGCAGGTTCCACCCGTCCAGGCGGGACCGGTGGGTGTTCGGTGACCGCGACAGCGGCGCCTTCCTGCCCAAGTTCTCCAGGACCGGCATCGTCCGCCACCAGCTCGTCAAGGGCGGAGCGTCCCTGGACGACCCGACCTTGGTCGAGTACTGGCGGGACCGTCGCCGACGCAAAGCGCCACCGCCGATGGACAAGACCAGTCTCGTCCTGGCAGTGCGGCAGCAAGGGCCCTGTCCCCTCTGCAAGCAGGCGCTGATCGCCGGGGCCGAGTACGAACCGGACAGCCCACGCGAGTGGATCAACTGGTTCGCGGCCTCGAAGAAGATGCTCCACAAGCATCACTTCACCTACCGGCGAGACGGCGGCACGGACGAGCGGAACAACCTCCGCCTCGTGCACTCCGAATGCCACCGCCAGCACCACGCGGGCGACAGCAAACGGACCATACAACCCTGCTGACCTGCGAAGCCCTTGGGGCTTGCTTGAGCCGTGTGCCTGGAAATCGGGCACGCACGGTTCTGAGGGGGCCGGGTCACGGCAACGTGACCCGGCTACCCGACCACAGCCGGCTCGCCGCCCGCAGCGACCTCGCCCGCTGATCCACGGCCGCAGCAGCCGGCTTCTCAGGCCGCCTGCACCTCGGCGGCCGGCTCCTCGCCGTTGTGCAGGACCACCACCCTCTCCACCCCCGCTGCGTCCTTGCGGATCACGACCTGGCTGCGGGGCACGAGCGAGCGCAGCCGCTCCTCGACCTGCCACCGCTTCCCGTCCGCCGCGGCCTGGGCGATCACCGGGTGATCCAGGACCGCGGCGGCAGCCTCGGCGTAGGCGGCGCGCAGCTCGAACCAGCGCCCGTCCTCCTGCGGCGTCCAGGTACGCCGCTCCACGATCTGCTCCGGGTCCGGGTAGGCGGCGCGGCGCTCGACCTCGACCTCGGCGACGTAGGAGTCGAGGTCGAGGCGGGCCTGCATCCGCTGCTCCTCAAGGGCGATCAGGTCGTCGGGCAGGTCCGTCGTGCTCACCGTGTTGTCCTTCCTCACGGGCCGGGGGGATTCGATCGTCCGGTGCCGCAAGCCGACCGCACGGGAGACATGCCTGTGCGGGTCAGCAGCGTCACGCGACTGGATGTTCGAACGCTTGTACGAGAGTATCGGAAGTGTGCAACCCCACCCGTCCCCACCCCCGACCCACCCGCAGACCGGCCGCCCCGAACACCCGGCCCGCCGGCCGGCCGAGCCGATCACGTTCGTCAGCGAGCTGGGCAGCGCGTGGCTGGACGTCCAGCGCCTGTCCCCCGCCGAACTCGAACAGGTCGCCCGGCACCCGGTGGTGGAGCAGCTGCGGCCGGTGTGGGTGCGCTACGGCCGGCGGTGGCTGCCCAGCGTGCTGACCGGCTGGTGCGCGCTCGGCGCCGGCCGCTGGGCTGCCCGGGTCCAGCACGGGCCCGACGCCGAGCCGGTCTGGCTGCGCCACCGCGGCGCCTCCCTCCAGCCGATCCTGCCGATCGAACAAGGCCTGCCGCCCGGCGACCTCACCGACCTGTCCCGCAGCGCCCGCCGCACCGGGAGGAACGGGTGAGCCCGCTCGGCCCGGCCCGACGCCCGGCCCCGGAACCGGGCGGCGCGCTGCGCCTGGCCGCCGCGCTCGAGGCCACCGCCCCGCACCCCGCCACCGCGCCGCCCGCAGGCGCGCCGGACGAGGACCGGCTGCTGCCCGTGCCCGAGGCGCTCGCCCCACTCGTCCCCGGCGCCGGCCTGGCCCGCGGGGCGGTCACCGAGGTGGCCGACACCGGCATGGGGCTGCTGTGGGCGCTCGCCGGCACCGCCGCCCGCGACCCCCACCACACCCCCGCACACCGGTGGATCGCCATCGTCGGCATCCCCGAAGCCGGCCTGCTCGCGCTGACGGAGACCGGCGCCGACCCAGACCGGCTGCTGCTGGCCGACCGCCCCGGCCGGCACTGGGCCGACATCGCCGCCGCCCTCGCCGGCGCCGTCGACATCCTCGTCCTGCGCCCGCCCACCCCGGTCACCGCCGAGACGGCCCGCCGCCTGGGCGCCGTGCTGCGCCGCGGCCGCGCCGCCCTCCTCACCCCCGCCCCCTGGCCCGGCTCCACCCTGCGCCTGGCCGTCGCCGGCAGCGCCTGGCTCGGACTCGGCCAAGGCCACGGCCTGATCCACAGCCGCCAGGTACAAGTGGAGGCGACCGGCCGCGGCCGCGCCGGCGGCCCCGCCCGCACCACCGAGATCTGGCTCCCCGACCCCGACGGCCGGATCCGCACCATCGAACCTGGCGAACACCGCCTACCCGAAACACCCGGTCAGGCCCCGGCCGCTGCACGGCTGACCGCAATCGCTCACCAGTGAGCAGGGCGCTCGTCCGTCAAGGGCGGGTGGCCTGGATCGCTTCCTGCAGCGTGCCGAAGGCCTGCTCGGCGTGGGCCCGGAGGCTGTCCCATGCGGTGGCGAAGTCGTTGATCGGGAAGGTCAGGCCGAGGTCCTTGTGTGCCTCGAGCAGTTCAGGGGCCGGCTTGGTGTGGATCGCGGAGTTCCGAAGGACGCGGATCTGGTCAAGGGTGTGTACAGCGTCTCGGACCGCGTCCTGGTCGATCCCGGGCATGGTGTCGGCCAAGTGCTGCTCGATCCGTCCAAGCGGATGGGACGGATTCTTGCCTGGCACCTTCAGGCGGTTGAGCAGCTCGGCCAGCACGGCCACGCCAGTGTGGAAGTCGGCCTCGGAGCTCACAGACAGGGCCAGCAGGCTGGAGCGGTCCACGGGCGGCCGCTCCACCAGGCGGCCTCCGGTGACCAGCTCGTAGGTAATGTCCAGGAAGTTGGCCGCGCGCAGCAGCGCCCTCGGTTCCCCGTAGGTCAGCGTGGCCAGCGGCTCCGGCCGGGCAAGGACAGCCTCGATCGTCACTAGGTACTCGTTGGTGTCCTGGAAGTCGGCTGCATCGAGAAAGCCCAGCGTGCCGTTTCCGGTGGAGGTTCCGGCCCTCTGGTTGAAGCTCAGCCCCGGCCACTCGTGTTCCGCCACCGGCGCAGCCCACGCCAGGAAGGTGAGGTTGCGATCGATGCTGGACTGCCGGACTGCTTCCGCCAGATCCATGTGGAGGTTGAGGACCTGGAAGGGGCTCTCGAGAATGCGCTGCTGCTGCTTGGTCAGAGCACGCATGAAGGCGAGTAGGTCCTCGGCGGCCGCGGAGGCGATGCTGTGGTTGATGTGATGCAGACCCGCGATGGTCGGCCACACTTGGGCCTTGGCCGGGATCCAGCTGCCTTGGGCGTGCCAGCCGACCGCCCCGTAGCCCTGCTCTCGCAGGTGCGTGCCGATCCGTGGAAAGCCGTTCAGCACTACCGCAGCATCGTGTCCGGCGAGGCGCATGACGTACTCGACGTAAGCGAAAACCGGGAACTTCTTGCCGTCCAGGAAGGGCTTCCAGACGGTCTCCAGGAGCAGTTGTTGCGGTCCGTCCAGGGGTTCCAACAAGGTGTTCAACGCGCCTCCGAACTCAGCTACGGCGCCCTCTCCTTGTCGAAGTACGCTCAGCCCGTTCCATCTTCCTCGCCGGCATGCCCGGCCGCGCCCCGTTTTGCTTGACGCCGCGGTGAGAGCTGGACGCCGCGGTACCTTCCTCTTCGCCCAGTTGACGGATCAGCGCTTGCGCGTGGCGTCGTGGCACGTCAGCGGCTGGCCAGTTCCTCAAGTCGACTCGCCAGGCTGGGGCCGGGGCGGCCCGCCACGCCATCCACGAGGTCGCCGGGGCCACCGTGGACGACCAGGTTGTCGACTTCGGCTGCCCGTACGACGGCGGGTTCTTCCCCGCAGCCGAACGTCAGGTCCAGGGCCGTGGGCGTGTAGCCGTGCAGGTCCGGCAGGCTCGGCGGTGTCCCGAGGAAGTCCGGTGTCTTGGTGCGTGCCTCCTGCAGCCACCAGGTGGCGTCACGGACTTCTCCGCGCAGCGGGAAGCCGAGGCCGCGGCCGAAGCGTGCGCTGTGCGGTCACCCACAGCGGGCGCTTCCGCTCAGCCGGAGTTGCGTGCTGCGCGCTTTCCCAGCCCGAGGTCGCGGGCTCGGTTGTGGATCTGGGCTGGGCTCAGCCCTGCTTGGGCGGCGATCTGCGCGGTGCTGATGGCGGGGTCGGCCCAGGCCCCGCGCAGCCATGGCTCGTCCAACGGCCTGGGCTCGGGACCGCGCGGCGGGCGGCGCGGACCCAGCCCGAGTTCGCGGGCCCTGGCGAGCAGAGTCGGGTAGCTGACGCCGGCCTGGACGGCGATGTCCGCCTGGCTGATGGACGGGTCGACCCAGACGGTACGGAGCCACTGCTCGTCGATCGGCTTGACCTGCCATCCCCCCGGCGGGCGCAGCGCTTCCAGTCGGGCGGCGAACTGCGGGTCATGCTGGGCCCGGTAGCGCACGGCAAAGCGGCTGGCACCGCTGACTGCGCCTGCCTCCTTGGGGCTCATGCCCTGCGCCAGCGCGGCCAGGTACGCCTCGTACTGGTCCTCGGCCGTGGGTCCGCGGCGTATGTGTGTGGCCTTCCTGCCGTGGAACTCGCGGACCGCCCCGACGGCCGCATCGAAAGCGGGGTCGGCCCGGCGCCACTGGCTGAGGGTCGAACGGTCGATGCCGACGGCTGCCAGGGCGTGCTTGTGGAGGGGCCCGCGGGTCAGCAGCTCCCGCAGGTAGGCGGCGTGGCGGGTCCGGTGTGCGTCGTCCTTCAGCGCTTGCCCGACCAGCTCCCAGCCCGGGTCGCCCTCGCGCACGACCGGGTCGGTGCCGGGCTGGCGGTCGTCGGCGAGGGCACGCGCGATCGCGTCGGCCGCCGCGGCGAAACGCGGGTCGGCACGGCGCCAGGCCGTGGCCGCCGCCTCGCTGATACCGGCGGCGGCCAGGGCGCCGTAGCGGGTGGTACCCGGTACCAGCAGCGCCTGCAGGTAGGCGATCTGACGCGGGCGCCGCGCCTCGGCGGCGGCCTGTTCGAGCTGTTCGGGGCCGCCGTCGGCCCGCAGGCGGTGCAGCCAGCCCGAGACCGTGCCGCGCGGCAGGCCCAATTCCTTGGCCATTTCGGTGACCTGGCGGCCTAACGCGCACCGCACCGCGAGGAAGTCCGCCACATCGGCGAACCCGAGCCGGTGGGCGGCCTCGTCCACCCGGGCCCGTTCAGCGGCGGCCTTGCCCGCTCCGCCGCGGCGGCGGGCCGCCACCACGCCGGGGCGCCGGGCGGTCTCCTGACTACTGCGCACCGCGGACGTGGCCGGGGCGATCATGCGGCCCCGCTCCATCTGCGCCCGGATGTCGGGCCGGCCGGCGTAGCGCTCGCGGCCCTGCTCCCGGGCCCGCTCGGCCAAGTCCGACGCGCGCAGACCCAGCCGGCGGGGCAGCTGGTGCGCCTCCCGGTACTCGGCGGCGGACATCTGGTGGGCGGAGCCCAGGTGCGGGGGCAGCAGCCGGAACCAGCGACCGCACTCCAGGCACTCCAACCGGCCGTCCTCCTGCGGCTGGACACCGCTCACCGGTGGGCCCCGTCCGCGCCATCCGCGACGGCGAGCGCAGCAGCGGTCCACTGGTAGCCGGCGGCGGCGGTCCTTGGGTCCTGCTCAGGCATCCCGTCCAGGTCGGCGTGCTGGGCCCAGAACTGCGCGGTCTGCGCAACCAGGGCGATGGTGGGGGTGAGCTGGACGATGCCGCCCTGGGCGGGCGCCAGGCGCTCGGCGGCGGCCGGCGCGGTCAGGGTCTTCCCGCTCCCGCACGCCACGGACAGCTGAGCGCGACCGCCGTCGGCGAGCGCCCGGCCGGCGACCTCGACCGCCTCGTGCTGGTGGTACCGAAGCTCCATCGGAGCGCTCCCCTTTCTCATCCGTCTCGTCGTCGCCGGCTGTCGGAGGCGAAGGCGTGGAACGCGTCGGCACGGCGCGGCGTGATTGCGCCGTGGCCGCCGCTGTTCCCGTCGTCCCCGGGCACCGGCCGGGGCGATCGTCCGCAGCACGGCCGGTGCGCCCCGGGGAGATCAGGCGCCGTCGTCCTCTTGGACCGGGTGCCCGGCCTCGGCGTCCCCGGTGTCCTCGCGCAGGGTGGGAAGCGTGTTGACGGCGCCGTGGCGGATCCCGTGTTTGTGCTCGTAGAAGGTCTCAGGGCAGGGAGCGGCCCTTGACGGGCGCAGTGGCGCCGCGTGGACCCCGCTGGTCCGCTCCGTGGGATTCACCCTGATGGAGCATCAGATGTCAGCGCCAGCGGATGACCGGTGCTGTGCACATCCCCGCCGGTTCCCGCACGCCAGCGGGTTGTACCGAACCGCAACAGGGACAACCGCGCACAACACCCGTCCGAAAAGGACAACCCGAGCACCCCTGGGCGATCGCCCAGATGACAGCACCGGACCGGGCTGGAGCGGACCGGGCCCTGTTCCAGCGGCTGTCACCGGCCTTGCACGGCCGCCGCCGACCCCCGACTCTGTACTGCGGCGTTCCTCGGTGCCCGGCGTCAGCCGCTGCCACCGGTCTCAGGGCGCACCCCCCGGGAGCCTTGTGGCGCAAGGCACCCGACCCAGTGGCGGGGCCAGGCTTTTCTTGCCGGGCCCCGCCACACCTCGCGTCTACTGCCACCGGCACCTGGGCGGTTCTCCCGTCGGCCGGCCAGACGTCATCGTCACGCGCCCGCCGGCACCGGAGCCGCTCAGCCCGTCACGCTGACCCGATGACCCCATCCCCGAAATTTCGGGGGCCAGCACCCTCCTTCGACGAAGTGAACCGTCCGTCGAAAGGCGCGCACCCACCCGTACACCATTGGTGTACCAGCGGTGTACGATCGCGGTATGGCTGATGCAACGATCAAGGTTTCCCCGGAGACGCGGGACCGCTTGGCCGCGCTCGCGGCGGCCCAGGGCACGACGATCGGCGCGCAGGTGGCGCTGCTGGTGGAGCGGCAGCCCACCGCGGAGCAGATCGCCGAACGCGTCGCTGAGGGGCGCCGGATGCTGCGGGAGCACTTCGGGATGCAGCTCACCGACGCCGAGCTGGACCAAGGGCCGGACCTGCTGCAGCGGATCTACAACATCGCCGCCGACGACGCGCGCGCCCACCTCGCCCCGAGGCGCAGCGCGTGATCATCCTGGATTCGAGCGCCCTGGCCGCGCTGGCCGAGGGGCATCCGCGTCTGCACCGGGTGGTGGACGCGGCTCTGCGCAGCCCGTTCCAGCACCTGCTGGTGCCGGTGCTGTGCCTGGTGGAGGCGGAGATCAAGGACGAGGGCGTTGCGAACGCGGTCCTGGCGCTTCCGTCGTTGGAGTTCGAGCCGCTGGACGCGAGCACTGCGGTGCTGGTGGCGTCGATGGTGCGCGACGGGTACGGCGGCCAGGACGTGGCGCACACCATCGCCACCAGCCTGCCGACCCCGCTGCGGCCGGCGCAGCACCTGATCCTGACGGCCCGCCAGGAGCTGTACCCGCCGGGGGTCGCGACCGTCTCGATCGACGACCCCCGCCTGGAGCTGTAGGTGCCGCTGGAAGGGTTAGCCGGGCAGCTCGGTTCCGGCGAGGGCGGACGCATCCTGCAGCAGGAAGTTCTGCCGGCGGTGCTGGGAGGGGCGGTGGCGCAGCGGCGGCCGGTGGTGGTGTTCGTGGCCGGGCAGGCCGGTAGCGGCAAGACGGCCGTGGTGGACCTGGTGCACGCCGCTCTCGGGCGGCGGGGTGGTGCGGTGCGGGTGGACCGCGACGCCTACAAGGCCGTCCACCCTTCCTACGAGCGGTTCCTGGCCGAGGACGTGCGCACCGCCGGGGTGCGGGTGCGCACCGACACCTACGCGTGGCAGGCCGAGGTGGAGGAGCAGCTGCGCTGGCGGCGGCTGGACGCGGTGGTGGAGGCAGCGCTGGGCCGCCCCGAGGAGTTCCTGGCGCAGCTGGCCGCCTACCGGCGGGCCGGCTACCGGGTCGAGATCGTGGCGCTGGCCGTGCCGGAGGCGCTCAGCCAGCTGAGCGTCCTGGAGCGCTACCTACAGCTGGCCGTGGAGGGGCGGGCCCGCTACGTGGGCTGGGACAACCACGACGCCTGCGCCGCGGCGCTGCCCGCCGTGCTCGCCGAGGTGGAGGAGAAACGCCTGGCCGAGCGGGTCTTCGTCGTGCGGCGCGGCACCGGCATGGTGCTGGAGAGCGTGTACGGCAACGAGCTCGGTGCCGACGGATGCTGGGTGCGGCCGGCGCGGGCGGCCCGGGCGGTGCTCGCCGAGCGGGGCCGCCCCTGGGACGCCGCGACGACCGGCCGGTTCCGCCGCCAGCTCGCCGCCAGCGAACGCCGCGTCACCGACCCCCGCATCCCGGCGGACTGGGCCCTGGCCGCTGGCCGGGACGCCGAGCGGGCCGCAGCGCTGGCCGAACCGGTACGCCGCACCGCCCAGGCACTCCCCCGCTCCCCCGGGGTCGACTACCACCGGCTCTGTGCCGACGAGCACGAGTTCGTCTTCGACGCGGTAGTCGTGCCGTCCATGCTGAGCACGGTCACCGCCCAGGAGAAGCCGGTCGTGGTCTTCGTGGCCGGCCAGCCCGGAGCGGGCAAGACCCGGGCCGCCCACCTGGTGACCCGAAGCGTGCACCGGCCGGTTCACCTGTCGGGCGACTACTTCAAAATCCTGCACCCGGACTACCTGGTGCTGCTGCGCGCCGACCCGCGCCGGGCCTCGGAGCCGATCCGCACCGACTACCGGGCCTGGCAGGCCCGCGCGGAGGCCTACGTACGCGAGCGCCGCGGGAACCTCGTCATCGAGACCACCCCGGCCAGCCCCGAGCAGTTCGCCGCCGCCGCGCAGATCTACCGGCGGGCCGGCTACCGGGTGGAGCTGCTGGTGCTGGCCGTGCGCGCAGCCGACTCCCGCCAGGGCACCGCCCACCGCTACGCCCGCCTCACCTGGCGCGGACTGCCCGCCCGGTACACCACCGCCGCCGGCCACGACGCCTGCTTCCGGAGACTGGCCGATGTCGTCGCCACCGCCGAAGAACAGGGAGCGGTCGACGAGGTCACCGTGATGCGGCGCGACACCAGCGCCCTCCACCGAGGCCGGGCCGCCGCCGACGGTGGCGGAGGTTACGGAGCCGGGGCACTGGCACTGCTCGCCGAGCAAGCCCGCCCCTACACCGAACAGGAAGCGGCCGCGTTCTGGGCCGTCCAGCGGGACCTGCACACGGCGATGCCGCAGTACCGAGACGACCTGGTCGCCATCGGCGCCCTGGCGCTGCCCCTCATGCCCCACGGCCTGCGGCCGCGTCAGCTGCAGGCGCCCGCAGCCCCTGCTCCTACGCTGCCTGTCCCGGCCCGGTAAGGGCGGTCACCCGGGGACGGCCGTCTCCCATAGACGGCGGATCTGTGCCTCGGCAAGCCTGACCAGTGCGCTGGGAACGATGAACTGCGTGGGTTCGATGCCCTGGTCCAACCACACGAGCGAGAGGATGGAATCCCCCTCCGCCGGCAGGGAGCGGACCCAGTAGCCTAGCCGCCAGATCGGGCCGCTGGAGGAGGCGTGCCTGACGAGCCCACTGCGATGGGGTCCCGCAGCGCTCACGCGGTCCTCGGTCCCCATCGCGAGGTGAGTGATCGGTCCTCCCGGATACTCAAGGGAGATCTGAAGGCCACCCGCCGTACCCAGCTGATTGCGCATGAGCCGTTTCAACTCGACAAGTGCCTCCGGAGAGGTATCACTCGCGTTGAACCGAATCTCCAGGTCGAAAGTCAGACCCGTTGAGAACGCCATGATCTGGGTGACGATCACGGCCGCAGCCGGACCCTCGGCGACAAACGACGGACTCGAAACTTGTCCTCCGACCTCGTTGCCGGGCGGCTTCACATTAGGCGGACCGTCACCCCTGTGACTGATGGTTGCGACCGTTCCTGTCATAGATACATACTCCCGCGCGGATTTCTCGCCTAGTAGCAGTAGATCTCCGCTACGGGGCTTTGAGGGTCTCCAACCGAGGTGCTGCCCCAAGTCTCCGTGACCACGACCGACGTGTAGTAGTCGTAGGCCGTGGAGCCCGGGCTGCACGACACCGAGGCCGACGCAGTCGTTGCGGGAGGCGGGCAGCTGTAGTTGGTGCTCCCGGACGCCGCTACCGCCCACCGTTCGGCGTAGAGGTCATATACATACAGGTCGGCTTGCGAGGAACAGGAAGACGGCGGGTGGGGCGAGCAGCTGTCGATGCCTCCGGACCCGACCACCACGTAGTTCCCACCGCCGGTGTAGGCGAGTTGAGGCGTGTTCGCGTGTGCGGAACACAGAATAGTGTCCGCTGGGCTGTTCTTGATCGGGCCGCTCGATCCTACGGACACAGTGCTGTGACCAGCATGCGGTGGTACGGGTTCGGCTCCCGTGGCGTTCGCGGGGGCCCCAAAAGTCAGCATTGCCGCGAATGCTGGAGCTAATAGGCCTGCAAAGCGGGTAAGTCGCATGAATCCCCCCAGCTCGATGATCAGATATTGGCTGACGCGCTGGCGCGCGCAACAGCGATCGTGGCACCGTGCTCAATCACCGCTGGCTCCCAACTGGTTGAGACCGCTCAACGGCTGTGCCCAGACTATCTCCCCCGCCTCATGATCAGTACCCCGTCTTTCTCAGCGGATTTGAATGGGCCCTGGGCCGACTCACCTTCTGTTCGCGCCGAAATCGGGCGCCGATACGGGCCGAGGAGCTTTCGGTCGCGCCCTGCTGAGGACGGCCGTCTCGGATGGTGCCGCCGAGTACTCCTGGCGCCGTATCAGGCAGGCTCACCTCACCCGAGTGACGACGTCGCGTAGTCGCTCGTCAACGGCGAACAGGCGCCCCACGCCCGGTGGTCGGGCGCGGTGTCAACGGCCCGCCGCCGGGGGCTGAGGCGCGGTCGGGGGCCACTGCGTCAGGCGCGTCACGACCGCGCGAGCGCAGCCTGCTCCGACACTAGTCCTTCTCCGCCTCCAGGGACTTCAGCAGCTCGGCGTAACGGCCGGCGATCCTGTCGACTTCCTCCGCGGTGGCCTGGCCGAGGCGCTCGCGATCCTGGCTGCAGGCCTGGATCCGCGCGGCCAGCTCCTCCTGGTGCTGCTGGTCGCCGCCGCGCCGGGCGGCCAGCAGCTGGCGGCCGTACTGCGCGATGACGGCGCCAATGGCCTCGTCGACCTCCTCGACAGAGGCGCCACCGCCGCCTTCTGGCGACGGGAACGGTGCGGACGGGTTGTGCACGGCAGACCACCTTCAGGGCAGGGAACGGGACGGCCGGGGCGGATGCCGGCGGCTGCCCGGTCGGGCTGGTCACCGGCTACGGCCTGGCCTGTTTCCGCTGATCCTGCCGCCTGGCCGAGCGAACGGCATAGATTGGTCGTCAGGTGATCCTGTCCTGGGGGGACTTTCCGTGGCCGACCTGCGCGCACTGTTCAGCTCCAACGACCCGTCAGGAGTAGAGAGCGCGGAGGCGTTCACCAACCGCCAGCACCAGTGGGACCTGGTCGCCGCCGCCATCGAGGAACACCTGCGCCGCATCGCCGCCCCCGGGTTCAACGTGGAAGACCTGGAGGCCGCCCGCACCAACCTGATCGTCTTCTACGGGGTCGGCGGCGTCGGCAAGTCCACGCTGCTGCGCAAGCTGGAGGCGGTCCTCACCGCCGCCGACCAGCGGCCCCGGCAGTGGGGGGCTGGGATCGGGGCGGGCGAGCGGCTGCTGCCGGTGCGGATCGACCTGGCCCGCTCCGCCTCCACCGGCAGCGACTTCGAGCGGGTCGTGCTGACGATCCGCCTGGCCCTGGCCGGCGCCCTCGGGCGCCCGCTGCCCGGCTTCGACCTGGCGCTGCGCCGGTACTGGGACGCCCAGCACCCCGGGGAGCCGCTGGAGGAGTACGTCAAGCGCACCGGGCTGGCGGGCCGGGCCGGCCGACTGCTGCCCGAGCAGCTGCAGGCGGCGGTCGGCGAGGTCGCCGGCTCGCTGCAGCTGCCCGGCATCGTCGGCTCGGCCGCCGGCCAGGTCGCCGCCGCGCTGGTGAAGGCGCTGCGTCAGCACCGCGAGCGGTCCCGGGCTCTGGCCGGGGCCGCCCGCACCGCGGCGCTGCTGGAGGCCGACCCGGACCTGGAGGCGCTCTCCTACTACCCGCACCTGCTCGCCTGGGAGCTCCAGCACCTGCCCGCCGGCAAGCAGATCACCCCGGTGGTGTTGCTGGACACCTTCGAGGACACCGCCGACCGGCACCGCGACTTCGAACGGCTGCTGCAGCGACTGGTCTGGCTGATGCCCACCGCGTTCTTCGTCATCGCCGGCCGCAACCGCCTGCCCTGGGGCGACCGTGCGCTGCAGGGCCAGCTCGACCACACCGGCCCCACCGCCTGGCCGCACCTCGCCCCGCGCGCCGGCCAGCCCGCGCACGCAGCGGGCGGGACCGGCCAGCACCTGCTCGGCGACTTCTCCCTCGACGACTGCGACGACTACCTGGCCCGCCGCCTCACCCACGACGGCCAGCCCCTCATCAACGCGGAGATCCGGAACGTCATCACCGAGCGCTCCCACGGCCTGCCGCTGCACCTGGACCTGGCGGTGGCCCGCTTCCTGGAGATCCGCCGCACCCGCACCCCCGCCCCGGCCGACTTCGACCACACCTTCCCCGCCCTGATCGCCCGCACCCTGTCCGACCTGACTGACGACGAACGCCACGTCCTGCGCAGCGCCTCCCTGCTGGACGCCTTCGACGTCGACCTGGCCACCCAGGCCGCCGGCCTCACCCACCAGGCAGCCGCCCGCCGCCTGGTGGAGCGCCCGATGATCGGCGAAGACCCGTACGCGATCTGGCCCTACCACCTGCACGGCGCGATCCGCACCGCCCTGCAGAGCGACGACACCCACACCCCCGACCGCTGGACACCCGCCGACTGGCACCAGGCCGCCGAGCGGGCCCTGGCCGCCCTCGGCCGCCAGTGGCAACACGGTGAAGGCGACGGGGCCGCCGGGGCGGGGCGCGGCCGCGGGTTCCTCGTGGCCTGCCTGCGCCAGGGCCTGCGGCTGGCCCGCACCCACCGCCTCGATCAGCTCGACTGGCTCACCGAGGCGGCCTTCGCCTACATCGCCGACTCCGTGTGGGAGCCCATCGCCCCACCCGCCCCCGCACCAGGCCCCGACGGCGGCAGCGGCGAAAGCGCGGACACGCCAGCCGACGCGCTCGCCGAACTGCTGACCGCGATCAGCCGGCGCCAGCACGAGCACCGCGCCCGCACCGCCCAACGGCTGACCGCCGTCCTCGACACCGGCCTGCTCACCGAGGAACTGGCCGAGCTCGCCTGGTACTACCGGGCCAAGGCCGACAAGGACCTCGGCCACACCGCCCAGAGCCTGACCGGCATGCGCCACGTCGCCGCCGCGGGCGGGCGCCTCGCCCCGCAGGCGCGCCGCGGCATCGCCAACCTCGCCCGCATCCGCGGCGACTTCCCCACCGCCCTGGAAGCCGTCCCCGGGCTCGGCTGGAAGGGCCGCCAGCACCGCGTCCTGGGCGACATCCTGTGGCCGCAAGGCGACTTCACCGCCGCCATCGCCACCATCCTGGACTCGCGCACCGAAGCCGAACAGCACGACGCCGCCGGCGAACGGGCCATCGCCCAGACCCGCCTGGCCCTGGTCACCGCCTTCACCGACCCCGACCGGGCCGGCGAGGAACTCGCCCTCGCCCACCAGCTGCTCGAGCCGCTGGCCCAGCGCGCCACCGCGCTCCTGGCCGACGTAGCGGGCCTGGTCCGCGACGCCGGCACCGACGACAACGGAATCCACGACCAGGCCGCCGTCCTGCGCACCCGGATCGACGTCGCCGGCCTGCCCTGGCTCACCCCGCTACTGGAGACCGCCCTCGCCTTCCACCACGCCATCCGCGACGAACACGACGCCCACGCGACCGCCCTCGAGCGGCTGACCGCAGCGACCGCCGGCGGCGACTTCGCCTACTACCTCGACATCGCCCACTACATGGCCGGCCAGCCCCTCCCGCACCCCACCAGCACCCGCTGGCTCGACACCGAGGACACCGTCCGCGCCCGCTGGCGAGCCACCGTCACCGGCCGCCAACACCCCGCCTCCCGCACGGAGCACACCTCATGACCGCTCTGCAGCCCGACCAGTGGGACCTGCTCGCCCGGATCGCCGCCGTCACCGGCGGCTGGCTCGTCGACAACCCCGCCGCCCCGGACCGACGCCGCAGAGCCACCATCGTCCGCGCCCTGGCCGACGAAGGCCTGTGCGAACTCGCACCCGACGAGCAGCTCAACCTGCGCAAGTCCGACGGGCGAAGCCCCGGCTGGGCCGCGCGGATCCTGCCCGACGGACTACTGGCCCTGCGCTACCGCGAACTCCACACCGCCTCCGCCACCGGCGAACTACCCCACCGGCCGCCGGTACCGGCCGGGATCGAACTGTCCGCCTCAGAGCTGGACACGCTGCGGCACTTCACCGCCCTCGCACCCCTGCTGCCCGGCGCCCGCACCCGGGAACTCGCCGACGCGCTCGCCCAGGCAGTGCCCGGGCCCGGCAGCAGGACCTGGACCGTGCCCGCCACCACCTCCAACCTCGACGCCATCGAGGCCGCCTTCCGGCTCGAAATGCTCACCGGCGCCAGCACCAGCCGCAGCTACCACCGCATCCGCCGCGAACGCCCTACCGGAAGCACCCCGGCCCGCCTCACCGCCACAACCGCCAACCAGCCCCCGCAAGAGGCCGACCAACCCGCGCCCAGGGCAACGGGAACGTAGGCGTCCCGGACTGCGTGGCCCCAGGCAGTCCACACCGCCGAGTCGCAGTCTTGTTCGCAGGATGCGACGTCCGCGAGGCCGGGACGGGGGTCCCTCTGCCGGTGGCTGATCCCGGGAAGGGGCCGAACTTATCGATTCCCCACGGTTTCTGACGGCTGCATGGAGCTGCCGGCTCGGGACTGTGTCGCACGAAAACTTCAGGGTCGAAGCAAGAAGACTTCGAGGTGTCCGCAAGTTCTTGTCGGCAGACTGGGACACTAGGTGTCGAAGCCTGGACCAGGTGGTTTGCGTCGTCGGGGAGCGGGTTCTACAGCAGCTCGCCGTCCAGGTACTTGATGACCGAGGTAACCAGCATGAGGGCGTACACGGCGTTGATGCGGGAGTACTGCGTCCTCGAGACGCCGTGCACACTGGGGTGCCGACCAAAGGTTCGCGGGATCCGGTCGTTGTTCTTCGGGAAGTACTTTGCGTGGGCGTACCAGACCGGGGCGAAGGTGCAAGCGGTCATGAACAGGTGGTCGTCCATCTTGAACTTGACGCCCTTGGTCTTGAAGTCGTTCTTGGTCAGTTGAACGCGAAGGGCATCGTCGAGGTGATGCTGAAGGATCGAGTCGAGGAGGTTGGCGGCCAAGGCTTGGGCCGCATTGGTGTGGCCGGCCTTCAGCGCGCTGGCGACGTCGCGGGCGAAGCCGCGATCGTCCCGAAGGTCGGGGTGAGTGACGTTGTCGAGGACGGCTTCGCAGTCGGTGATGATTCCTCGCCAGCGCTGTCCGATGATCCGGCGTCGTGTTCCGGCATCAGGGGCGTCCAGCAGCGCGCTTACCGTCGCAGCTCGCGGCACCCACATGAGGGGGATGCCCTCGTCCAACAGCAGCGGCTCCAGTTCGGCAAGCGTCGCTTCCGCCTCGCGCAGATTCGCGGGAAAGGCCCGCCTGACCATCTCGGCCAGGGTTTCGAAGATGCTCTGCCACTGGGCCTTGTAGTTCTGGAAGAACGGATCGAGCGACCGCCGGACCGTATCGTGGACGGAGGCCAACTCGAGTAGGCCTCTGGCGATCCCGTCGAGCGCCGTGCGGTGCTTCAGCTGCCCGCCGACCCACAACGCGGGCCGAATCACGGAGTCGAGGCTCGCCGTAAGCGCGCGTATCTGCCTGGCCGACTCGTCCAGCACGGACAGGTTCCGGGTGAACTCGGTGAGCCCGGACGCGAGCCCGAGCGTCGGGGGCTGCCATGTGCCCAGTCCCGCCAGGGCTGCGGCTGTCTCGCGCACCTCCCTGCCGAAACCCAGATCCAGCGGTGGTGGTGTTACTGGCAGATCTGCTGCGCCGAACCCCTTCCTCAGCATTACGGGGTCCGCGCTGCCCTCGTCCTGCGGCTCGTCGGGGTCGGTGATGTCGTCCGTGACGTCCTCATCCTTAGGCTCGTGCTCGCCCCTGTCAGCGTTCGTTCCCCATAGTTCCAGGCGCATCCTGCAAGCAGCACCCGCTTTTCCCGCTGTCCTTTGCCGCTGGCCTTGACCGATTGCCACTGAAGTTGGACCGCTGCAGGACAGCCGCGCTGGCGGGCTTAGGCTCTCCTCCGTCAGCGGCCCAGCCCTGCACAGTGCGATGGAAGACACCGAGCTGCACGGCGACGGCTGGGGCGTAGCCCCTCGCCCGGCGCGCTGAGCAGGCTCGCCGCAGGCAAAGGAACGGCGAGGGAGGCCGTCCCCAGAAGCTGGCTCCTCGCGGATCGACTGTTGGTGGTCGTCCCCCTCCTGGACCTGCTGGTGGAGATGATCGCCTCATGGTTGAGGGGGACTGTCAGTTCGCTTCAGCGGTCACCGCAGCAGGGTCACCCCCGAGGACTGGAGGATGCGCAGCATCGAGCGACATGGTGCTACAGGTGGCGACCCGAGTACCCACTCCTGTTGTTTGCTCCGTCCCTGCGATCACCCCCGCACGGCCGCGGCGCTGTACACCATATGGTCCGCACCAATCGTGCGGACCGGGCCCCGCAAGGTGTCGGAGGTCCGCGGGTACAACGGACAGTCACCTTAGAAGGTACGACGAGGGTAAAACGCCAGGTCAGAGTACATGGAGCGTATGCGTATCTGTCTCCTCAGCCGGTACGCCATGACCTCGGCGTGTATCGACTGAGGGGACACCCGAGAGTCGGAATGTCAAAGATCCTGACTCGGTGCCGGTCGAATGGTCAAAACCCTTTGACATTCTGGGAGGCTTCGGCCGGATCCGCGTGTGTCCCCTCAGAGGGAACACGGTTGGGATCGATGTCCCCGCTGAGGGGACACGCGACACGCGGAATGTCGCAAGGGTCCGACATTCCTGTCAAAGGGTTCTGACATACTGCTGGTCCCGCAGTGATCAACCTGACCGCGACCGTGGGAGACCCAGCCCGTGCCGACCGAGCCCACGCGCCGCCGCAGTTCACCGCGCGCCAACCCGCAGCAGCCCCCGCTGCCTCTCGCAGATCCAGTGAGCGCCTTCAGCTCGCCTCTGGCTCCGGTTCCCTCGGTGTCCGGCCTTGACGACCTGGCCGAGCGCTACCCGGACCGCAAGGTCTCCGTGAGTGCCCGGCAGAGGCCGCTGGAGATCTACTCGGGCAAGCCAAACCAGCAAGGCTCCTTCTCGCTGGACAGCCAGGAGTTCTTTCTGGTCATCGCCCAGTTCTTCCGGGAGGCCCTCCCCTTGCGGATCATCATCCTGATGATCGCCTGTCAGCGGGCGGGCGGACGGATCGAGCTGACGCAGGAGGAGATGGGCACCGTTCTGGACATCACCCGCCCCAAGATCAACGATGCTCTCCAGGAGATCATGGAGCACGGGATCGTCTACAAGGTGAAGCCCGGCCTCTATCAGTTCAATCCCCCGTACTCGTACCGGGTGGCCGAGTTCGTCCCCGCGAGCGAGGGTCAGCCGGCCAAGGTCATTCGAGTGGAGCAGGCCGATAGGATCTCCGAGATCCGGGGCAACACCGGCCTACCGGACCGGGTTCGCTTCCCGTCCTTGGAGGCGATGCGGACCGCGATCGAGGAACTGCGCAGGGCGCGGGCCGAGGAACGGGCCGCGCGACGCAAGGCCCGACAGGACAAGGGGAGGACCTCGTGACTCTGCACTTCGCAGCGGTGAACGCGGACGGCGTCGTCGCCGACCTGGAGATGGGCCCCGCGGCCTATCGGATCCTGCTCAAGCTCCGTGCGTACAGCGAGCCGGGCGGACGCCTCGTCCAGAACCAGGACGAGATCGCCAAGCTGGTCAAGATCTCGCGCGCGACCGTCATCACCGGCATGCGCGACCTCGAACTCGCCCATCTCGTGAAGCGGGTCAAGAACGGCACGTACCAGCTCAACGCCATGATCGCGCCCTATCGCAGCCCTGAGGAGTGCGTCGCCGCCATCGCGGTCATGCCGGCCGAGCACCGCCTCGATCACCCCGACTACGTGGCGGCCTACCAGCGGGCCGCCGCGGCCTACAGGGACCAGCTCGCCGAGCAGCGCAAGAAGAAGGCGAAGGCGAAGACCCGCCAGGCCGGCAATATCCGCGTGCTTCCCGCTGTCGGCTGATCCCGTGATCAGGACTCGATGAACCACTCCGTTCAGGTGGCCACCAAGCTTCGCCGCGCGTCATTCGGCTCTGGCCCGGGCGCTACTGAACCGCCCCGGGTTCGATGGGGACTCGATTTCGTGTGAGGATTCGAGTCATGGCACGTCCTTCCTCCTACCCGCCTGAGCTGCGCCGTCGTGCGGTGCGCATGGTCGCCGAGGTCCTCGGCGACTACCCGAACGAGTCGGCCGCGCTGCGGACCGTCGCGGAGAAGCTGGGCATCGGCTCCGCCGAGACCCTGCGCAACTGGGTGCGACGGGACCAGGTCGACTCCGGGCAGCGCCCGGGCACGACCACGGAGGAATCCGCGCAGATCAAGGCGATGAAGAAGGAGATCGCCGAGCTCAAGCGCGCCAACGAGATCCTCAAGGCCGCAGCGAGTTTCTTCGCGGCCGAGCTCGACCGGCCACACCTTCGCTCGTAGCGTTCATCGACGAGCACCGGGGCCGCTTCGGCGGCGTCGAGCCGATCTGCCGCGTACTGACCGAGCACGGCTGCAGCATCGCCCCCTCCACCTACTACGCCCACCACCAGCGCGTGGCCTCGCCCTCCGTCCGCACCGTTCGCGACGAGGAACTCAAGCCGCTGATCAAGGAGGTCTACAACGCCAACTACCGCGTCTCCGGGGCCCGGAAGGTCTGGCGGGAGCTGGGCCGGCAAGGCCACGCGGTTGCCCGCTGCACCGTCGAACGCCTCATGCGCGAACTCGGCATCACCGGCGTGGCTTTATAGGTGAGTTGTGAGAGCACCTGTCGCTCGGCGGCGAGAGCACCCGATGCCACGGGAGAGTGATGTCGCCGAGTTTTGAGAGCACCCCGGTGCTTGCTTCGGGACCATGGTTGTGCTCTGCACGGCGAGGGGGCCCGGGTGCTGCCGAAGTCCAAGGTCGATCTGTACGCGGCGATCCGCCGTGACTCGCGCGCCGGCCTGTCGCAGCGTGCCCTGCAGCGGAAGTACGGGGTCGGCTTCCTGACGGTGAAGAAGGCCCTGGAGTCGGCTTGGCCGGAGCCGCGCAAAAAGCAGGCGCCCAGGGCGACGAGGCTGGATCCGTTCAAGCCGCTGATCGACCAGATGCTGCGAACAGATCTCGATGCCCCGCGCAAACAGCGCCACACCGTGAAGCGGATCTTCGACCGGCTGGTGGACGAGCACGGTGCCGACGAGATCTCGTACCAGATGGTCCGCGGCTACGTGGTCGAGCGGCGCGGGGAGATCCGCCTGCAGGCGGGCCGGGGTGTGGTGGACGCGTTCGTCCCGCAGACGCACAAGCCCGGGGCGGAGGCGGAGGTCGACTTCGGGGATGTGACGGTGCGTCTGGCCGGCGAGTTGGTGACCTGCTACCTGTTCGCGTTCCGGCTGTCCTACTCGGGCAAGGCGGTGCACCGCATCTTCGCGTCCTGCGGGCAGGAGGCGTTCTTCGAGGGCCACGTCCACGCTCTCAACGTGCTGGGCGGGGTGCCGACCGGGAGGGTCCGCTATGACAACCTTAGGGCTGCTGTTGCCCGGGTGCTGGGCTTCTCCCGGCAGCGGGTGGAGGCCGAGCGGTGGACCGCGTTCCGCTCGCACTACGGCCTGGATGTCCTCTACTGCCAGCCCGGCATCGGCGGTGCCCACGAGAAGGGTGGTGTCGAGGGACAGATCGGCTGGTTCCGCCGCAACCACCTGGTCCCCGTCCCGGAAGTGGCCACGCTAGCCGAGCTCAACGCGATGATCGACCGGTGGGACGAGGAGGACGAGGCCAGGCGGATCCGATCCCGTCCCCGCACCATCGGCGAGTACTTCGCCGTCGAGCGGCCGCTGCTGGCGCCGCTGCCGGACGAACCGTTCGAAACGGGCCGGCTGTTCACCCCGAGGGTTGACCGCTACAGCCAGATCGGGGTGCGCAACAACCGCTACTCGGTGCCGGTGCGGCTGATCGGCCGGACGGTGAGGGTGATGCTGCACGCCTCCGAGCTGGTCGTCTACGACGGCCGGGAGGAGGTCGCCCGGCACGAGCGGTTGATCGCCAAGGGCGGCACCCGGCTCGATCTGGACCACTACCTGGAGGCCCTGGTTCGCAAGCCCGGTGCACTGCCCGGGGCGACCGCGCTCGACCAGGCCCGCTCGGCCGGGCGGTTTACCCCGGTCCACGACGCCTGGTGGGCGGCCGCCCGCAAGGCCCACGGCGAGCGCGAGGGCACCCGGGCGCTGATCGAGGTCCTGCTGCTGGGCCGGCATCTGCCCCACGAACACCTCGTCGCAGGTCTCGCCGCAGCCCTCCGATCGGGCGCGCTGACCGCCGACGCGGTCGCGCTGGAGGCCCGCAAGGCCGCCGAGGCCGACACAAGGACTCCCGCAGAACCGGAACCGCCCGCCACCGACCGGGCCACGGTGACCTCGCTCACCGAGCGGCGCCTGGCCCAGCTTCCGCCCGACACGAGGCCGCTGCCCTCAGTGGCCCACTACGACCAACTGCTGCGACACCGCCGACCGGACCGCCCGACCCCTTGAAGGAGAACGCCGTGACCTTCCCCCGTCAGCGAGGAATCACCGAGCAGGCCGCCACCGCCGCGATCGACCAGGCCTGCCGGATGCTGCGGCTGCCCACCATCCGAGCCCAGTTCCCCGAGCTCGCAGACACCGCGGCCCGCGAGCAGATGTCCTACCTCGGCTTCCTCTCCGAGCTGCTGATGGCCGAGTGCGACGACCGGGCCCGGCGACGGTCGGAACGGCGGATCAAGGCCGCCGGCTTCCCCCGGGACAAGTCGCTGCGGAAGTTCGACTTCGATGCGAACCCGAACATCGACCCCGCGACGATCCATACCCTCGCGGCCTGCGAGTGGATCAAGAAGAGCCTGCCGCTCTGCCTGATCGGAGACTCCGGCACCGGCAAGTCCCACCTGCTGATCGCGCTCGGCACCGAGGCCGCGATGGCCGGCTTCCGAGTCAAGTACGTGCTGGCCACCAAACTCGTCAACGAGCTCGTGGAAGCCGCCGACGAGAAGCAGCTCGCCAAGACCATCGCCCGCTACGGCCGCGTCGACCTGCTCTGCATCGATGAGCTGGGCTACATGGAACTCGACCGCCGCGGCGCTGAGTTGCTCTTCCAGGTTCTGACCGAACGTGAGGAGAAGAACAGCGTGGCCATCGCCTCGAACGAATCGTTCGCCGGCTGGACCAAGACCTTCACCGACCCTCGCCTCTGCGCGGCCATCGTCGACCGCCTGACCTTCAACGGCACCATCATCGAGACCGGCACCGACTCCTACCGGCTCGCCAGCACCCGCGCCCGCGCCGAACAGCAAGCCGTCGGCTGATCCACCGCCCGCATCGCTAGACGCTACCGGGCGTTGGCGTTCCCGAGTTCGACCGCCAGCGCGGCCATTTCCCGCAGGCGCCTGTAGTACTCGACCGCGCCGTCCTCATCGACCGACGGCAGGACCTTCTCAACGGCCGCGAGGCAGCTGAGAAGGGTCCTGCGGCGCTTCTCGTCAAGAGGTCCCGACAGCGACGAGGAGACGCAGCCGGCGATGTCCGCGTCCAGTAGCACCATGTCTTCGCCTTCGATCTCCCGGCCGCGAATGTGTGGTGGGAACGGCGCGCGCATGTGCTCTTCCCACAGCCGTGAGAGCAGGTCCAGTTCCGGTTCGCTCATGTTCGAGATCATGCCTCACAGGCCAGGCTCTGCGGGAGTCAGCTCCCGCGAAGTCGCCGGATGACCGCTCGACCTGCTTCCTCGGCCACCTCCAGGAAGCCTGAGTGCCGACGCGCCGGTGCTGCTAGATCTCAACAATATTTTCCCGGCGCCAGGACATCGCCCGCTCTCGAAACCCGTCGACAACTGCTCTCCGTTGTCACCTACGCAGCCACCGGCGCCGTGCGCGGCAAGAAGGTCATCACCACCATCGCGGACCCGGCCGCCGAACGCGCCCCGGACCTGGTCGACCGCCAGTTCGTCGCCAGCGCGCCGAACCGCTGCTGGGTCGCCGACTTCACCCACATCGCCACCTGGTCCGGAGTCGTCTACGTCGCCTTCGTCGTGGACACCTTCTCCCGCCGCATCGTCGGCTGGTCGGCCGCGACCTCCAAGGAGACCCGGCTCGTCCTGGACGCGCTGGACATGGCGCTGTGGCAGCGCGACCGTGACGGATTCCCCCATCAGCGAGGCGAGTTGATACATCACTCGGACGCCGGGTCGCAGTACACGAGCTTCCGGCTCGCCGAGCACCTGGACGCCGCCGGCATCGCAGCCTCGATCGGATCCGTCGGCGACGCCTACGACAACGCCCTCATGGAAAGCACGATCGGACTGTTCAAGACGGAGTTGATCAAGCCCCAGCGGCCCTGGAAGACCCTCTCCCACGTCGAGCTCGCCACCGCCGAGTGGGCCGACTGGTACAACCGCCGCCGACTCCACGGTGAGATAGGCCACGTCCCGCCTGCCGAGTACGAGCAGAACTACTACCTGTCGACCACGAAACCCCTGGTCACAGCCACAACCTGAGATCTCTACCGAACCCGGGGCGGTTCACCTCGGCGCAGCTGGCCGCCTGCGCCCGGGTGTGGGAGCGGGGGCCGAGGACGGGTCGGGCCGCGCGTGGGAGCCCCCGGAGTTGAGCAAGCATCTGCGCACTGCGATCGAGGACGGGCGGGCCGCCCGCCCGAACCGAGCCGCCCCGAGGAACCACTCACTTTCTGGTCTGCACCGGCCTACAACGGGTCTGGGCCGCAGGTCGCGCAGCGCCTGGTCTGGTTGCCCGTGCGGCGCAGTTCGTCCGGGGTGTGGAGGGTAGGGAGCCTGGTCCAGTCGACGCGGCCGCCGGTCTCCTCGAGAAGTTCCTCGAACGCGGCCAGGCGTTCGTCGGCGCTGCCCAGGGTGGGGCAGTTCCAGCGGTGAAGCCGACGCTCCGTCACCGCATAGGTGCACCCGGCCGCGACGCCATCGTTCCAGCGGCTGACGTCCTGACGGGCGCGGGTGCGAGCGGAGCGGATCCATCGGCACTTCTGGCAGCGGCCCGGGGCGCCGTCGTAGCAGGAGCACGCGGAGCAGTCTCCACACGGCTGGCAGGGATGGGAGACAGGCTGCTGCGGCGGGGCGGGCCGGGCGGCGAGGTAGGAGGCGACCCGCTCCCGGCGAAGAAGCTCCTCCAGGCGCTCCTCCTTGAACTCGCCTCGGCAGTGATTCCCCTCGACGCAGCCCTTCGTTCCGCAGCCGTGCGGATCCACTGTGCGGATGACGCTCTCGCCCATGCGGGCCATGAACCAGCGAGCCAGGGAAGCGTCGAGGTGTCCGGCCGCGACCAAGTCGAGGAGTTCCAGCACCGCGGGGATCTCGACCAGGGTGCCCCAGGCGGGCAGATGCCGGCGCTGCTCGGCCCAGTCCTCGGGGAACTGGCCACCGCGCAGGACGATGCCCTCGATCGTGTGCCCGTCGATTCTCAGGCTGCTGTGCATTGCGGCTCCCTCACGGTGAACCGGGCCAGCGCAACGCTGCGGGGGCCCGGTGCCCGATCAACGCCCGGGCGGCCTGGCGGTCACTTCTCGTCAGCCGGATGAGCAGCAGCACGAGGTGGTGCCCGGAGGCCAGAAGAAGCGCCCGCAGGCGCTACTCGGTGATGAGTTCGGCCAGGGCCGCGCGGATCTCCTCGGCGGTGGCGCGCGGGGGCAGGGGTGCCAGTGCGTCGGGGTTCGATTCGAGGACGGCCACCACCGGTGCGGCCACCGGCAGAAGCGTCAGGAACCACTCGATGGTCGGCGCCCACTCCTGCGGCTCAGCATCCTCAAGGGTCAGGTGGCTGCCCTCGAAGTAGTTGCCGTGGCGCTCGGTCCCGTCGAGGTCGACGTAGAAGCCGAGGTAGTCAACCCGGTTGACCGGCTCGTGCTTCTCGTAGCAGCGGGCTTCGGGGAAGCGCTCCACGAGGCTGGCGTGGAACTCCTCGCGGCGCAGCGGCCAGGTCGTGCCGGGGGCGGCGGCGATGAGGACTCGGTCCATGAAGTGGGCTCCCGGTTCTGGGTTCTGGCCGGTGGTCAGGGGACGACGCGGACGTTGCTCTTGGTGACGTGGTTCGCGGCGAGGATGAACTGCCAGTATCCGACGGTGGAGGGGTCGGGGGTGTCGACCTCGAGGTACTGGGCGTGGTTGGCCGGGTTGTTGATCGCGGCCTGGTAGCGGCTGAACTCGTCGGAGTCGTCCATGGAGAGTTTCTTGCTCATGAACTTCTCCTCCCGCAGGCCTTCCAGGGTTCGCGGGCTGCAGCCCATCTTGCGGACGTTCTTCGCGTCAATCAGCGCTCCGTCTGCCGGCCGGTAGCCGTCGGCCCACACGGTCTCGCCGTTGGCGCCGGGGACCTGGCGTTCCGGGCTGCCGGCGACCTGCACCTGGTAGGCGCGGTCGGCGGGGGTGCCGTAGTGCGGGCCGCGGTCCGGCAGGCCGGCTGCCCAGGCGGCGGCTGCGGCCTGCTGGGCCGGCGTGAACAGCGGGTAGGGCGGCGGGTCGGGCGGGCCGATCGGCGGCAGGATCGCGTTTCCTTTCGCCGTGACCGGCGTGGGCGGGGGCGCGGAGGCCGCGGCCAGGTTCATCCCGGGCGGGGTCGCGGCGTCCGCACCTACCGCCGAGGTGGCGAGCGCCGCGGTCGTGACGCCGGCGGTCACGGCCAGCTTCGCCGCCAGCTGCGCCACGATCTGCTCGGCTTCGGCGACGGCTGCGGCCGCCGCGGCGTCGGCTTCGGCGGTCGCGAGCGCATCCGCCGCGGCAGCGGCCTCGGCCGCGATCCCAGCGTCCGCGGCCGCCGCGGCGGCGTCGGAGCCGCCGAAGGTGAAGACGGTGAGCAGGATGCCGCCGGCGGTGACGAGGCCGGCGGTGGTGGCCAGGCCGATCAGGGTGTCGCGGCAGGTGTCGATCGCGTCGGCGTACTTCTGGCAGGTGTCGTGCATGACCCGGCAGGCCGCGGACAGGTTCTCCATCAGCGGCAGGCCGGCGGAGGTGGTTGTGCCGCCCTGCGGCCGGTCGGCGTAGATCGTGGCGGCATAGGCGTGGAACGCCTCGAACGCCTGCCCGTCGCACTCCGCCTTGATCACCGAGGCGTGGCCGGCCGCGTTGCTCTGCGCGGTATCGATCAGGGAGGCGCACTTCGCCCAGACCTGGGCGGCATGCCGAAGCTTGTCGGGGTCGCCCTGGGGCCAGAACTTCCCGATGACGGGGATCTCGTGGACCTGCTTGGAACCAGTCACCATCGGCAGGGAAGCGGAAGCGTTCGTCGGATCGCACTGGTCGCCGGTGGGCTGCAACCCGGACTGGGTGTCGATCTTCCCAGTGAGCGCAGCGGCGATGGAGTCCTCGGTCGCCAGGTAGTTGGTGGCCATCGTCAGCAGCCGGCTGGAGATCGCGGCCATCCCCATGCCGGACTTGTCGATCGCGTCCACGATCGCCTTCGCCGCCGGCTCGTACTTCGAGGCGAAGGAGTGCGCGGTGCTGTCGTCGCCGGCCATCCCGGCGGTGGAGGCCAAGTCGCCGACAACGCCGCTGGCGATGTTGAACACGAAGTCGCGGGTGTCGAGGAACTGCACCGACGCCTGGAAGACCGTCCCCGGATCCACCCGGAACCCCGAACCGCCCTGAACAGCGTTCGACCCCATCGGCCCCCCTCGGCATGCCCGTCCAGCTCCCGACCGTAACACCCCGCTGCGACGGCGCTGAAGGGCTGCGCCCACTCCCCGGAGCCGCCGGACCGACCCGCAGGCTCAGGGAGTGTCGCCGGCCCAGTCCCAGCGGAGCGGATCGGCCGGGCGCGGCTCGTAGTGAGCGCGCCCGCCCGGCCCGAACCTCCCGACCTCGGTGGCCAGCGCCGCGCCGTCGGCCAACTGCTCGGTGTCCCAGCCGGTCACGTCCAGCAGCAGGCCGTCCAGCGGGCCACCGCACAGCTCGCGGTAGGCGTGGCCGGGCCTGGGCCCGGGGTCGGGATCGTCATGGTCGGCCCCCGACACCCGGCCCCGCAGCAGCGCCTCGTCATCCATGCAGGCCAGCGTCCCAACCGGCGCTGACAACGTCTCGCAAGCCGCGGGAACAGTTGCTACCTGTGCTCCGGCCCGGTCAGTGTCCCCGGTGTGCGGTGGAGGTACGCGACCGCTTCGGCCGGGTAGCACCGCACGGAGCACGGCGGTGGCGGCGGCCACGGTCACCGCGGTGGCGAGGCCGGCGAGGAGCTCGGGCAGCGCGGCGTGCAGGAACCGACCGCCGGAGAGCTGGATCAACGATGGTTTTTTGAAGCTGATCACCAGCGCGCCCTCGACCTCCTGGGCGCCGAACCCGCCCACCGCACCGAGATCCTCATCGGCTACGCCCGGGCCTCCACCGGCGGGCAGAAGCTCGACCGCCAGCTCGACGCCCTCACCGCCGCCGGGTGCCGCCACATCTTCGCCGACAAGAAGTCCGGCAAGGACGACCTGCGGCCCGAGCTGAAGGCCTGCCACGCCTTCCTCGCCCCGGGCGACACCCTGGTGGTCCCCGCGCTCGACCGCTACGGCCGCTCGCTGAAGGATCTGGTGAACAGGTCGGCGACCTGCGGCGCCGCGAGATCGGTTTCTGTTCGCTGCACGAGCGCCTGGACACCACGACCCCGGCGGCCGGCTCGTCTTCCACGTCTTCGCCACCCTCGCCCAGTTCATCCGCGAGCTGATCGTCTCCGGCGCCCCGCGAGGGCCTGGACGCCGCCCGCGGCCGGGTCGGCGGCCGGCCCACCGTTGCCACCACCGAGATCATCCAGGCCGCCCGCACGCTGCTGCCCGACCCCGAGCAGTCGATCACCTGTGTGTGGGCGGGTTTGTGCTTGCGGCCGTGGTCTTGGTGGTTGCAGTTGTTGGTGGGGCTGGGCTATCCAAAGCCAGTCACGTGCGGGGCGGGGTTGGCCGCGTGTCTCGCTACAGTGTTGTCGCCTCTCCCGCCCTGGCGGAGCGTTAGCTCCCCTCGGGCAGCCGGCCGCATGGGCGGTCGGTGCGGTCTTCGGACCTGGAACCAGGGAGGGGGCGCTCTGTGGACGAGCCCCAGCAGATGGAGCCGGCCGACGGGCCCGCGAGGCCCGGGGAGCGTCGCAGGAACTGGACGGACTGGGTGGAGACGGCTTCTCGGCTGGCTCCGCTCATCGTCAAGGTGTGGGACCTGATCGACCGCCTGGAGGACGGCGAGCGATAGGCCCTGGGCAGCAGGACGGCCCGACCGCGGGAACGGTCGGACCGTCGGTACTGCACCTGCGAGGGCGTGAGTTGAGCTGGTCGTCCGGTCGACCAAGGGGAGGCGCGCCCCCGGTCGGACGGCCAGCTCAGCCAGTGCCAGTGCGAGTCCAGCCAGTGAAGATAAATTTTATGGGTGTGACCCGCGCGCACGACCATAGCGTGTCTGCCCCTAGCACACCCCCCTCGCTTGCCGTCGGCTTTGTCGCCGAGACGCACCGAATTGGCGTGCCGAAGGCGGTATGGGAGGGACCTCTCGCGGGTGACAGTCCTGATCAGAGGGGCCGCCAGGTCGCCGAACAGGTGGGTTCGATGGTGGAGGGTCAGCCGATGTCGAGGGTGCGCGCTTCGAGTGCGGCGCGCGCCTGCTCGAGGGCGGCGGACGCCTGGACGAGGGCGGCCGGGAGGGTACGGGCGGCGTCCGGGTCGGTACAAGGGGCCGCGCGGTCCACGCCGGAGGCGAGGTAGAGGCGGAACGCCTCGAACACCACATCCATGGCCGGGCGGCAGCCCGGAACGAGTTGGGCCTCGTCGAGGGTGATCGCGGTCGGCTCGGTCGTCTCGTCGGTCATGGCGCCATGGTCGCCGAGGGTGGCCCGGCGGCGGCCCGCGGCGCACCGTCTGGCGCGGTGCTGTTCACTCGGTGAACCCTGGGACGGCCGGTTTATTCGGCGGCGGATGGCGCAGAAAAAGGGAAGGATAATGATCAATCCTCTCCCCTCGGGGATCACAAGCCCGATGCCTGCGGCGGTACTTCGACGAGTTCACCCTGCGGGCCGCGATGCCAGCGGACGGTATCGGAGTCGGTGAAGTCGAAGGACACCGGGACGATGAGTCGGCCTCCTACCCCCAGGTGCCTGGCGTCCGAGCTGCCCATCCACTCGATCCGCTCGCCCCCGGGGTGGATCACTGTGTAGTGACTGTCAGTGCGAGTGCCGGGCTTGACCAGCGTGACCTCGTAGATCGGCTGATCGCTGCTGTTGATGATCACGAACGCTGGCGATGTTCGGCTGGTTTCCGCCCCCTCGGGCTGGGGTCTCTCGCGGATCATTGCGTAGCCGTAGACCAGCCGGGCTTGGCTTCGTCGCTCGCGCTCCCGCTGCTTCTCATCCCGGGCAGCTTCCCTCCGATACAGGCACAGGCCAACGATGAACGCGCCGACGGTGCCGAGCGCCGCGAAGCCAGTCGCCCCGGCGGTGATCCAGTCCGTCAGCAGCGGGCTGGGGGTCACGGGAACGGGCGTCATGGCGGCACGGTAGGCCGTGCCGCGGTGCCTGCGGAGCCGACCCGGCCGGCCCCTCCCCCGTTCGGACGAAGCCCAGCGAAGGGAAGGATAATCACGGTTATCCTTCCCTCCCTGCAGGGATGGTCCAGCGCATTCGGGCGCTGGCCAGGGTGCGGTAGCGGAGCGCGCCGCGGCCAGCCCAGGCGGTCGGCGAATACCGGAGTGCTGCCGTGCGCTGCAGGAAGGAGAGGGTGGTCTCGCCGCCAATCAACGGGACGTGGATCGGCAGGTCCGCCGGCCGCAGCGGCCTGCTGGGCGTCTTGGTCACGGTGGCGGAAGTGATCTCGGTCATATACAGACCGTGACACGGGGCACTGGCAGTGCGCCAGGGGCACTTCCCCGGGAAGCCGTGTGACCGACCGGTCGCTCGCGCTGATCGTGCTGAACTTCCGGAACTACCCGCCGATCACCTCTGCCTCCGACTGACTTGCCGGGCGAGAATGCAAAAGAGCCCCGACCCGAAGGGTCAGGGCTCAATCTGCCGTGGAATCTATGGTCCACGTCGTGGCCGGGCTTCCCGGGGTACCACCCCCGAGCGGTCACCGACCGTGCTCCGTGTCGAACCCGCCAAGGTTGCAACTCCGTCAGCTGTGTCTATTGAAGCAGGGCGAGGGAGTGGAAATTCCCTATTCGGCGGGACTTCGGACAGGAATACCCCCTCTGCCTCCATACCAGTAGGGAGTTCATTCTCTTCGAAGTGAGGACTCCCCACCGTTTCCGTTGTGCGGAGCACTTTTGACTACGTGCTAGGCCATTGTCATGCTGGAGATGAGTCCGGCACGCGCAAATGTGACACCCGCGTCTGGCGTATCCTTGCACGACCCGAAGCACTGCGTTCCAGCCCTACCAAGGCTGCACAGGAACCAGTGTGACGGACTTTCAGAACCCGCCAAAAACTGCAACTCCGTCAGAAAGAGGTACACCCCCACCGTGTTGACCGGCCAGGAGCCGGCCGTGCTCGCCGCCGTGCTGATCTTCTTCAGTGCGGTGGCGGCATCGGTCTATGCCATCAAGAAGCTCTCCATCACCACCCCAGCCACGATCGTGCTGGTCATCGGGGCCATCGGCGCACTCCTTGGGGCACTGCCCCCCGTGATCACCGCCCTCACCGGATCGACGGCTGCACCCGCTGTGGCCAGCACACCGACCACGGCCACCGCCACACCCCAGCCAGGCCTCCCGCCCGAAGGACGGCCCCAGCCGTGACCCAGCCCCCGAACACGCTCCCGCCCACCCGCTGGCGTCGCCCTCCCGGAACCGGCGACCTTCTCGAGCGGGTCCCGAAGAACAGCTTCCTGCGCCTGCTCCGCGAAGACCAGTGCGCCGCCTTCTTGAACTCAGCCAACCTCCGCGGGGCCTCCCCGGGCGCCACCCTGAGCATCGGTGCCGCCATCCTGCTCCTCCTGGACGGGTGGGTCACCCATGAGATCGAGCAGCCCGACGGCAACCTCTTCCTCACCCTCCGCGGCCCCGGCGACATCATCGGCGACAGCTCCCTCTTCGGGGCGAGGATGCCCCAGGGGGTCCGCACCACGGGGATCGTCACCCTCGCGGCGATGTCCACGAAGTCGTTCCGCGGCTTCCTGCACAACCATCCCACCAACATGGCCGCGTTCTGCTCGGTCATCAGCAACAGGCTCCACAAGACCCAGCGGGACTACCAGAACCTGAACCGGCCCGTGGCAGAGCGGATCAACCTGCTGCTGCAGGACCTCTTCAGCGGGCGACCTCACCCTGAACGGCAACCCATCCATATCTCGCAGGGCGATATCGCCCGCGTGCTCAGGCTCAGCCGTCCGGCCGTGGAGAACCACCTCAGGTCCCTCAGGAAGGCCGGCGTCATCGACACCAAGTACCGGGAGATCCACCTGCGCGACCCTTCCGCTCTCTTCCTCCAAGAGCAGGAGGAGCCGGAGAACGGTTGGACCGGCGAGGATCGGCAGGAGCTGCTCGACTCCCCCGCCTCGGTATGCGTGGCCAGCCTCCCCGACGACCCGCCGCAGCTGTACCTTCTCCCACCAGGGGCCCCGAGTTCAGGGCTCAGCATCCTCCAGGACCGGGGCGCCACCATCCACCACGTTGTCGAGTTCCGCTCCACCGAAGAGGCGAGCACCGCCTTCCACAACGTCCGAGCGAGGGCCCACGCCATCGGGGCGGGGGTGTTGTCGGCCGGTGAACTGAGGGACCTGCTGACGATGGAAGCCGTCCGGCTGTACAAGCTGGACGCCAGCGTCGGCGAATGACCGAGGGGCCTCCAGCTGCTGTGAGCTGGAGGCCCCTACGCCATTCCAGCAGCTCCGTGATCCCGGGACTGGCTGCGTAGGTGAGAACGAAGAGGGATTGTTGGTGAGAGCTGGCAGCGCGAGGTGCTGCGATCGCCGCTCGATGTTGGTGAGAAGTAAGAACGGTCGGCTGAATTTGAGTCTGTGGCTGACAGTCAGGACAGTCCGATCGGTGCGGGTGTCAGCGGCTGCCCGTCCAGTTCCTGGCAGTCCACTTCGTCCCACCACAGCTCGCCCTGCGTGGCGAGGTAAGGGTGCAGCCCGCGGACCCCTCCACCGTCGTGAAGCGCGAGCGCGACGGCGTGAAGTAGATCTGCCAAGCCGGGCCAGGAGTCGGTGAAATCGCCCCCACCGCTGTGGCCCGCCCAGCCGAGACGCCCCTCGCTCGGGCCGGGACGCTGGTCGATCACCTGTGCGCCGCCGTCGGCGCTCTCGGCCCAGGGCACCCAGAGCGGGTGCCACCAGGGTTCGTCATCCCACGGCCGGCTGGTCAGACCGTCGTTCTCGGTCGCGACGTCCATGCAGGTCTTCCAGCGGTCCACGATTTCGCCCACCGGGAGGGGCGACTGCTCAGGCACGAGGGTCGCCCAAGTGGTCAGCCCGTTGTGGCAGCGCAAGGAATCAGCGAGATCGCTGGGCAACCGGATGCCGAGGGCCTGTTCGGCGTCTCGAAGCTCGCCGGGTGTAGCCGGCGGGTTCAGCAACGCCAGGCCGGAGGCCGAGTGCGTCGCCAGCCAGGATTCGATCCGGCGCCATGACTCCGATGGGGGCAGTGTCTGCTGCGGCATGGCGTCATCCTGCCGCACACGTCCGTCAGGGCGGATCGAGGGCCTGATCAGGTGGTGATGGGTCAGCTGACCGCCTGCTGCTGTCCAGCTCGGAAGATGCTCGTGGGGCAGATGGCGAGCCAGTAGCAGGACCTCGATCAGCGCGCGGGTGCCCTCGCGCTCACCATGGGCCTTCCAGAGCGCTTTGTGGGGCTTCCAGTTGTCCGGGGAGAACGCGAGGGCCAGGTCCGGACGGTCGGCCACCAGCGGGTGTTGCGGCGGCGGGGCGCCTCCGGGCAGTACTGGTCACGTCCAGCAGCCCGTCCAGCGGGCCGCCGCACAGCTCGCGGTAGACGTGGCCGATTCGGGGGCCGAGGTCAGGGTCGTCGTGGTCGGCCCCGTAGTAGCGCCTCGGCATCCATACAGGCTTCCCAGGCGGCGAACGTCACCCCGGCGAAGAGCAGGAGCTGCATGCGTGGTGCCCGCCCGGTCCCAGGCGGGCACCGTGCTCACGCGGGCCTGTTCACCGGGCGGCGCCTTCGCGGGCTATTGCGGGCGCGGACGACCTTCCCGCCGGGGGGCATCGGCCCCGGGGGCGACTGCGGGTCGGGCGAGACGAACTCCGCCAGCGCCAGGTCGTCGATCTCGCTGGCCAACGCCCGGGCGATCTCGGCCGGGTCGCCGGGGAGCCGGACCGGCATCGGAAGCCGACCTGGGGTGATTTCCTCAGCCGCCTGGCTGCGCCACACCTCGGCCCGGTCCGGCTGCCCGGTGGCCGCGTAGTGGACTGCGAGGCAGTGCGCGGCGAGTTCGTCCTCGGCGCCGGCGGCCACCCCCCACCAGAGCTCGGCGGCCTCCGGGCGGCCGATCGCGTACATCACGCAGCCGAACACGGTCGCGCCCTCCACCACCTGGTCGATGCCGTCCAGGAAGCCGGCCAGCTCGGCCGCCTCCGCCTCGCCCGCGACCGAGGCGCACAGGTGCTCCAGGTCGCGGCGCAGGTCGCCGCGCGCGGCGGCGGTCACCGGATCGTGCTGGGCACGCTTTTGCGGGGCCCGGGCCGCCGGGGCCGGCCGGGTGGACGCCGGGGCCCGCTCGGACCGGATGACGGCGCGGGCGGCGGGCGATCCGTCCCCGTCTGCGATGCGCTGGGCGAGGCGGCCCACGAACGCCCACGGATCATGATCCTCAAACACCCTCTCGATCTCTGCCGACTCCAGCTGCAGCAGCTCGTGGACGTCCATCAGTTCCCCTCTCCATGTTCCGTTCGGGGGTCGAGCAGGTACTGCATGTGGCGCCACCCCTGGCTCGCGTAGGTCTTGGCCGTTCCCGCGGCGATCTGCAGCACCTGGCCGATCTGCGGGTAGCTCATCCCCTGCTGGCGCAGGCGCACGACTTCCGCCTGGGTCGGGTAGGCCTTCGCCAGCTCGTCCCGCGCCCAGCGCACCGCGTCGAGCTCGACCAGGAGGTCGACGTCCTCGTGGCCGGTGGCCTCGGGCGCGCCGCTCTCGCGCAGCCTGCGCACCCTGGCCTCGTGCCGGCCGCGCCCGCGGGCAATGTCGGTGACCGCGTCCTTGACGATTTTCCAGGCGAAGGCCTCGACGGCCTGCCGGTCCGAGCATCCGAGCGCCTGCTCCCACTTCTGGTGGAGCGTGAAGCCGGCGTTCTGGATGGCGTCCTCGGCGTCCTGCCTGTGGAGCAGGCGGCTGTAGGCGTACCGCAACCACTTCTCGTGCTCGGCCATGACCAGCGTGGTGAAGTCCAGCGGGAGGGCCTCGACCGGGTCCTGGCCGGGGCCCGTCGCGTCGAGCAGCGGGTTCTGGCCCGGCTCGTCACCCGAGAACTGCGTCACCGTTCCTCCTGGCTGTGGCTACTGCCGAGACGGCCGGCACCGGAACCGCCCGGTGCCTGGGAAGCGGTGCGGTCGGCGTGGCCGACCGCGGTGGCGTCGTCCTCCCGGATCGTCCTGGCCGCGCCGGAGTTCACCGGAGCCGGCCAGGGCCTCAGAGGCTGCTGCACGTGCTCCCCCCTCTCTCGTGAGTTCGCTTTCGGCGCACCGGCGGTGCGCTGGCGCCCCTGGGGGCGCACCTGGAAAACCGTTCCGAGGGGGGTGTTTGTTAACCCGAAAAGCCGATCAATTGACGACTTGATGTGATCGGATATGCACACAGCGTTCTGACCAGCGGAGTCATGAGCCCCCCGATGCCGAAAACGCGTGCGAAGTGATGCACGACACAGTTTCATTAGGCTGATCTTGGTTCGCCGTCAGCATTTCCGGGATATGGATCATGGCGCCTTGATCGAGAAAGTCCGCTTCGGAAAATGCGGGCAGGAGTTCTCCCAGGTCATCAGGAGTCCGACCCTCCAGTAACCCGGTCCCGTCAGCCCTGTGGCCCCCGGACCGCGACGGTCCCAGGAGGCCGGTGTCGATCTCCTTCACTCGCTTCGAGCCGGATGACGGCATGCTCGTCGCCGCTCGAACGCAACCAGCGGTCGAACGACGCCGAATCGACAGTGCTCGAATGGTCTCAGTCCCTGGCCAAGCCGTTAGACCGTCAGCGCACAGTCAGGTAGGTGGGAACGATGCCCGATCGGCAGGCCGTCGAAATCGTCCCCATCATTCGGCAGGGAAGGTGGTGACGCGACGTCAGGCCGAGGGGTGCGAGGGGCGGCTGCCTGCGCCGGGTGGGTTCGGCTCGGAGGCAGTCGGCAAGCCAGCTTGGGGTTCCCGGGGTCAGGACTGCTGCTCGCCACGTGACCGTCCAGCCCCACAGAATCGAACAGTGTGACGATGTGATTTCGGACAGTAGTCAACAGGAAATGGTCACCTGCACCGAATCACCCGGTCCTCCCGCATCCCCCAGCGGATTCTTGACACGCCACAGTCACTGCAGTGCCATCCAGGGGGTCAGATGATGGGCACCAGTCGGCAGGTCGAGCTGCTGCGCGACGAGGTCGGGCGGATCCTGCAGAACGGCCTGCAGGAGGTGCGCGCCGACACGACCGCCCTGCGCACGGAGTTGACCACGACGCTCATCGACGGGTTGCGAGAGGTCCGCAGCGAGCTGCAGAAGGCCCTGGCCCGGGAGCAGCGGGCGCTCAGCGAGACGCTGGCGGAGAACCGGGACCTGCGGCGCGAACTCGACCAGGCCCGTGTCGGCTTGACCGCGGCCGATGCCTCAGCTGCACCGGATCCGCTGCCGGTACCGGAGCGGGTGCTGTCCGAAGCGCCGGAACAGCAGGACCTGGCGGAACCGCCTGCGGGCGCAGCCGGCGACGGCCGGGTGCCCGTCGCCGAGCAGCCTCACCCGCAGCCGCCCGTGCGGGCGGCCGACGGCCCGGCTCCGGCCGAGCCGGCACCAGTCCCCGTCCCTGAGCCTGTCCACATCGCAGCTATGGAGGAGACCACCGTGTCCGATGCGTCCGAGCCTGCCCGGTCCGACGACGAGTCTGTTGGCCGCATTCCCGAGGATGTCGCGGCCGCCGAGCTCGCGGCCGCGATGAACCTCACGTTCCCCGACACTGCGCCGGACAGCGGACCGCAGCCCGCCCCTGCCGCTCTCGAGGCGGCGACTGCGGCCCACGCGCGGCCCGACGGCGCCCGGGTCAAGGCGGAAGTGCACGGGGACTTGTTCCACCTGCTGACGAGCGCCGCCTGCATCGGCACCGCCGAACTGGTCTGCCACCCGCACGTCTGGCAGTTCATCGGCGCCGGCGCCACCGCGGCCAGCCCTCACTTCCAGTTGTCCGCCTCCATCTCGGTGGACAAGGACGACGACCTGGTGACCGTGCTGTTGCCCGGCCCCAGCCTGATGGCCGTCATCAAGTCGCTCTACGACACGTACTTCTCGTCCGGCCTGACGGGATCGGTCGCCATCGAGGACCGGGCCCTGGCGCTGGCCTACTACACCGCCATCGCCCACGAGGTCCGCAAGACCGACCCCGCCTTCGCGGTGTTCGAGGCCGAGAACGCTGGCCGGCCCCGAACCCGCATCATCATCGACCAGCGCCCCAAGTCGAAGCCCTGACCCCCGGCGCGCCCGAGCGCCCGCGCCGAACGCGCTCTGTCCACGAGGCCCGAGCTAGCTCTACAGGATGGTCAGGTCCATCCAGGAGATGTCGGTGAGCTCAACGGCCAGCCCCTGGGCGCGGCCGCCGAGGCGGAAGTAGTGCTCGCCGAGCGCGGCCGCGAGCAGCTGCTACTCGCCCTCGGTGGCACCTGTGTCGATCGCGGCGAACAGGTCCCGGCCGACGCTGGCGGGCAGGTGCTGGGTGAGGTGGCGCTCGCGCGGGTCGTCGGTGGAGCCGCCGGCGGCGCTGTAGCCGATCCGGGCGGAGGTGTGGAGCACCAGCCCGCGGCTGGTGGCGGCCCTGCGCTGACGGGCCCGCACGCCGGGCTGCCAGGCCGCGCACACCGCCCGCTCCAGCACGATGGCGTAGACGGGCTTCGGCTCGCCTTTCCCGGCTGTCGACGGTCACGCGGTGTCAGGAGGTGTTGCGCAGAAGTTTCGCATTCAGGCGGGACCGGTCCATGCGTGCGCGGGGGCTTGCCTGCGCCGAGGGCTCACTTCGTCGCAGTCGGCAGACCCGAGCGACGGTCACGTGACGGCCGCTCAGTTCCGCACCGGCGAACCGCTGGCCGAGCAGCGTCGGGTCGCTGACCCCCGCTCGCACGGCGATGTCCGCCGGCTCATGGTCGGGTCGGGCCAGGCTTTGCGGAGCCAGTGGCCGTCGATCGGCGTGACCGGGGGCGCGGGCCGTCAGTGGACGTCACGACGGCCGCGACCTGGCCGTTCCTTTTCACGACACCAGTTGCTGCGGCGCCGCAGAGGTGACGAATGCGGGAATTCGAGTGGGCGCAGGCGGGGGGAGCGGTTGCTCGGGGGCGGGTTCGGGTTCGGGGTCTGTGGGGGGCTTCTGGGCGCGGCGGATGCGGGCTGCGACCCCGTCGCGCAGCGCCCCCACCAGTGGCGGGGAGGCCTGCCCCGCCTGGTGCATTGGACCGCTCGCCGGCTGCGGCGCGGCGGGCAGCGGGGCGGCGGGCTCTGGCGGTGTGGGGGGCTGCAGCGGTGCGGCGGGGTAGGCCACTCGCCACAGCTGGCGGATGTAGTCGCCCTCGGACCCCAGCAGGTACACGACCTGGGAGAACTTGGCCCAGTCGCCGTAGTCGTGTTCCTTCAGGATCCGGAGGATGCGCTCGATCGACAGCTTCCATTTGGAGGCGACAGCGAGTTCGTAGGCGTTGGGACTGCCCGCGCGCACGTGCAGGGTGGCCACGGCTGCGGTGAGCACGTTGTGCGCCTCCTTGGCGGTGAGGCCGACCGGAACGCTCAGCGCCGGGCCTTGGCCACGGAACTCCCGCAGCCGTTCCCGCGACCAGGGGGTATAGAGCGGTGCTGGGTCTCCCCCGCAGGCGCGGGCCAGCGCCTCGGTCAGCCGCCAGGTGGGCACCTTCGTCCCGGAGAGGATCTTCGATAGGTGAGAGGGCGAGCAGCCGGCCGCGCGGGCGATCTCGTACTGGGGCCGGCCGGTGGCGCGGACCAAGACCGAGAGCATCCCCGACAGCCTGTTGCCAGCCGGCCGGGAGGAGGCCAGCGGCGGCGGGCCCGCCGCCAGCTCCGGCACCGCGGGCTGCGGCGACGGCACCGCGCCGGGCTGCCGCGGCGATGACAGGACACCGGATGGGGCGGGGAGCGCTGCTGCCGAGGTGCGGACTCGGGTGTACGGGTGCAGCCGGCGCTCGACGCGATCGGGGTGGAAGCGGCGGCGCACCGCCTCCTCGCTGGTGCCCAGCAGCTCGCCGATCCGGCGCCAGGTCGTGCGATGGCTGCGCTCCAGGCCGACCAGTCCCGCGGTCAGGGTCTCCAGGTGGTCCTGCATCTGCGCGGCCGTGCTCAGCGCCCGGCCGTCGGCGCCGGGCGCGTCGGCCAGCTCCCGGCGCAGGTCGTCCAGGAGTTCGGCCAGGTCCTGGGCGATCTCCTGGGTGATGGCGAGTTCGTCGGCCGGAGCCGGAGCTGGGGCGTGCACCGTGCGGCGGCCGACCTGCCGGCGCCGGTAGGCGCGCTGGCGGCAGGCCCTGCCGCAGTAGTCCGCCGCCCGGTGTCCCCGGCTGGCGGGCAGGAGGATGCCGCACTGCACGCACGCCCGCTCCTGCGTCCAGTCGGCAGCCGTATATGCACTGTCGGGCACGGCAGCTGTGCCGGGGTATCCAGTTGCATGGAGTGTCATCGCCGTCCTCCAAGTCCGGGTGTATGCGTGACGAAAGCCCGCTCGGGCGCCGGAAACCGTCACGCGAGCGGGCAGGAATGCCGCTCGCGGAAATCCGGGGCCGGGCCGGGCGGGGCGGCAGCGCGGTGCGCGGCGGCCCCGCCCGGCTGGGTCAGCGGCGGTACTGCCAGGCCCACCGCAGCAGGGGCGGCAGCACCGTGGCCAGCACCGACAGCACTGCGCTGAGCACGGTGTCGTGTTCCCGGCCCGGGATCACGATGAGGACCGGCCTCACCGGCGGCCGGCGGTGTCGGCCCCGTCCAGTGGTGTTGGCCTCCCGGGACATATTCCGGGACTCGTCACCCGGATCGCTACGGTGGACATCGTCGGGCGCCGCCATCACGGCACCCGCTGGCCACAGGGACTCAGCCAAGCTGAACTCCTTGGTCGAATGGGAATGAGCGCAGCGGTGTGCAGGGCCGGGTAGGCCGTCAACCCATGCCTGACCTGCACACCGCGCGTGCCCACACCCCACACCGGCCAGCCCCGGCCTACAAATCCCACAAATCAGGCTTATGCGACGTTCTCCCGAACATCGCAGGAAACCCGCACCACCCGTGCCCCCACTGGCACCCCGGGTTCACCCGGTGCGGTGATTTACCCCCAAAGATCTGATGAATCATCAGATTCGTGCTAAGCCATGCCTTGCCGCGACCCTCCCGAATGAACCCGAGCCACCCCGACGAACCCACACACTCCCCGGTCTGCGCCGGCCTACAGCGGGTCCGCGCCGCAGGTCGCACAGCGCCAGGACCGGTTGCCTGTGCGGCGCAGTTCGTCCGGGGTGCGGAGGGTAGGGAGCGTGGTCCGTCGCCGCGGCCACCGGTCTCCTCGAGAGGTTCCTCGAACGCGGCCCGGCGGTCGTCGGCGCGGCCCAGGGTGGGGCAGTTCCAGCGGTGCAGCCGACGCTCCGTCACCGCATAGGTCGGCTCCTCCGACTCCGCGCCGCCCAGCACCGCTGTCTGGATCCGCCGCTTGTCACCCGGCAACGACAACCCCCCAACAGGCGTCTGACCATGGACATCTCATCGTGCCACCGAGCCGGGCTCGTGGGCGGGGCAATGCGGAAATCGCCCGCCGGGAGCGCTGCGCCTCACGGCGACGGCCTGGCCCTCGCCGACGCGCGGGAGCCGCGCAGCGGAACCGCGCCAGCCCAGCCGCAGTGCGGACGACGCTCAGCCGCGCTGGCGAAGGTGGAAGGCGACGTCCGAGGGCGTCTGGCCGGCCAGGAGCAAGAGAGGCTCCAGCAGCCCCTCCCAGAGCGCGTCGGTGCCCTCGGGCTGCGCCTCGGTCAGCCGGCTGACGGCGGCCTGCTCCCGGTTCAACGGCGAGGGCAACATCAGGTCGGCGAGGGATTCGTAGACGCCCTCCACCCTGGCCAGCAGCTGCTCGCGGCGCTGCTGGGCGGATTCGACGGACTGGGCGTCGCGTGCAGTCAGCAGGACCGGGACCGGAACGGACAGCGCGGCGTGCAGCTGAAGGAGAGCGGGCGCCCACGTCCGTCGCAGGCGAGTGCGGGGGTCGCCGGTCAGCCGGCCGGGGGCCGGAGCTGGCCATTTCTCGCCGATTCGGGTCCGGGTTTCGAGTCTTGAAAGGCCCTGTCGATCCCGTCAATCGCCGTCCGACCCGATGTCAACCCCCCCTGTAGCCGCACGATCTGCGCACGCGCTTCGTCGACGACCCCTATAGGCACGACGAGGCACGTCTGTCAGGCTTGTGGCCGGACACTGCCGGACGTCCGCCGGATCGGACGGCCGGTGTGCTGAGAGGCGAGGGGGCCGCACATGGAGCCGGTGCTGATACTTCTCATCCTGGTGGTGATCCTGCCGCTCCTGGCCCGGCCGATCCGGGTGGTCCCGCAGGGCCACGCGGCGGTCGTGATGCGCTTCGGCCGCTACAGGCGCACCCTCTACGCCGGGCTGAACGTCATCATCCCGTTCGTCGAGCGCGTCCGCGTCCGGATCGACCTGCGCGAGCAGGTCGTGCCGTTCGCGCCGCAACCGGTGATCACCCGGGACAGCGTGGTCCTCACCATCGACTCGGTGGTCCACTACCAGGTCGTCGACCCGCGCGCCGCCACCTACGAGGTCGCCGACTACGCCGAGGCGATCGAGCACCTGACCGTCACCACGCTGCGCAACCTCGTCGGCCCGATGGACCTGGAATCCGTCCTGGCGTCCCGCGAGGCTCTCAACACGGGCCTGCGCGGGGTCCTGAACGAGGTCACCGGCCGGTGGGGCATCCGGGTCAACCGCGCCGAGCTCAGGACGATCGAGCCGCCGGTCTCCATCCAGGACTCGATGGAGAAGCAGCTGCGCGCCGAGCGGGACAAGCGCTCGGCGATCCTCACCGCCGAGGGCCACCGGCAGGCGCAGATCCTCAGGGCCGAGGGCGAGAAGCAGGCCGAGCTCATCAAGGCCGAGGGTGACGCCAAGGCCGCGGCGCTGCGCGCCGACGCAGGGGCGGTCGCGGGAGCCGCCCTCACGGCGGGCGGCGGAGCACCGGCCTCGCCGCTCCTGCCGCCGCGGGCACCGCTCGGCCCCGGCCGCCAGCCGTTGAGGCCGAATGATCCGCGCAGCATCGGCCGTTACCAGTTGACGGCCCGGCTGGGCGAGGGCGGCATGGGGACGGTCTTCCTCGGGCGATCCGCCGGCGAGCGCCTGGTCGCGGTCAAGGTCATCAGGCCGGAGCTGGCCGCGGACGCCGAGTTCCGCCGGCGGTTCGGCCGCGAGGTCGAGGCCGTGCGCCGGGTCGGTGGATTCCACACCGCGCCGGTGGTCGCCGCCGACCCCGAGGGCGATCCGCCGTGGCTGGTCACCGAGTACATCCCCGGCCTCCCGCTGCACGAAGTCCTGAAGCACTACGGTGCGTTGCCGAGCCGGAGTCTGCACACCCTGGCCGTCGGTGTCGCCGAGGCACTCGAGGGCATCCACGCCTGCAACATCGTCCACCGCGACCTCAAGCCGAGCAACATCATCATCTCCGGCGCCGGGCCCCGCGTCATCGACTTCGGCATCGCCCGGGCGCTCGACGACACCGTGCTCACCCGCTCCGGCCACCTGATCGGCACGCGGGGATTCCTGGCCCCGGAGCAGTACATCGGGGGGCCGGTCACGTTCGCCACGGACGTCTACGCCTTCGGGATGGTGCTGTGCCACGCCGGAGGGGCGGTGCCGCAGGACGAGAGCGACTTCCTGGATTCCCTCCCCAGTCTGCTGCCGGCCCCGCTCGCCGATCTGGTCGTCCGCTGTCTCGACCACGACCCCCAGCGCCGTCCGACACCCACCTGGATCGTCGAGGTACTCTCCCGAACCCGCCCGGCCGCTGGGGACTGGCTGCCCCTCCCGGTGCGGACGATGGTCGACCTGCACAACGCGGCCACCCGCTAGGAGTCGTCTTCAAAGCTGATCTGGTGATGGTGGATCATGCTGGAACCGCGCGATGGCGTTCTTCGCCGAACACGGCATCACCCCGATCCACCGCGTCCTCACCGACAACGGGGCCTGCTACCGCTCCCAGACCTGGGCCGACGCGCTCACCACCACCAACACCAGGCACAAACGCACCCGGCCCTACACCCCGAAGACCAACGGGAAGGTCGAGCGGTACAAGTGCACGCTCGCCCGCGAGTGGGCGTACATCCGCGACTACACCTCCGAGCACGAGCGCCGCGCGGCGCTCGCCGACTTCCTCAACTACTACAACCACGAGCGCCCGCACTCAGCCCTAGACGGCCGGCCACCGGTCAGCCGCACCTCCGGTAGCGACTACCGCGTCACCGCCGACCAACCACCCGCACCACTGCTGATCGTCCCGCAGCAGCTCACGTTCGAGGACGCCGTGGAACCAACGTCCTGAGACATCACAGCTAGCCATCCCGGCGGGGCTCCCCCACCGGTTGCTGGGCCAGCCGTCTCGGAACGGTCGGCCGCCGACCCGTCCGGCGCGGTCAGACGGCGAACGCGGACTGGTTCAGTTCCCTGACCGTGGCCTGGCGCCGTTCGTCGCTGGTCCGGCCCCAGTGAAGGTTGGAGTAGTACACGCGCTGCTGGCCGGTGGGCAGGCGGAAGTCGATCGTGCAGCCCTCCGGTACTGGCTGGCGGCAGGTGCACCAGGCGTGTTCCACCCGCCAGCCCAGGCCCCAGGGGCGCTCGCACAGTGACCTGATCAGCTCCGGGCACGGTGGGCCGTCGGTGGTCTCCAGCCGCAAGCCCTCCGCGCCGCAGGACCAGGCGTCGGTGCTGTTGATCTCTCCGGGCCCTGCGGTCGCGCGGATGCGCCGCAGGATGGCCGATCCGATCAGAGATTCCTCGAGTTCGCTCTTGTGCCCGGCCACGTGGGCGGCGCGTTCCAGTGGAGCCCATGCGGTGTTGGTGAACAGCTGCGGCCTGCTGCCGTTCAGCAGCGCGGTGATGCGTTCCCACCAGCGGGTGTTGAATCCGGTCAACAGCACCTGTGCGGACGTGCCCGGTCGGTAGAGCGCGACGCCGCCCGCGCCGACGCGGCTACGCAGACCCGGCACGCCGTGGATGCAGTCACGTGGATCCCTGTCGCCGGTCAGCTCGTCGGCCTGCTGCGGCAGGAGCCGTTCGGCCCAGTGCCGCACGACGTATGGCTCGTCGAGCAGTCGGACGGTCAGGCGCTCGGGCTCGGGGGACACCTTCATGATTCCGAGGGGGTGGGCGGACAGTCCGCCCATCTTGCAAACGCGGTAGAAGACCGCAGCCTCCAGGGCTTCCTGCTCTGGTGAGTCGGCGGCCGGGATCCCGCTCGCGTCCACGCCCTCGCGTTGCAAGGACCGCAGCGCCTGGTGGGACTCCCCGGTGCACTTCCGACGGCCCGTCGGGAAGAGTTCGCTGGTCGCATCGCGCATCGTCGACTTCTCCGCGTTGGCCAGGCCCCCGGAATGCCGACGCTGTGTGAGTCACGTGCCGCTGCGCTGTTGCGCTGGATGATGCTGAGCTTCTGGCCGGTCCTCGGCAACCGGATACGGGGGTTTCCTCGGTTGCGCGGCCGGGCGCCCATGGGGCCCAAGCCGATGGAATCGCAGTGTCGTGGGCTGGATCAAGGCGACTCGCCCAGGCCGCCGCCGCAGCGGGCGCGGCTCACCCGTTCGGGGAACCCGCCGGCCTGCGTGGCGGCGCGGCCTGCGCCCGCAGCTCCTGGGTGCGGCACAGTCCAGCCATGTTCGAGAACGACCTGATGCCCGAGCCCCTGCGCCGCGCCATCCGTGACCTGGTTTCCGAGGCCATGGACAACCTGCAAGAAGTCCTGAGCCACTCCCAACCCCACTCCCGGGACTGGAAGCGGATGCCGCTCTACCGTCTGACCGATGCCGCCGACCTGCTGAACATTTGCGCACTCGTCCAGGCTGCCTAGGCCAGGTGCCAGCGGGCGGCAGCATCGCGTCCGACGATCGTGGGCCACCGGTCGCGCAGGCCTCCGCCTGCGGTGCCGAGCGTCCAGCCGTGCGCGGCGACAAGGTCGGCCGCCGGAACCTCAAGTACGCCGTGGTGCACCTCCAGGCCGCCGTCGAGTGCCTGCTCAAGTATCGGCTCGAACTGGAGCACTGGACCCTGGTGTTCAAGAACCCGGGCGAGGCCAGGTGCAGCGAGCTGGACGACGGCAGCCTGACCACCTGCACAGTGGACCAGACCCTCACCCGGCTCACCGACATCGCCGGCGTCACCATCAGCGAGTTGGAGAAGACCAAGCTCGCGCAGCTCGCCGAACTCCGCAACCGGCTCCAGCACTACGGCCGGCACCACGACGCCAAGGTCAACCGGTACGTGATCGAGGCGAACGCCGCGTATGTGCTGGAGTTCCTGATCCACTTCCTGAACACGGAGCTGGTGCCCCGCATCCCGCTTCCCGACGCGGACACTCTCCTGGACATGGCAGCGCTGGAGGAGGGGCTCAACGAGGTCCGCGGCTACGTGACAGGCCGGATGCGCCGACTCCGCCCCCAGCTGGATTTGGTGAGGCCCCGTACCGTCCAGTGCCCGTCCTGCGACCAGCTCGCCCTGGTCGTCGGGGACGAAGAGGCCGCCCACTGCCTGTACTGCCACTACCAGCGGGAGGCCGATGAGGCGGCGATGTCCTACGCGGAGGATGTCCTTGGTCGCAACTGGCACTCGGTGGCCCAGGGCGGACCGGATCCGGTCGCATGCTGCCCGACCTGCGACCTCAACACCCTGGTCACCGGTGCGCTCACCGCTGCGGCCCCCGACAGCCCGGTCGACCTGTGCTTCCACTGCGGCGAGGCATTCTCGGACCTGGAGGAGTGCGGGCGCTGCGGCACGCAGTTCGACCCGACCAACGGCGACGTCTCCTGTGCCAGCTGCGAGTACGACATGATCCGTAGCGGGAACTGACCGGCGGCGTAGAGGAGGACCTCCGCGATGACCGCCGAGGCGATCGAGACCGCGCCGGTGCTGGGGGCCGAGGTCCTGCCCCCTGGTGATGACCCGGCTGTCGCGCTGCCGCAGCCGGCCGGGCCGGACCCGGTCACCACGGCGGTGCTGGAGGCGCTCGACCAGGCCGCCGAGGAACACCTCGCCGAGCACGGCCGAAGAAGACCCGCACCGGGTACGCCCGGGACTGGGCCCTGTGGCAGGAGTACCTGGACTGGCTGGTGCCACGCACAGGTCACCGGCTGCCCGACACCGCGGTCACCATCGGCACCCTGGTTGGCTTCGTCATCTGGCTGGACGCGGAGAAGCAGGCTGCGATGTCCAGCATCGACCGCCGGATCACCGGAGTCACCGTCACCTGCCGATGGGAGCACCAGGTCGAGGTCCCGAAGGTGGCTACCACCGCCGCTCGGGAGAGGCTGAAGCAGCTGCGCACCGACCCCGAGCTCGGCGCGGCCCGCCGGGCCCGGGGCCGTGGCAAGGCGCCTGCCACCACGCCCGAGCACCTGCGGGCGATGAACACCGCCCCGCGACTCGTTCCGCGCGGCGCCCGGGTCGCGCCGCCGGCGCCGCGAGTACGAGCAGCCGGAGCTGGACCGGCTACGCGACCGCGCGCTGAGCACCCTGTCGTTCGCCATCGCCGGCCGGGCCTCGCACGTGAGCGCCTTGGACGTCCTCGGCATCACGCTGGAGTCCCGGGGGCTGCGGGTGGTCGTTCCCCCGGTCAAGGGGGAGGAGGAGCGGACCGTGGTCGTCGTATACGGCGAGCACGAGGACAGCTGCCCGGTGCGGTGCTGGCTCGCCTGGAGGCGGCGTCCGGCATCGCTGACAGGCCGGCCTTCTGCGAGGTCGACCAGTGGGGGCACCTGGGCACCGCCCGGCTCACCCCGGACAGCTGCAGCCGGATCATCACCCGGATCGGCGAGCGCGCCCGGCTCGACATCCGACACACCGGCGCATGGAGGACCAGATCGGCGCGCTCGGCCTGGTCCTCAACGCCCTGGTGCTCTTCAACACCCGCTACATGGACGCCGCCCTGGAGCGGCTGCGCGCCGACGGGCACGAGGTCCGCCACCAGGACGCAGATGTGACAGCCGTCACAGGATAGGTTTCAAGATTCTTTGTCGGTCAGGGTCTCTCCCACGCCCGGAGGTGAAAGACCCTCTAACCACGAAGGCAAGGAGAGGCCACGATGACGTCCGCCAGGACCACGCTCCCCGACACACTCGGGACCGCCCGCTGCCCGGGGCTCCTCATCGGTGCCTGCGTCACCTGGTGGCCGCCGGACCAGGCCCTGCGCTGCGGAGAACGGTCCGAGGCCCCGCGGGCGTTCCTTCTCGTCTTCGCCGACCCCAACATCGAGGGGCCCCGGCCCGCTGAGGTGGTCGACGCAGGTGATTTCACCAGGGACCTGATCGGGAGGCTCCTCAGGGCGCTGGAATATGGCGGCCCCAGGCCCGTCGGCGGCGCAGTCGAACGCCTCAGCTCCCTCCTTCTTGACCTCGCGAAATATTTCATCCACACCGCCCGGGAACCCCGCGGTCCGCAGCGCTTGGCGCTGATGGCCGTGCTCACCGCCCGGAATGCGGCCATCGAGGGCGACACCGCGACCGTGGACGCGTTCAGCCGGGACTGGCTTGGGCTGTCGGACCCCGCCCGGTGGCGCGAGGCGGTGGAGAACGCCCTTCTCGGCGACTGGGTCCAGCACCTGGGCCGGGGTCTGCTCCGCGACCCGGATCTGCTCGGGCTGCTGCACCGCCACACGCGGATCGAGCACCGGCACCTGCAGCCGCTCTGGGAGCGGCGGGTGCGCGGCCGCCGGCTGCGGCTGCTGCAGGACCCGGTCGCGGAGGGCCTGGTCCTCGCCGATCTGATCGCCGACCCTCGGCGTTTCGAAGACACGATCTTCGCCGCCGAGCTGGCCGACAGTCGCTTGGCCGCCGTGCTCAGCGGCCTCGCGCCGGTCGAGGCCGCGGTCGCCGCGGCGTATGCGGCGGACCCGAAGGCCAGCTGGACCGAGGCCGCGGCCGCGGCCGGTCACCCGGCGCCCGAGGCCTTCGGGGATCGGGTGCGCCGCAAGCTCAAGCGCCTCGGCGAGCGGCATACCGCCCGCGCCCACGCAGTGGCGGTGACTCGATGACCACCGCGCCCGTCCAGGACCCCGAGCCCGGCCTGCTGGTCCGGACGCCGACCGCGCAGACCTGTACCGCTGTGCTGAGCACCGGCACGGTCGGCACCGCGCTGCTCTCCGGCGCGGTGCCGCCGACCTCGCCGCTGGTGTGGCCGCTGGTGGTCCTGGCCCTCGGCTCCATGGCCTACGACCTCGGCATCCGCGCACTCCGGCGAAGGGCCAACTGACACCGACGACATGCTGCCACCGTGCTGCGGCGCCGGGCGGCCGGCGAGTCCGTCGAGCCGATCCCCCCCCCCCGACCTGATCATCCCCACTGGCAACGGGTGCACGATCAGGCACAGATGTTCCTCAACTCCCAAGAGCCCCGTGGGTTCAGGGAAACTGAAGCTCGTTCAGCGTGAACTCGCGGGTCGAGCGGTGTGCCTCAGATTGGTGCATCCATGGGTTCGAGTGAAACACGAGGCTGCTGAGCCAGTCGGCGAGCTTCGGCCGTGACCTCTGCGTCGACCTCCGACGGTGCCCGGCCGCCCCCGTAGTCGAGCATGTCGTACTCGTCGTCGAGCTCGGCGAGCCGTTCCGCAAGAGGCAGCTCATGTCCAAAACGCTGGTGGATCCGGAAGGCAAGCTCCGGAGGAGTCAGTTCGCCGGCCAGCATCTGGCCCGCGAGTGCCCGCGCGGCGGCTTCCTGGCCGGCGACGCTGCCGACTGCGTAGAAGGCGAGGCCGAGCTCGTCGAGCGCGGAGGGGAGAATCTCGGGGACGTCGTAGTCCGCTTCAGCGCGTGTGCAGGCTGCCAGGGCCCGCAGGGCAGGACTGTCGAGTCCGGCAACGAGTGCATCACAGGCTGCGGTGACCACATCGCCTGCACGGATCTCGCCGATACTCCAGAGAACGGCGCGGTCCTGAAGCTCGTGGGCTGCTGATTCGGTGGACGACATCTGCCCATGATCTCCGCATGGGGCGGTCGGGTCGAGCAGGTTTCACTACGGTTGCTGCTCAGCGGCTGTTTCCAGCAGGGTGCGTGCGGAGTCTGCGTAACGCATGGCGGTCTTCTCGGCGAGTCCGAAGACCTCGGCGAGGTGAAGCGGGTCCGGGCCCTGGGTCATCGCTTCTTCGAGCTGTCGGTCGACGCGGAGCCGCTCCAGCGTTGCGGCCTGTCCGCGCATCGCCGCGCTGATCCAGTGGTTGCTAGCCCGGGTGGTCCTGTTCGCGGTTTGGTTGTTGATCAGTAGGTGGAGGTTCGCCGTGTTCGGCCAGCGGCTGCGCCGGTGCTCCAGCCAGTCCAGCAGCAGCTTCAGGGTGAGGTCGTCGAGCGGCCGCACGCGGCCGGCGACGGTCAGCCGCCGGTTGCCGATGTCGACGTCGTCGAGCATGAGGGTGCCGATCTGGGCGACCCTGGCCGCGTGGACCGCGGCGAGAACGAGGATGAGCCGTGTCGCCGGCGTCGTGGCCGCTGCGACCGCCCGGTCGACCTGTTCGGGGACGAGTGGTTGCAGCACGGCGTACTCGTACTGACCGACCTTGATCCGGCTGGTGGGGTTGCAGAAGACGACCCCGTTCCGCTTGGCCCAGCTGAACAGCGAACGCAGAGCGACGAGTTGATCGCGGCGGTGATGGCCGTGAAGAGCCTTGAGGTAGGTGTGGACGTCGCCGCGGGTTACCTCCCGCAAGTGGTCGTAGCGATCCGACCACTCCAGCAGTGCCGGACGGACCCGGTTGAGGTAGAGCCAGACCGTTCCCTCTCGTCGCGGGAGGCTGCGCGGGCCGCCGTCGTGCAGGACGCGGGTCCAGCGTTCGGCCTCCGAGCGGATGCCGGGCGCGAGACCCTCCAGTCGCTCGGCGAGCCAGCGCTCGAAGGAGGGCTCGCTGTTGTCCTCGTAGATCCCCATCTCCTCCAGGACCGTGACGATGTGGCCGACCGGCAGGTCGAGTGCTCGCAGCGGGATGAAGAACTCGGTTTTCGCGGGGGCGTCCAGACCGTCCGCCGCTACCTACGGCACGCAAAGCAGCACACGCCCCCTGTGGCACCCCGACCCGCCCCGCGGCCCCGCCGAGTGGTCCGCTGGATCATGACCGACCCGGCCCGCCTTCGTGCCGACGATGCCCAGGAACTCAAGGAGATCCGGGCCGCCTGCCCACACCTCGACGCCGCGGCCCGGCACGTCCGGGACTTCGCCGCCATGCTCCACGACCGACGCGGCGACCTGCTGCCCGACTGGATGAACCGCGTCCTCGCCGACGACCTACCCGCGCCCCACTCGCTCGTCGCCGGCCTTCGCCGGGACCAGGACGCCGTGGTCGCAGGGCTGTCCAGCCCTTGGAGCTCGGGCCAGGTCGAAGGCCAAGTGACGCGAGTGAAGCTCCTCAAGCGCGCCGGTTACGGCCGGGCCAAACTCGACCTCCTCCGCATCCGCGTCCTCCTCCGGCCTTAAGGCGGGTCGGCATCGCCGGAGGTGGGAGAAAATCACCTCGTGGACAACCTCCTGAAGTTCCTTCACGCCCGTAATGAGGCGGACAACCATGCCTACGCCGAGGTGGCCTACCGCTTCGGAGGTGATGCTCTCCTCGACAGCCATCTGCCGATGCTCGACCTGGTCGATATGTTGGCTCGGGACTACGAGGCCATGGATCCGTCCGACGCACGGTTCACCGGTCTCAGGTATGCCCTCCGGGTGCTCGCACAGTCGTACGCTGAGCACCCCGACTACCAGGCGGAGTGGCGACCCTAGAACGTTTAAGCGGAAGACCTTGGGGTGCCACAAGATCTTCGCCAGAGCCGAATTACGTGACCGTCGACACGTCCGGGGCCAAGGCCGCCGTCGGCACAACGATCACGATCGCCGACGGCGGCTACCCGGGCACTGGCCTGGTCATCCCGCACCGCCGGCCACGCGGCGGAGAACTGACCGAGTGGCAGGCTCAGCACAACCGCGAGCACAAGCAGGTCCGAGCCCGAGTCGAGCACGTCTTCGCCCGCATGAAGACTTGGAAGATCCTTCGCGACTGCCGCCTCAAGGGCGACGGCGTCCACCACGCAATGCTCGGAATCGCCCGCCTGCACAACCTTCTCCAGGCCACGTAGACAAGGCCGTCACCGATCCACGAGCTGTTTCTCGCTCGCCTCAAAGATCAATTGCGGGACAACCCTTAGCGGCCTTCTGGGGGCTCTCCAGGCACCGTGTCCAGGCAGCGAAGCCCGGGTACGAGGCAGCCTGTTCAACGCCACCGAGCCTTGCTTGAATGGCGGAGCTCCCGTCAAGAGGAGCCAGAGGATTTCGAGTTGGGGGACGAGTTGGAACGCGGAGCACGCGCCGAGGTACCGCCACCGCCTGCGCACCCACCCGCAGTCCCGGCGGCACCCAAGCGGAGCATGAGCGAAATGGCCGCCATGATCTCGGCACTGACAGGTGTCGCCGGCCTGGCGCTCGGGTTCTTCGGGCTGCCCGCCGCAGGTGTCGCCTCGCCAACCGCCGCTGCCCGCCCCACGGTCACCGTGACCGTCCCCGGTCCCGCGATCACAGTGACCGCCGCTTCTACGGTCGCTGCGTCGGACTCCGCCAGCCCCCAGTCACCTGCCGCCGCGCCGGGCGGAGGCTCCCTCACAGGACTCCGCCCCTCACGGGAAAGCGACCATCCCCTCTCGGGAGGCAGCGCGACGATGAACACCCAGTCCTACAGCGATGCGCTCCTTGGTAACCCCTGCGGTGCCCCCTACACGAGCGTCTACGACCTCAACCGCTCCTACAAGCAGCTGACCGGCCTGCTCGGCATCGACGACTCCTCCCAGAACGTCGGCGGCGACGTCCAAATCGACGCCGACGGCCAACACGTCCAGCTGGCGCACCTCGCCCTGGACCACACCGTTCCCGTCGACATCAATGTCACTGGGGTGCAGCGCCTCACTATCACCTACTGGACCGATGCTCACGGCGGAGCCATGTGCCTGACCGGGAATCCCACGATCGTCTTCGCGAACCCCCGCCTCACCACATAGCCAAGGCGCTCCAGCGGCGGCTGGGCGGGTGCAGAGGGAGCCTGACGGTTTCTGGCCGCGCCCCGCCCGCCCCGCTGCAAGCGGCTGGCACCAGCTGAACGCGAGGAAGAAGAGGCCCGCCGCAGGCGCAGCGAACCCGTCTCCGTCGATGGGCCCCAGGATTCGCCCTGGTAAACGAGTGCCCGCCCGTTGGCCAAGTAGCGCGAAAACCCTGGCCATCTATGGTGCACAGTCACACGGGAGGTCAGCGCCACCGGTAGGACGCTCCGGTCATCGCCGGGAGCAGCACCGGGCCGCCCGCGACGGTGTCGGGCCGGACGGCCTGGTCGAGGACGGCGCCGACGTCCGGGTACAGGTGGAGGCCGGCCGCGTCGGCCACCGGCAGCCACACCACCGGCGCCTCGTCGGGAGCGTCCTGCTCGGCTGCGGCGACGGCCTGGACCAGGTGGTCGGGCAGGTGGGCAACGTAGACCAGGTGCCGGCGCCGGAACGGCACGCTCTCGCCCGGCCGGTCGGTCTCCTGGCCCTGTACGAAGCGCAGCACCGGCGGCGCGGGCAGCACCGCCAGGTCGAGGCCGAGCTCCTCGAGCAGCTCCCGGCGCAGCGCGTCGGCCGGTTCCTCACCGTCCTGGTCCTCGACCACGCCGCCGGGCAGCGAGTGCTGGGGGCCGGCCGAACGCTGGCGGCGGATCAGACACACCCGGCCGTCGTGGACCAGGACCGCGCACACCCGCACGGGGATCGGCGCGGTCACCGTCCGGTGGTCGAGTCGTCGGCGTGATCGGGCAGGGTCGGCAGTGGCCAGGCCAGGTCCGGTGCCCAGGTGTGCCAGCCGTCGGCGAACGGTCCGGTGCGGTTGTCGAGCATGGCGATTGCCCTCCCCTTGGCCTGCTCGACCTGGTGGTGGAGGTAGTCGTCGATCAGGCCGAGGCGGCGCAGCTGGCTGTACTCGTGGCGGTCCTTCCAGTGGTGCCCCGACAGGTCGGGGGTGATGACCAGGTCGAGGGCGAGGTCCATGGTGTCGATGCCGATGCCGGGGCGGCGCTGGTAGGGCTTCTCGAAGTTGACGTACCAGCGCAGCGGCTCGTGGGTGGTGGCGTCCTGAAAGCAGTGCACGGAGAACCACTCGCCCGCCAGGAAGTGGCTCAGCAGCTCTGTGCCGGTCCACCGGTAGCGGCCGAGCGTCCAGGTGCCGGCCGCCAGGTCTTCCAGGCCCTGCTTGCGGGTGGTCTCGTCGCCGGTGCGCGTCGCGGTGATCCAGGTCGTCGGGGCCAGGCTCTCGATTCCCGGCCAGTAGGCCAGGGTCAGCACGTGGCCGGTGTCGTCGATCACCCGCTGGGGCATCGCGGTCCACACGCGGTCGGCGTGGACGTCGCGGCGCAGCACGGTGGTGCCGGGCTGGAACAGGTTGGTGTCGGTCACGGGGCAAGCCTTCCCGGCGGCGAGGCCGGGAAGTCCGCTCGAAGGTGTGACGGCGGCACCGGGCAGGACATGTCGAAGGCTCTGCCCCACCGCGCCGCGGCGCCGAGCCCCGCCGCCACGGCGTACCGCAGTGCGTTCTAACCAGCCGCTGACCTGCGACGACACCCGAAACTCGCCGGGTCCGAGGCGTAACTCACCAGCGGCCGGGGTGAAACTAACCGGCGGCCCCGGGGCGAAACTCCCCACCGCAGACATCGCACGGTGTTAGCGCGTCAAGCTGAGGGGGCGAGTCCGCTGTTGACGATGCGGGCCCAGAGGGTGTGGTGCCACTCGTTGGCGTTGGGAGCTGGCTCGGTGGTCAGGACGGGGTTCGGGCCGGTCTCGATGAGGTGTAGCAGGGTCCAGGCGACGCCGTAGCAGTCGTCCGGGCCGAAGCAGGCGACCAGTGCTTGGGCTTCCTCGCCGGTGACGGGCTTGGCGATGGCTTCGAGCTGCTCGACTCGCCGGTCGATCTCCTCGCCCTCGGCGGCCCAGTCGGGGAGGGGGCCGTCGGCTACGAACGCCTGCACTTCTGGTCTCATCCGTGCATGATCGACCGCTGCGGCTGGCTGGGGCATGGTGCTCTGGCGGGTCACGTGGTGGGTGGGTTGCCAGGTGAGGTCGAGTGAGTCGTCGACTGCGGCGGTGCTGGGTCCCCGGGAGCCGCCGTGGGCTGTGTGGCCCAGCAGCGCGGGCGTGCCGGCCTCCAGGGCTTGGGCGATGTCCTGGAGCATTGAGGTGACCGAGAGCCACTGGGGGACGTCCAGGGTCCAGGTCTCGTGGTCCCAGAAAAGTACGGTGCCGTGGGTGTCACCGGGGCGCATGTCGACGATCAGTCCGTCGCCGCCGGGGCTCAGCGCGATCGGCATGAACTCCCGCTGGTAGCGGCTCTCGGGCTGGCCGTTCTCGTCGAATGAGGCGCCTTCCTGCTCTGCGACCAGGAGCCAGATCTCGTGGGTCTCCAGGGCCTCGTCCAGCGAGACCGGGGCGAACGCGTCCGGAATCCAGTAGCTCGCGGCGACGTCGGGCAGCAGCCACCAGATCCGCAGCTCGGCGGGCAGGGGCAGGCCGAGGTCTGCCTCGAACGCGTCCAGGCGGGCGGCATCCGGCGCTGGTCTCGCCGGGCCTCGTCGAGTGTGCGCGGTGAGCCAGGTGCCGATGCGGCTCCAGGAGGTCAGGACGTGATCAGCCGTTGTCATGGCGGGCAGTTTGCCTCACCGGGGTGTCAACGGCCGAGGCTGTGCAGCGCTCCCGGCGAGTGAAGCTACTGGTCAGGCCGCGACTTCGGTGAGCGCTGGTGCGGGAATGAGGTTCCCCCGAGGTGCGGAAGGTCGCCGGACATGACCTGATAGGTCGTGAGAAGGGAGCCTCTGCCATGGCTGCACCGATGAAGTGTGGATGTCCACGGGGAGCGGGCGTTCCTTCAGCGGGGTGGTTCGGGGACTGCACCCTACCCGGATGGCCCGGCAGACCTTCAGGTTCGAGGGGACCGGCCACTTCTTGCCTGTGGAGCTGCCATGGACCGGGCAGGTCGGCCAGGTCGAGGTCGGGTCGACAACGGGCGGCCGTGGGGAGGTGCAGGCCCCGGTTCGGCCCGGCACGACGACCCCGACCCTCAGGCAGCGGCCCCACCGTCAGATCCCCTCCAGAGGGCAGGTGCGGCCCGACCCGCACGGCTGAAGCCGCGTCAGGGGCCGGTGGCCGGATCGTCTGCGCGGAGCTCGATGCGCGCAACGGCCGGGGCGTCGCCGCCCGAATAGGTGGAGCGGACTTCGATGGCGGGGGGTAGTGTGCCGTCCGCCTGCCGCACGGCGTCCATCGCCATCTGCGCGACTCGCATCCATGCGATCCCGGCTCCAGGCTCCCCGTTCCGAAACACCCGGTCGAGGAGATCGAGTTCGCGCAGGTGCTCCGGGGAGAGGGTCGCGGCGGCGCGGTTCAGCATCTCCCGGTGGTTACCGCCCTTGATGGCGAGGACGACGTTGTGCAGCTCGGGAAGCACAGGCTGCCCGTCGGCGGCGTTTCCGGCCATCAGATCGTGGACGGCGAGTCCGATCAGTAGGGTGAACCGCTCCTCCGCCCATTTCCGGTCGAGCGACCAGATGCCGTAGCGCCGGTTCGCGGTATCGGCGAATCCGCTGTCGGCCATAGCGTCGCCGGAAATGCGACGCGCGAGAGCGTATGCCTGTTCCCAATTGTCCACGGTGTTTTTCTTTCGGGAAAACCTGTGCGGGGCGATGACTGGGACCTAGAAGCAGTTGATGTTCAGGGTGTCGCTGGTCGCCTCTTCACTCACCGTCTGGTTGTACGAGGCCGTGAAGTACAGATACGTGCGGTAACTGTAGGTGTCGGAGATCGGGTCGCAGTGAGCGGTGGCCCACGCAGACTGCGTGGGCGGCGCGCAGTTGTAGTTCGTGCCGCTGTCCGCCTCGGTCTCCCACTTCTCCTGGTAGAGCATGTAGACCTGGAGCTGGACGTCCAGCGTGCAGGAGTATGGGGCGTGGGGGGCACAGGAAAACGTGCCGCTCGCCGTGATGGCGCTCCCGCTGTACAAGGGGCGCAGCGCGCTCCCGTTGCACGTCACCACGTCCTGCGGGGACGCCGTTCCTGCAGCACCGGGACGGACAAGACGCAGGACCGCGGGCCCACTGCCATGCTGTTGAGACGAAGGCGCCGGCTGCGCCTGGGACGTCCCGGCGCCGATCAAAAGAAATGCCGATGATGCGGCCGCCAAGCCCACTGACCGGCGAATAGCGGAGCGGTACTTCATTTTCCCCCCAGGAAAGGTCGAGTCCACCCGGCTCACCAAGCTACGCGCTCGAACCTATTGATCACAACGGCCTTTGATAACTGAGGGAAGCCATTCCGGATCAACAGTGAGTGCCGTCGCCGAATTAGAACTCGTAACACGATCACTGGCCGTGGGTGTTGAGTCGTCGCCAGCAGATGAGGCTGCAGGCGAGTGAGACGAAGACGTTGTGCCACCATGGTCCGGCCACGGGCTGGGGAACGACACAATCGACCAGCCCGGAACGGTTCGCCCCGTACGCTGACGGCCGGGCCCCTCACGATTCGAGCGTGAGGGGCCCGGCCGGGTCCCGGGGTGGTGCTGATGCCGGGTCAGGGTCCGGCGATGATCCAGGCCACAAAGACGCTGGCCATCGTCTCGTGCACCCGGTAGAGGCTGATGCGGTCGCCGGAGTCGGCGGCCGGGTCGGTGCGGGCGGTGTAGTCGTCGACCTCGGGGTCGGTGCCCGCGTCCAGTACGAGGTCCACGACCAGACGGTAACCGTCACCGTCTTCCACCTCGGGCGCGCCTGAGCATTCAACAACAGCGACGAAGTCGACCGGAGACGCATCGCGGCCTCCGCCGACTTCGTCATGTGGTCACGCAGCGCCGAGAGCAGTTGCCTGCAGCGCACGATCGCCCAGCTCACGGCCTGGCGGCAGTTCCTCCCCGACGCCGGCTGACCGAACGCTCGCCGCTGGGCTACTCCGGGCGGCGGCCGGTGAGATGCTCCCAGTGGTCGCGTGCCTCGTCCAGCTCGCGGCGGGCCTGCGGGATGCGCGCATCTGACTTCTGACGGGACGTGACATCGGCAAGACGTCGGCGGGCTTGCTCCGGGCCGGTGGTGTCGGCGATCACCTTGCGCAGTTCGGCCTCGGCCTGCGGCACCTTCGCCAGGCGTTCGGCCCTGGACACCTTGGCGTCGGCGGCTGCGTTGAACGCCTCCACGACGAACGCCCGTACGTCGGCCTCGGACGTCGCCTCGTCCAGCTCGACGGACACCATCTGCTGGCGACCCGTCGGAAGCGCCAGGTAGACGTGGCCGGCCTTGCCCGAGTACTCGCCGCGGATCGAGACCTCGTTCAGCGGGTACCGGTTGACGCGGCCCTCCGCGTGAACCTCCAGCACGTGCTCGTACAGCCACAGTCCCCCGACCGAGGACCGCAGCAGGCCCGTGCCGGGGTCGCGGAGCGCGGCCAGGTGCGCCCGGGCCAGCGCGACCCGGCTCTGGTAGGCCTGCTCGGCCAGCGCGACGTCTCCGGTGGCCGCCTCGCGTTCGCGAGCCGCCTGGTCCCGCAGCCCGCGCAGCGCGCTGCGGGCCGCGTCCAAGTCCCTGCGGTCGGCGGCGTACAACGCACCGAACGCGTACCGCCAGCCGCCGGGGTAGCGACCCATGCGCCAGACCACCACGCCCGCGGCCACGAGCACGCCGATCACGATCCAGGCCACGAACCCCACTGCTTCCTCCCTCTCCCTCGTCCTGCACCGGCCAGGCGCCCCCGGGCCGAGCCGATCGTACGAACGCCAGCCCAGCCTCGTACCGGAATCCGGAAAGCCCGGCAGGCGCGGGCCGGCTCGCGTGTACGAGCCGGGCGACGGGGTTCTACCGCCGGAGCGCGGGGCCGATGCTGTCCTTCCAGAGAGCGTGGGCGTAGTCCAGGTGCAGCAGCGCGATGTACCACCACAGGGATGTCGCTCGCCGCGTCGCCGGAGGTGGTGCGGCGCGCGGCGTTCTGGGCTTCTTGCAGCGTGCCGCTGACGCACAGCCATGTTGGCAAGGCGTCGTCGGGTGGGTCAGCCAGCCCGCAGGACCCGGGAGTTTCCAAGGGCAGGGTCTTCGGGACCGGGCTGGTCGGCGGGGGTATCCGCGTGAACGGCCGTGACGCTGACGAGTTCACTCTCGGCCTGACCGGGCTGGAGGCGGAAGCAGCAGTGCCAGCGCCACCTCGCGAGGCGTTCGTACCCGGCACGCAGCGCTGCGCGCAGCGTGGTCGTCCCCGGGTCGAGGACCCAGGTGCCGTCTCGGTAGTGCTCGAACCCCAGCCGGGACCATGCCTGGGCGAGTTGCTGGACCGCCACCTCGTAGGGGGTGTCATCGCGTTCGAGCGGTCCGGGGAAGAGGGCGAAGACGCCGGAGATGTCGCTCAGGTGCCGCAGGGCCATGCCGGTCAGGAAGACTCCGAGCCCTTGGCCGCGCAGGCGCTCGTCGATGGTCACCTCGTCGACGATGACGATCCGCCCGTAGGGCATCGCCATCTGCTCGCGGAGGTCGTCACGAAGTTCCCCGTCCTCGCCGAACAGGGCCTTGCCGACGGAGAACAGGTCCGCGCTCAGCTCGTCGAGGGCGGCCACCGGGTCGGGGCAGTAGCTGTCGATGGTGGTGATCCTCGCGGTGCCGACCGGGGTGTCGGGGCTGGAGTCGTACACCGTGTACATGACCACCTCCCACTGGTCGACGCCGTCGTCGAGGTAGGGGACGATCCGCTGCTGGCTGGTGTGGACGAGCATGAAGTCGTCGATGCCGAGGTCCAGCGCCACCGTCTGGGCGTCAGTCGACACGGCTGCCCGCCTCGTCCCGCGCCGCTGACTGCGCGGGCACGTGGTCCAGACCGCCGGCCTCGTCGGTCTCGGGGCGGGCGTGCGGGATGAAGCGGTTGTCGCTGTCCAGATCGGTGGTCACCGTGCCGGGCACGGCGGCCAGGTCCTGAGGGGTGGAGAGGATGACCTGCGCGCCGACGCGGGTCGTGTCGGCGAGCACCGCAAGTGCCGCGGCGACCAGGCGCTCGCCCTGCGGTCCACCGCCGATCCCGTCCAGCGGGGCGTCGACCCATTGGAATGCGGGCAGCAGCACGTCCGGCATCGTCGCGGCGGCCTCGAGCAGCGTCAGGTGCAGGGCAGTGTTGGCGATGCTGATCAGCCCGGCGGAGCGGGCCAGGCTGCGCAGTGGCCGGCCGTTGACCCGGGGGGTGAACGTTTTCGGGTCGATGCTGGCGCTGCGAACCCTGTCCGGTGCCATCGCCATCAGCTTCTCGGCGAACAGCAGCGACAGGTCGGCGGCCATCGTGGCGCGGCGTTCCTGGGCATCGCCCTCGGCGGCGGCCCAGGCGTCCTGCGCCTGCTGGGCTTCTTCCTTCGCCTGCCCGGCCTCGCGCTCCAGCTCTTGGATCCGGGCGAGTTCCTTGCGCCGCTCGCGGGCGGCGGCCCACCTGGCCCGCGCCTCGCGCTCGGCCGCGCCGGCCTGCGCCAGCGCCGCTTCCCGCGGAGCGATCTCCGCCACCCGGTAGGCCTCCGCCCTGCCAGCGGCGCGGCGGGCCTCCTCCTCCGCCCGGCGCCGGCCCGCGACCGCCTTCTCGACCGCCACGCCCGCGGCCTTCAGCGACTCCTCGGTGGCGGCGGCGGCCTTCTCGGCGGCTTCCAGCTCCTTCGCCAGGCGCGCCATGCGCGCATCGCGGCCGGCATCGGGCTGGCCGCACAGCGGACAGACGGGGCCCGGCCCGGTGCGGCTCTGCAGCTTCTGTTCGCACTCGGGGCAGTGCGTGAGGGGCCGCAGCCGTTCCTTGGCGCGCTGCAGCGCCTGGCGGGCCAGGCCCCGCTTCTCGTACAGCGGGCCCATCGCCTGCTGGGCCCGGTCGCCCGCCGCGGCGGCTTCCACCATGACGGTGCGGGCCCGCCCCGCCTCCTGCTCCCGGCCGGTCAGCACCGCGCGGTGCTGCTCGAGCTCACCGCGCAGGCGCTGCCCCTCGGCGCCCGCCGCATCCGCAGCCTTGGCGGCCACGGCGGCCTGCGTGTCCAGGTCGGCCGCGGTCGGCAGCCCGTAGGACAGGCGCTGCTCGGTGGCCTTGCGCAGCTCCGATGCCGCGCGGGTCGCCCTGCGGCTGGCGGCCGCCGCCTGCGCCTTCAGCTTGGCGGCTTTCTCGTCCAGCAGCCCGAAGACGACCTCGATGGTGACGGCCAGGTCCTGCGCGTTCGCGCCGCCGAAGGCCCGCAGCCCCGCGTAGGCCTGCTGCAGGTACAGCAGCGCCATGACACTGTCGATGGTCACCCGGCCCCGGGAGGTCTCCACCGACGGGATACCCATCAGCTCCAGGCTGAAGGATCCGGCGCTCTGCTCGCCGCCCTCGGGCTTGACCGGCAGGACCCGCACCTCGCCGGTCGCGGTGTTGAGGAACTCGACCTCCTTGCCGGCCAGGTCGAGAGTGACCGTCCAGGTCCCGGAGTCGACCTCCACGGTGTCCCGGATCGCCTGGACCTGGTCGACAATCACCCCGGTCAGCACCGGGCCGGTTGCGCCCAGGGCGGCGAAGGCCGACTCCGCGGCCGTGCTGCACCCGGCCCCGATGCTCGCCCGGAACTGCCGCAGAACCGCGTCGTGGCTGCGGCCGTCCCAGACCCCGTCGATCAGGAACTCCTGCCGGACCATCCGGAACTTGCCGGGCATACGGCCCCACCCCCATCGCGGCACCGCACCACGCAGCGCAACCACCGACGGCAACGAGCAGTTCCGAACCACGACACGGGAAGAGCCACGACGCCAGCCCATCGAGCGGCATCCCGGGCATCAGATTGACCCGCGGTCACCATTGGCGCATCCAAACGCGTACCGGACCTCCCGCCGGCCGATGCGAACACGACCCGGAAGCGGCCCGGTGCACCGTGAGCCGGGCCGGCGGGCCCGCCGCGCCGTGCCGATCCGTTCGGCGAGGCGTGTCGCGGACCGCCCTGCGCGATACAGCGGATCCACGATGATGAGATCCGCCCAGAACAACGGGCCCACAACCGCGCGGGGAGTCGCAGGTGACGATGCAGGCCGAGACCGGTACGCAGCAGGAACGCGTCATGGGACGGGCGTTCACGGTGCGCCTGGACCCCTACGGCCGCCCCACAGCCGGCACCGTCCGGCTGTCCTGCTCCGCCGCAGCCTGCGCCGACCAGCGCTTCCCCAGCGCTGCCGAGGGACGCCAGGCGGCGGTGGAGCACGTCAAGCTGCACGTGGCCCGCATCCGCACGGCCGGCGGGCCCCGCGCTCACGCGTACTGCGCCTGCCTGGCCGGCCGCTGCGCGTGGCACGTCCCCGATCCCGACGCGAGCGCCGGACGGCACGGCGGGACGCCGGCGGTGATGAGCGCGGTGAGGTGCGGCGGCGCGGTGGTTCTGGCGGTGTACGCGGACCGGACGGGGCGGCTGTGGCGGCTGGCGGAGACGTGTGCGCGCTGCGCGGCCGCCACTGCCGGCTGTCGGGTGCTGGCCAGCGCCGTGCCGGCGGCCCGCACCGCGTCCACCGAGGCGGCCATGGTCAGCGGGAAGCCGGGCCAGGCAGGGGAGCACCCGGGCGGCACCGTCGAGCGGAAGGTGGTGGCGGCGTTCTCCGACCGCGCCACCGCGCCCGCGACCGAGCCGCCCTCCCCCGCTGCCGCTCAGACCGTGCCCGGTGCCCGCGCCGCTTCGCCGGCGGGCGCCTCGCGGCGCTCGAAGCGGTGGGGGAAGATCGCCCAGCGGATCGTGCCGTACGACCTGGAGCCCGAGGTGCTGCGCACCGAACTCATCGAGCTCGGTGATGCCTTCCGGGATCTCCAGAAACGGACCGAACCCGACCACGCGCTGCTCGCCGAGCTCCAGGAGCGCAAGGCCCGCGCGTTCGACCTGTGGGCCGACGTCACCGGCGACACCAACCTGCGCCAGGAGGCGCGGCGCGCCCGGCAGGCAGCCGAGACCAGCCGGGAGACGCACCGCAACCGCACCGGACAGGTGACCGCCAGCACAGACGGCGCGACCGAGGTCGCGGTGGAGCGGCTGTTGACCCGGCAACAGGCCGCCTGCGCCCGCACCATCCTGGACCACGTCACCGCCCACGCCCCGCACCACGACCCCCAGGTCCACCTGGCCGTCCTCATGCTCACCCTGCGCACCGCGCGCACCGGCACCGGGAACGTCACCGGCCAGGACTTCACCGGCTGGCTCGCCGGCGACACCGAACGGGTCCTGGACCAGCTGATCGCCGCCGACTGGCTGCACCTGCCCGGCACCGTCACCGAGGCGCTGGACTCCCGCCCCGAGAGCCCCACCCTGGTCACCGTGCCCTCGCTGCTGCCCCGCGACCCGTACCCGTTCACCTTCGGCAAGTCCACCCGCCCCAAGCTCTCCGGCTGGGCACAGAAGACCATCGGCGACCGCAAACTCCGCAAGAAGAAGACGGACGCCGCCACCCGGCTCCTCGCCCTGTACACCGCCGCCCACACCCGCTCCGACGGCCACCTCGGCCACCCCGAGGCCGGCGGAATCCCGCTCGACACCGCGGCCGCGTTCTGCGCCCTGCCGATGGAGGAGATCAGCGAGCACGCCGGCCAGCTGGTCGCCGCCGACTGGCTCACCGAAGCCGACACCGCCGACGGCCTGCTCCACGGCCGGCTCGCCGAGCGGGTCTGGCCCCTGGGCGGGCTGCTGTAACACCGGTCCGGCTGCTTCCCTGAGCAGGGGATCCGTCCGCGCTGGCGGGCGGTGCGCAGCGGGATCGCCCCGCTCCGTACATGTGGCTTCGCGCGCGACGCGCGAAGCCACGGGCTGGTTGTGAGACAGCGCGGCCGTCGGTCAGTTCTACGGCGTCGGTGCGCAGCGCCGGCAGCGCCGATACTTGCGGCCGCCCTTCGGGCCGGTGTGCTGAGCTTCCCACAACCGGGTCTCTTCGATGGTCATGACCGTCCAGCCGCTGTCTGTCGTCGTCGCCGCCATCTCGAACTCGAAGTCGGCTTCGGTACCGCCGTAACGCAGGTCCTGCCGGTGGCAGAAGAGCCGGCGCTCTTGGACGTATTCCTCGCCGATCGGTCGGCTCCACTCTGGCGGTATTGCCTGCCGCACCACAGGGCAGGTGGTCTCGTGCAGTCCTGCGGAGCGGCCCGCGGTGAACGGCTACTCGTCCGGACTGTTGTAGCGGCGCCACCGCTCGGCCAGGGCATCGAGGTGCGGCTCGAAGCGGTCGCCGTACTTCTCACAGTCGGGGCACCCGCCGTCTCGGACGCACCAGGCGAGAAGGTCGTCGTGCTGCTCGTGCTGGCGCAGGTCCCACCGGTCGTAGAGGTGATCGGCGAGCCGCAGAAGCACCTCGCGCGCCGCCGTGGCCGTGATGGTGCCGGTCTCGATGGCGGCGACGAGGTCGATCATCGCTGGTAGCTCTACCGACTGGCCGTAGCCTTCCCGCAGCGGGCGCTCACGCTGACGTGGGAAGTCGATTCCGAAGGTGACAAGCACGTCGGGCATCTCGATTCCCGGAACAACCACGCTCACCTCTCCGCTGATCCCCACTGCGCTATCCCTCTCAATCGACTCGGTGTCGCTGAATCTCTTCCGCACTCCATCCGGTGACGGCCGCCACGTCCTTGTCCGGTGTCGAACGCAGCGAGAGCCATTCGCGCAGCGCCTCGGCCAGGGAGTCGGGCAGGCCGAACGTGTTCACCGGGACCTCGTCAACGTCCTCGCCAACATGGTCGATGTGGAACCAGGTGCCCGTGGGGTCCAGGCGGGCCGCCGCAGCGTCGTAACCGTCGAGGCCATTTGACCCGGCCTCAATCAGCGCATCTGAGCGCCAGTCTGTGATCTCCCACGAGTCCATTCCGGTTTGACCGCCGTTCACGATCCGGTGCCCGGCCTCTTCGAGGCGCCGAATCTCTTCCTCCCGCGCCTCCTCAGCGGCCAGGTTTGCGCACAGAAGCTCGCCGATGTACTCCCTGATCGGTCCGTCGAGAGCCATCTGTTGAGTGTTGCCAGTCGTGCCGTTGGTGGTCATGGTCATCTCTCCTCGATGGCGGCCGCCGTGGGGACGGACGGCAGGGTCGACGGTAGCGGTCGGCGGGCGGGGGCGGGGGCGGAGCGGTCCTGGTCACGCGGCACCGGAGAGGGTGGCCGGCTGAGCACGGTTGATCCGCAATGGGACGGCGTGGCCGCGGGTGACAGCGAGGGCGGCGTGGTGGCGGGCAAGGGCTTCGCGGGCGCGGGCGACTTCGGCCAGGGCCTCCTCATCTTGGACGCAGGGGCGGTGAGCTGCCTCGGGTTCGCGCAGGCGGTTGTAGTGCTGGCGCAGGATCTCCTCCTTCGCGGCAGCCTGTTCGTCGAGCGCGGCCTGGCGGGCCTGGGCCTGGTCGCGCATCTGCTGGCGGAGCTGCTGATAGACGGCGTTGTCGGCGAGCGGGGGCGCGCTCGGAGTGGTTGCCGGGGCAGTGTGCTGCCGGGCCGGGGTCGGTTCGACGTCGGGTGCCGGGGCGGGGACGACGGCCGCGCCGACGCGGATGTCGATGGCGCGGACGGTGTCGGGGCGGGCGTGGTTGAGCTTGGCGAGGAGCTGGCGCTGTTCCAGGCGCAGCTTGGTGGCCCAGGCCGGGGAGTCGCAGGTGATGCGCAGGGTGCGGGTGTCGGCGTTGAAGCCGGCCGGGGACCAATGGAGCGCTTCCTCGGTGCCGACGAGCTGGGCCCAGTTGGTGCGCATGGTGCCCTGGGCGGTGCCGAGCGCCCAGCCCTGGGCGGAGGCCATGGCGGGCACGACGGCGGCAAGGGTGGAGGGCTCGCGGGCGGCCCGGCCGGCGCGGGCGATCTGCTGGCGGGTCGGGACGGTCTTCTTCAGCGGGGCGTTGCCGTTGAGGCGGGCGGTGCGGCGGGCGGCGCGCAGCGCGGTGCGGGCCAGGTCGGCGCCGCCGGGCTCCGGGGTGGTGCTGGTCATGCGGTGAACCTCCTGACCGGGATGCGAGCGTGCTCGGCGGCGCCGGCGATCTGCGCGTCCAGGGCCCGGTGGTCGATGAAGGCGAGGACCAGGTCGGCGTCCTTGATGAGCCGGGCGGCCAGGTCCTCGTCGGTGAGCGGCGGGTGGCTGTGGTCGGCGCCGATGTCGAGGCAGCCGCACGGACCGTCGCGGTAGACCGGTTCGGTGGGCTGGCTGTTGGCCTCAGCCCAGCGGCGGGCCAGGTCGCCGACCTCGCCGGCGGCCTCGACGCGGCGCACGGCCAGCTGGTGGAGCGGGCCGCGGTCCTGGACGATGTCGTGCCACGTCTCCAGCAGCACGTCCTCGACCAGCTGCTCATCGACCCAGCCGGCCGGGCCGGTGACGACGACCCGGGCGGAGACGACCTTCGCTCGGAAGCCGGCGATGTCGGGCGCTCCTTCGAGCCGGCCGAGCTTGGCGAGCAGGGACCGGCCGACCAGCTTGACCATGGTCAGGTGGGCCCTGGTGCTGCACAGCAGCACCAGCTCGCGAGTCTCGCGGTCGTAGACGGGCACGGTGCGGGGCGCCAGCGCGGGAGCGACGATCCCCCACCACGGGAAGCCCCGTTGGAGGGCGGCGCGCAGCTCGTCGGTCATCGGGTCACTCCCAGCTGAATGTTGGGGTTGGCGGCGAGCTGGGCGTACTGGGCGACCAGCTCGGCGCCGAAGCGGTCGAAGGCCTGGTCGCCAGCGGCTTCCATCTGGGCGAGCGCGGCCGCGGGCAGGTAGGCGGCCTGCTGCAGGTCCTGCCTGGTCGCGGGCGCGGTGGTAACGGCCGCGCCGAACAGGTCGGCCATGAACTCCAGCTCGCCAGTCAGCTCGCGGACGGCGGCCACCGAGGTGTCCTCGACCCGGACGGCGGCCCGCTCGGCCACCGCCTGGTCGTGCTGCTCCTGCTCGACGTCCTGGCGCAGGGCGTGCGCGATCAGCGAGTGCGGCCGCTCCGGGCGCCACAGCACCCCGGCACACCCGTACTGAGCTGCGATCTCGCCCAGCCAGGTCATGGCGCGCTGCTCGTCCCAGCCCCTGGCCGCGACGTCGTTGAGCACCCACCGCAACTGGTCGTGCGAGGCCTGCCGCACCCACGGAACCCGCCGGTACGCGACCCGGGCCAGCCGGTCACCGGCCACCATCATCGCGGCCGTGACGACCTGCCCGAGCACGGTGGTCCGCCGCTGCCCGGTCGTTCCGGCCTGCTTGGTCGCCCGCTTCCTCCTGGTGCTGGACTTCTCGACACGGGCCCCGCCCGTAGTTTTTGAACCATCTACGGAGGGAGAGCCAAGGCAGTCAGTGGTACCGACCTGCATTGGGGTGCAACGGGTGGTGCTGACGGGCTGTCGGGTACGGCTGTGACGAACGGTGCGACGGGTACGGCGAAGGCGTGCCGCGGCCTTCTTCCCGAGCTCCGCGATCAGGCCCCGGCCCTCCTCCGAGATGCCGGTCATCCGCCGCTGCACGCCCTCGCCCGCGGTCCGGATGCTCAGCGCCTGGTCGTAGCTGACCGGGATCAGGCGCTCGTACTCGGACGCCAGGCAGGTGACCCGCTTCTGACCGGCCGTCATCGGCAGCCGGGTGCCCACCAAGCGCCAGGCCAGCAGGCCGGTCGCCTGGAGGATGTCCCGGTGGTACTGCACGGTCCGCCGGCTGCACTTCAGCTCGCGCATCAGGTACGCGATCGACGGCCGGCACGGCGTCAGCTTCGACAGCACCTCCGCCAGCCGGAGCGTCGTCTCGCAGAACCGGGGGCGGCGCGGCGGCGGGACGTACAGGCCGGCCCCGTGCACCCAGTGGACCGCCTGCATCCACGAGTACCCGTCCAGCGCGATGCGTCCGGCCGTCCCCGACACCAGCTGGTGCTCCAGGGGCACCCATGCCGTCCGGGCCGGGACCACGGCGGTGACGTCGGCCGGCTCCTGGCGCTGACCCGGCACCACCGCGACCGCCGCGCTCACCGGACACCTCCCGATCGGACGCCGGAAGCACCCGGGCACGACGGCGCGGCCGCCACCGCCGGGACGGCGGAGGACAGCGGGAGCGGGGCGGAGGTAGGAACGTTGACGGATCGCACGCGACATACAGGGGCCGAGAACCCCCACCCGTGTGACACGACAGCCTCATCCAAAAGAGTGATCTGCGTCACGCAGGGCTGACGGCGCGGCGGGCGTCCGACAACCGGTCCGCTAACCGGTCCGTTGCGAGAGGCCAGGCAGGGAACGGGAAAACGGCCCTCGGGCCGACTGAACACGGGGCCAGGGACACCGAAACCAGTGGAGCCGACAACGGCACCACGGATACGGCGAGACTGGCAGCCCGCAGAGCGGTGCTGCAAAATGACAACGCCTCCTAGCGATAGGTGGGCACGAAAAAGGCGCCCTTCGTGGGTGCTGGGCCTCGAAACCCAAGAAATTCGCCTGACCACCCGGTTGGAAGCCGGAGGTCGGGCCCTCGCTCAACGAGTTGGGAAGCTCGGAGAGCGGTGAAGTGAAGGCCGCGTAGGACTGGTGGTGGAACACCAGGACCGGGAAGCGGCCGGGCGGTGTAGACCGGGTGGAACCGGTCAGGAGCCGCCCGCAGTCGGCTACGTCACCTCAACAACCCCCTCAGGGGGAGAGGTACGGCCGCACACAACGACGACGGCACCCCGCCGGAGCGACTCAGAAGCAGTCGCCTCCACGGCGGGGTGCCGCCTGTGTGTCTGAGAGTGGGATTGGGTACCCTGATGCATGTCGAGACCAGCCCAGTTAGGTCGTCGGCCGTGCCCCCGGAGTGCCGCCTCGCGGGGGTTAACCATGTATTGATCGTTGTCGGGGATCAGACTACTCCCTCGGCACACGGCGCACTCGAGTCCCCACCCTCCGTGTCGAACTGATGCAGCGACACGTTGACGGCGAACCAGAACGCGGGATACGGACGGGGTCACTCCGCCTCCCGCAGGATCTCGAGGGCATTCTCGACCGAGAGCCCACGGTCGTCCTTCGCATCCGTCCAGCGTCGGAGCGTCGCGGCCGTCGCGCGCAGCAGTTCGTCCGGCATGCCTGCTGCCCGCAGGGTGTCGGCGGCCTCCTCCAGCTCCGGCGCCCACCTCCACGCCCGCGATGCGGTCTTGGGGATGTAGTCGGTCTCGACGAGGTAACTGCCCTGCCGCTTGCTGGCCACGTCCAGCAGCGCCTGGTCGACCCCGTGATGCTGCGCCAAGCCGTAAGAAAGCGCGGCGAGCACCCGGCTGGCCTTCTGGTAGGCGGTGTAGGAGACCTTCAGCGCGGACGCCTGACCCACCTTGGCGCCTAGGACCGGCGTCGACACCGCGGTACCGACGAACAGCCTGCTGATCAGCTCGGTCGCGGCCGGCGGGCCGGACAGGAACAGCCTGCAGCGCTTCGTGCCGACTGGGGGCGAGCCGATCACTGCGCCGTCGACCACTGCCGACGCGCTGCGACCAACCAGCTCGCCGATCCGCTGTACCCGCCCCGGGCTGATGGCGTTGCCCTCGACGAAGACGCCGAGGAACCGGTGGCTGGCGACCTCGCGGGCCACGTCCTCGGCCGCAGCAGGCGGACACAGGCTCAGCACCACCTCGGCCTGGTCCAGCAGCTCGCCCAGCTCGGCAACCGGCTGCAGCCCGGCCTGCTCGGCCCGCCGCATCGTCGCCGCGCTGCGCCCGGCCGAGCACCACAGCACCTCGGCGCCAGCCGACGCGGCGCAGGCGGCGACGGCAGCGCCCATGTTGCCCGGGTGCAGCACGCCGAGAGCCGGTTGACGGCCCGTCACTGGGCACCGCCGAGTACGTGCTCCAGGGCGTCCAGGATGCCGGGGGCGATGAAGTCCGGTGCCGGGCCGCCCGGCCAGGGCCGGCCGTGGGAGATCCAGACGGTGCGCAGCCCGGCCTCGCGGCCGCCGACGACGTCCAGCTCCGCGTTGTCGCCGATCATCCACCCGCCCTGGGAGAGGTGCCGGCCGACGCCGACGGCCGCGGCCTCGAAGATGCGCTGGTCGGGCTTTCGGGTGCCCTCGGAGATGCAGACTGCGTCGGCAACGGCGGCGATGCCGGAGGCCGCACCCTCGTTCGGTACAGCTCCGACTGCCGGTCGTTGGGCTCCGAACCCAGCTCCACCAACAGCGCCTCCACCAGCGCCCGTGACAACGGGTCCTTGTCCAGCAGCGGCCACCCCGTGAGCTCCGACAGGAACCGCGCAAGCTCGGTCTTCCCGGTCCCGGCGTAGCCGCCGACAAGGACGAGCGTGGTGGAGTTCGTATCGCCGCCCGTATGCCGACGCTTCCACGCGTCCATCACCCGCTGCTGGAACCCGATCGCGTCGATAGCACCGTCACCGGGCGTCAGGTGCATCAACGCCCGCTCCACCGCCAGGACATGACTGCCATTGTGCTTGTGGTCCATCGGAGTCAGCGCGAACGAAGCCGGCTCCTCACCCGGGAGCGGATTCCGGAAACCGAGCTGCACGTCCGTCGCCCCGTAAAGCAACGCGTACGCTCGCCTGTAGTGCGGAGTCGGGTACGCCTCGCCGAGCTCGTGCATCGAGATGGTCTGCGGATTTCCCGCCGGCACGCTCAACCGCGCCTGCTCAGCGACTGTACGCAGCTTCTCGCCCGCCTGATCCAGCGTCAGCCCATGCGCCTCCCGTTGCTCGCGCAGCTTGTACGGCTGCCAGCCCGGGTGCTCCTTGGCCATGCCCCCCACCGCCTTCATCGTCATGTCTCGGAGCCTACGAGCGGCTCGTCAAAACCCGTGTGTAGCTGGACGTTGAACTGCATTGAGAAACTGCTGTAGCTCTACGTGATTCTCCACTCACGGCTGGCCGACTTTGATGGTCATCACAGTCAGTCATGATTCGGAGGTCGGACGTGAGCTCGTGGTGCATGGGGATGTCAGGAGTCGAACTCGTAGTCGAGGACGTAGGCCTGACTGTCGAGGACCATTACGTTCACCTCGACTGGCCGGTGGTTCTCGGCCCAGGCCGTGCGCACGATCTGAATGACCCACACGCCCCTCGAGAGGCTGAGGCGCTCGGCTTCCTCCTGCTGCGGCGGTCGGCAGCGCAGCTCCTCACGGAAGTGCACAGGCATTGCGCCAAGCTCGGTCAGTCGTGCGTATGTGCCACCTGGACCAGTGTCGGGCTGCGTGATCTGGGATCCGGCCACGAGGCTCTGAGGGAGATAGGACCAAGAGAGCAGTACCGGTCGGCCTGCCACTACGAAACGGCGCGACCGAAGGCAGGCATCACCATTGCCCGCCAGCTCGAGGGCCGTGGCAACTGAGGCTGGGGGAGAGGCATGTTCCTCAACCATCAGTTGGTCGACTACAAGGCTACGACTCTCGTCCGTCGACCAGATCGACGCGCCAGAGCCCCACCGGTCCTGCGCGAGACGCTGAATACCGTGTCGGCGGATGGGGGCGAACGGCTCGCGCACGAAGATCCCAGCCGTTGCGCGGGCCTCCACCAGCCCCTCGTCTCTGAGTAGCCCGAGTGCCTGGCGAACGACCCCCGGAGAGACCCCGAACTGAGAAGCAAGTGCTCGCTCAGGGGGGAGCTGCGCACCAGGACCGTACTCACCAGTGGCGATCGCGGCTCGCAGGGTGTCTGCCAGCAGCTGGTACTTGCTCGTCATTGGAAGCCTCCTTCCCGGCGATCTTACGGTCCCTATACAGCAGGGGCTTATTGCTCTGGAGCAGCGAGGCTACCAATCGTCTTGCGTCATAGCAAAGCTTGACTGCTACGTAGCAACATGCTCAACTGGTCTCGTCGCAAGACAGTGACTCTCCCAAACCGAGAGATCACTTACTGCGACGTTTGCGCAGGTAGTCGGTGCCCTCGTGGGCGTCGGATGCCGGCACTGAGCAAAACAGCGGTTGTCAGCCGCCTTCGGGCGGTGGCGAGGTCGAGGGGTTGAGCTCTAGCTCCCCCAAGCGCCGGACGGCTGTACCTCATAGCAACACCGAACGACCTTTGAGCAGCGTGCTGCGCTGCCTGTCCGCCAGGACCATCCGACATCGGGCCGGTCCTGGCGGGCGGAGAGAGCAGCAGCCTCTCGCCCTTCTCCCCCTCGACCTGCCCCGGGAGGACCCCGATGTCGATCTACCGCACCCGCTCTCGCCGTACTTACGGCCGCGAGCCCCTCCAGTTCAGCAAGCTCAACCCGGCCGACATCGACATGCTGCCGGGCCTGCAGATCTCCATCCTCTGCCGGAAGTGCCTCAGCTGGCACCGCGTCGTCGGCAAGACCGACCGCAGGGTGGTCCAGCACGGACTCGGCAACGGCGAACCTTGCCCGGGCGGCAACCGGCAGGTCCGGATCGACATCACGCCGGAGCAGTGGCTGGCCCGCCGTCGGCGCCAGCAGCTGGAGGCGCTGCCGGCGCAGACGCGCCGCGCGGCCCGCCAGCACTTCAAGCCGCTGCCCGCCGTGCCCGGCCCGGTCCACCTCATGGCCACCCCCCGGCCCGCCGTCGAGCTCACGGCGAGGGAGCGCACCCAGCAGTGGAAGGACCTGGAGTCCGCCGTCAAGGACGCGAACGACCGCCGGGCGGAGCCGCTGAAGGGCGCCATCGGCCCGATCCGCGGTGCCGGCGTGCCGACCGAGAAGCGCAACACCCAGGAGCAGTCCCAGATGCTCGCCAAGAAGCGCACCGCTCAGACGTCCGTCGCCTGACACCACTGGGCCGGGCCCGCTTCCAGAACTGAATCACCCTCACCACCAACCGCGGCGGCCCGGAACTCTCCGGGCCGCCGCTTCGCATCCCAGGAGATCCCCGTGCGCTACGCCATTGTTCCCCGCGCGCTGCTTGAGCAGCTCATCGAGATCAGCACCCCGAAGGTGAAGAAGAACGCCGGCGCCGAGCCGCTCCGCAGCGACGAGCGCCGTACGCCCGCCGAGGACCGGCTGGTCGCGGCCCGCAGCCCGCTGCGGTCCGGGCCGCGCTGGGTGTTCCGCCGGCCGATGCTCTACGCCTCCGGCGCCCCGGCCCCGGTCCACGCCTGAACAGCAGCTTCTCCTGCGACGCTGCCCGTCGCTTCCGCCCCGGACCGGTGCGGAGGCGGCGGGGGGACGGCAGGAACAGTGCCCCGCCAACAGCGACGGCCCCAGGAATGCGAGTCCTGGGGCCGTCCACGTCGCCTGAACTGGAGGCAACGACCTTGCTGCACAACATCATCGCACGCCCCGCGCTGCTGAACACCGCGCCCGGCGACAGCGACCCCGACATGGACGAGGCGCTGCGCGGGGCCCCGGGAGGTGGCCGGTGATGGCCGCCACCGTCTTCGGCACTGGCACCGCGCCCGACCTGACCGTGCAGGAGCCGATCCTGCCCGCCCCGCGTCTCGGCCTGTACCTGGTGCACCGCTTCGGCGGGATCACCGCGCACCTGACGGCCGACCAGGACACCGTGCAGACTGTGCGGGCCCTGGCGCTGACCGTCCTGGTCGCCCACGGCGTCGACCTGGAGACCGCCGAGTCCGCGCAGCTGGTCCTGTCCGAGCTGATCGGCAACGCGGTGCGCGCCTGCGGTGAGCACGCTCCGCTGGTCGTGGAGGTCTACCGCGTCGAGCACGACGCGGTCGTTGCCGTCCACGACCCGCTCGTCGGTGCCGGCCCCCGCCGCGCCGACACCGCCGTCGACAGCGACGAGGCGGAGACCGGCCGCGGCCTGGTCCTCCTCGACGTCCTCGCCCCCGGCTGGACCGTCAAGCCTTCCCCGATCGGCAAGGGAATCCGCGCTCGCATCACCGCGGCCCGTTGACGGCCACCTTCCTTCCCCGCCGCTGCGCCCGGGCCTCGTACCGGTGCGTAGCGGCGCCACAGCGTGCTTCACGGCTTGGAGGCCGGCATGCAGAACGACATCACCACCATCACCGGGTTGATCACCGGGCGAGAGCAGACCAGCCACCGCAGCGACCAGCTCGCGATCGGGCTCGGTCAGGCCGCCCTGACCGCCTGGGCCGACACCACACTCGCCAAGCCGGCGGCCGGCGGCGCGCTCCTGGAGCAGCGCCACCTGCTGGCGGAGGCCGCTCACCCGGAGACCGTCGCGGCGCTGCACCACCTCGCCCACACCGCCCGGATCAGCTGATCGAGAGGAGCCCGCACCATGACCACGACCACGACCAGGCCGACGACCGCCGCCGAGACCGACTGGCGGATGCGCGCGGCGTGCCGCGAAGAGGACCCGGAGCTGTTCTTCCCGATCGGCAACACCGGTCCGGCCCTGCTGCAGATCGAGGAAGCACGATCGGTCTGCCGTCGGTGCCCGGTGATGGAGGAGTGCCTCACCTGGGCGCTGACGACCGGTGAGGACGCCGGCGTCTGGGGCGGGATGAGCGAGGACGAGCGGCGGGCGATGAAGCGCCGCGCCGCCCGCAACCGCGCCCGCACCGCCTGACCAGCAGCGGTTGCTGCCGTTCGCCCCCGCCCCGGAACCGCCGGTCGCGGGGGCGTTCGACGGTGCCCGACGCACCCGTACACCACCACGGAGGTCATCATGCTCGTGATCAGCCTCAGCGACTTCGACAAGGTCGCCCAGCAGCTCGAGGGCCGCCACCACCCGCACTTCCAGGGCATGGCGAAGACCGAGTACAACAACGTCGTCTTCACCTTCAAGCCGTTCACCGGCACCGAGGAGGAGCCGGTGACGCCCACCGGCATCTGGCAGGACGCCTCGCTCACCCGCGAGGCCCGCGAGATCCTGGCCGGCGAGTACACGGACGCCCACGCGCAGTGGAGCGACGCCCGGTACGTCAGCGCCCTCAAGCGAGCCGCGGCCGACACCGGCACCGCCAGCCGCTGGACCACCTACGTCCAGGCCCGCCAAGAGATGGACACCCTGTTCTCGCAGCTGCGCGCTACCCCGGACACCCACTGGCGTGCCTGCGTCTCCAAGCTCGTGGACGCCCAGGAGCTGGTGCTGGCCGCGGCCAAGTCGTGGGACCGCAAGGGCTTTGAGATCGCCCGCATCCACCACGCGCACCGCCACAGCGACCTCAGCTTCAGCGTGGCCTACAAGCGCGCCGGCATCGAGGCCGACTCCTGGGCCGTCGACCACATCGACGACTACGACCCCTACGACGGCGGGCCGCTCACCCACAACGTCACGGTGGCCATCGAGGCGCAGCGCGAGCACCTGCGCACGGTCGCCGCCCTGACCGGCGACCGCTCCGTCTGACCAGCCGTCGGCCAGTTGTCGTTCGCCGCCGCGCCCTGCCCAGGACCGACCGGGTGCGGGGCGCGGGGGCGTTCGACGGTGCCCGGCGCACCTGCCCCCTCTCCCCTATATGGGAGGACCCCACCCTCGCCGTCGTCCAGACCGCTCCCACCCGCTGACCACCCCCAACCCGGCACGAGACCAGGAGAGACCCCGTGAATGAGAGCACGCAGACCGTCCCCGCCGAACTGCGCAGTTGGTCGACGCACTGGCCGCAGTACCAGCCGGTGGACGTGACCCCGGCCGAGCTGCAGCCAGCAGCTCTGGCCACCGCCGTGCCCGGCTGGGCCGAGGCCGCAGCCACCCCGGCCGACGTCCACGACTGGGACGAGCGCCGGCGCTGCGCGCTCGTGCCGTTCGAGCTGGACGCCCGCGGCTGGCCGCTGCACCCGCGCGGCCGCACCGGCTCCACCGGCCGGAACCTCGGCCGGTGGGGCGAGAACAGCGCCGCCGACCCGATCGTGGTCGCGGGCAACGGCCGGTCGCGCGTCGTGCTGCTGATCACCCGCGGCGACATCGGCGTGGAAGCCATTCCTGGCGGCATGGTCGACCCGGGCGAGACCGCCCCGCAGGCACTGGTCCGCGAGCTGCGCGAGGAGACCGGAGTCGACCTGGCCGGCCACCACCCGATCATCCTCGGCCGCGACATCGTGGACGACTGGCGGCAGACGGACCACGCCTGGGTCAGCAGCACCAGCGCGCTGTTCCAGCTGCCCGTCGAGGTCACGGCGGTGGCCGCCGACGACGCGGTCGGCGCGGGCTGGTGGCCGTTCGGCTCCCTCAACCAGCTCGACATCGCGATCGGCGCCGCCGGCCGCACCCTGTACGCCGCCCACCGCCCGCTGCTGCAGCGAGCGGTCGACTACCTCAACCAGCTGAAGTAGCCCCGGTTGTCGTCGTTCGCCGCCACCCCCGCCCAGCACGACCGGGTGCGAGGCGGCGGCGTTCGACGGTGCCCGACGCACCCCGGCGTTGCCGCCGTACAGAGAGGAGACGAGGTGACCATCACCGTCGACAACCCGGCCCGCACCCACCCGGTGCCGGCCGCACGCCACCCCGCCCCCGCGGGCGGCCCGGCCCCGGCACCCGCCGCCGGCCTGGTCCACGTAGTGACCCGCCAGGAGTACCTGGCGGCCAAGGAGGCGCTGGCCAAGCTGGAGCGCCTCGGCGAGCTGATCACCCGGTCGCTGATGACGATCGGCGGCGGCGCTCTCATCTTCACCTGCGTCAACGTCACGCTGTTCGCGATGTCGCACGACATCCCGGGCTGGATCGCCTGGATGCTCGACCCGCTGGCCTCCCTGGCGCTGATCACCGTGCTCTACGTGGACGGTGTGCTCACCGAGCAGGGCGGCGAGCGGGCCAAGGGTTGGCCGTTCCTGCTCCGCTGGTTCGCCGGCCTGTCCACGTGGTCCATGAACGCCTGGACGAGCCTGTTCCCGGACGGCGTTTTTCACGTGGTGCCACAGCAGCCGGACGCCGGCGGCCTGCTGCTCCACTCCGTGGCCCCGTTCCTGCTGATCACCCTGGCCGAGGCCTCCTCCGGCTACCGCGCCTACCTGGCCCGGCGGCTGGCGGAGCTGCGCCAGGTGATCCAGGCCTACGAGGACCAGGAGCAGGCGGCCAAGAAGGAGCGCGAGGACCGAGCCCGGGCCGAGCGCGAGAAGGCCGAGGCCGAACGCGTCGAGGCCGAGCGTGCCGAGCGCCAGGCGCGCAGGCTTCGCGAGGACCGCGAGTACGAGGAGCGCCGGGAACGCGAGCGGATCGCGGCGATGGCCGAGCAGGCCGAGCGCGCCTCGAAGGCGGAAATCGAGCGGCTTCGCGAGCAAGCCACGATCGAGGACGCGAGGGCCAAGCGTGAAGCCGAGGCTGCTCAGCGGGAGCGCGATGCGGAAATCGAGCGACTCCGCGAGCAGACCGCGCTGGAGAACGCGAGGGCTCAGCGCGAGGCCGAGCAGGCCCGGCTCGCTCAGGAAAACGAGGACGCCAAGGCTCGCCGCGAGCAGGAAATCGAGGCCGAGCGCGAGCGCCTCGCACGGGAAACCGAGGAGGCTCGCAAGCGGGTCGAGGCGGAGGCCGAGGTGCTGCGGATCAAGGCCGAGGGCGAGGCTCAGGCCAAGATCCTGCTGGCGGAAGAGCAGGTCAGGCAGCAGCAGGTGGCCGAGCAGGAGCGCCGGGAGAAGGAGGCCGCGGAGGCGGAGGAGAAGCGCCGCAAGGCGGAGGAGCGCGCCGCTGCGAGGCAGCAGCGGCTGTCCTCGCAGAACGCTCGCACCTCCCGCACCGGCGCCTCGCGTTTCCCCTCGGAAATCGCCTCGCAAAACGGCGGCACGGTCCCTCGCGAACTGCGCTCGCAGCTGCGCGAGCAGGCCGAGCGCGAGGTCGCGCGGCTGATGTTGGAGGGCTCGCAGATCGACAACGTCGCGATCGGCGAGCGCTACGGCAAGGGCGAGACGTGGGTCGGAGACCGCATCCGGAACGCGAAGAAGCGCCTCGCGGACGACTCGCAGTTCGGGGACGAGGTCATCGCCTCCGCGCTGGAGGACGAGATGCCGGTCTCGGACGAGACGAAGAACAGCGACCAGGACGGCGGCGAAGCAGCTGCCTGACAGGCCGTCGGCTCTTCCGCTGGTCACCAGGGCGAAGCAAGCGCCCTGGTGACCGGCGAAGGCGCCGAAGCGCCGAGCACCACCGTAGCGGCCGCTGGCCGCTGGAATCGAGATGAGGGAGGGAGCGGTGAGCGGTACCGTCCAGCCGCCGGCCTGGCGGCGCAAGCGGACCGAGAAGCGCAGTGAGCAGCGGAAACTTCGGGTCGAGGCGCATGTGGCGCGGTTGCGGTCCGAGGCGGCCGCGGCCGGGAGGCCGCAGGACGTCGCTGCGGCTGAGTGGAACATTCTGCGGTTGACGATCAATCGGCTGCCGGAGGCGGCGCAGGGCGGGGAGTGGATGCAGATCACCGCTGTCCTGCGTCAGATTTCGGCGAAACTCGCAGGTCAGAAGTGGTGAGCCCTGAGCGCCCGCAGTCTGTGGTGTACGTCATCGGGTCGGACCAGTTCCGCCCGGTGAAGATCGGCACGACCAACGACTTGTCCCTGCGTCTGAGGGCTCTGCAGGAGCCTCGCCGTTCGCTCTGCAAGTCCTGTGGGCGGCCGAGGGCGACAGGGCGCTTGAGCTGCGGATTCACCGGCGGCTCGAGCGCTTTCGAGTCCGTGGCGAGTGGTTCGACTTCGGTGACGGCGACCCGGTGGGCATCGTCGCCGGGGCTGTCCAGGCGCTGGTCGGCGGCCCTGCGGCGGCCGGGCCTGGACGGCAGGCGAAACTGCGGACCCAGCCGCGGATGAGCCTGGGGACACGAGTCCGAACGACAGCAGCGGCTGGCATGCCGTGGCCCCGCTCGCCGAAGCGGCCGGCCGCCAAGGTCTCGACCGCAGACCGCATTCTGACGCTCCTCGAAGATCGGGGAGTAGTCACAACGGCGATGGTCGTCGATCAGCTGAACGCCCATCACTCGACGGTTGTGACGGCCCTTCGTCGGCTGCAGAAGGACGGCTTGGCGTCGCACATCGCGCACGGATTCTGGGCCGCTGCTGAGGAACACGCACCGTAGCTGAGATCGCGAATTACGCATGGATGCGAATCCGCGTACGCGTATCTGCCCGCCCCTAACGCGTAGGCGGGCGCACGGGCGCGCGCGAGAGTACCCGCCCACTATGCGTAACCGCAAGTCGCCGCCAGCGGCGGCTGCACCCGATCTTCCGGGCCGTCACCAGGCGGCCCACGAGCCCTGTTTGGTGATCCACAACACCCCCTTGGGAGGGGACGATCATGGCTGTCATCGAGGCTGTTGTCGGCGCCGGAGTCGGCGTCGCGAGCATGGCCCTGTCCGCGGCGATGCAGGTGCTCGCCAACGGCGGGCAGACCGTCACCGCCGGCATGGGCCGGCGCCACCGCGGCGGCGCCGGCCGTACCGGCGGCGGGGTGTCCGGGGCGCTGAACGGCGCGCTGGCGAAGCTGGAGATGCCCCGGCTGCACATCGCGATGTTCACCGCCGGCGGGGTGGGCCTGGCCGGCACCGGCCTGGGCCACCTGATCTCGACGGCCACCACCTGGGCCAACCACACGGCCGCGAGCCTGATGACCGACTGGGTCGGCGTCGGGCTGGGCTGGCTGGTGTCGCTGGGCGCGGCGGTGGTCCTGCTGATCGACATCCGCGACGACCGGTGCACCCCGCGCACCCTGGCGCTCGCCGCGACCATGCCGTTCTTCGTGACGGCGATCCCCGGCAAGGTCGGCCACGGCGCGGCCACCGCGATCAGCGTCATCGCCCGTTTCGTCGGCCACCTGGTGGCCTCCGCCTTCGGCATGCAGTGAAAGAGGAGCACCCTCCATGGAGCTGCTGATCATGATGGCGATCGCGTACGCGCTCGGCGGCGGGGTCACCGCCGGGCGCGAGACCGCCGCCCAGCACACCAAGACCCCCAAGCCGCCGAAGCCGATCGACCGCACCGAGACGGGCAAGAAGATCGCCCAGGGTGCGATCAACTCGATCGCCCGCGTCTACACCTTCACCTCCGGCGCGAAGGAGGGCTGGCGCAAGGCCTGGCCGGAGACCAAGACGGCCATTACCGAGCGCCGCGCGAAGGTGAAGGCCGACCAGGCCGAACGGAAGGCGGCCAAGGCTGCCAAGGCGGCCGGGCAGCCGGAGCCGGACGAGGACGGGATCGTCGACGCGGAGATCGTCGAGGACGAGGTCGTCAACACCTCCGGTCCCAAGGCCCCGAGCGCCGAGACGATCGCCGAGGCGAAGACGAAGGAGGCGGCCGACGCCGACGCGAAGGCCGACGCCACCGTCCACGTCCACGTCCACACCGACCCGCCGCCCCCCGCCCCCGCCCCCGCCCCGGCCCCGGCTTCGCCGGCACCGCCCACCCCGCCCGCCGCTCAGGCAGCGCCTCCGGGGCCCGGGGCACCCCCGCCCGACCACCTGCAGTACGCACGGCCGGGCACGGACGACCCCACACCCCACCGGCCCGGGCTGCGCCTCGTCAAGGACCCGCAGGAACAGCCCGCGGCACCTCCTGCCCCCGCCGCCGCTGGTGGTGGCGGGACTGCTACTGCCACCGCACCGAGGAGCACCATGACCAACCTGCCCACCGCCACCGCGCTGGTCACCGAGGTGACCGGCGTCGAGTCGCTGATGAAGTACCTGGCCCAGATGGCGCGCTGGGCTCGGATGGAACGCGACGACGCCTCCGCGGCGGTCCAGCGGCTCACCCAGCTGGAGGCCAAGGCCGAAGCGGCCTACGCCGCTGCTGCCGCGGCGAAGTACGACGCGGCGACGCTGGGCCAGCTGGCTGCGATCGCCGAGCAGCTGGGCCAGCTGCGGCTGAGCCGGCAGGGGGACCTGAAGGCCTCCGAGCTGGCCGAGCGGAACGCGTCCACGGCCTCTTCCAACGTGTGGTCGCGCCACGGCTCCATCCAGGAGGCCGTGGACGCCGCACCGGTCGACATGGCCGAGTCCACCACCTACGGCGACTGAGTCCACAGCCCCGTTCACCCGCACTTTTCAGGAAGGGGATCCGCATGGCGGAGATCACCTACAGCCAGGTCCGAGCACTGCTGATCGCGCTGGCCCGGGCCACCGCCGTCGAGGAGCAGGCCGCCCGCGACCGCCACTCCCGCGTCATCGCGAAGGTGGTCGAGGCGGACCGCAACTACCAGGTCACCGTCGCCCTCGGGTTCGACCCGCTCACCCTGAACGACTTCCGGCTGGTCGGGGACGCGCTGGTGTCCCAGGCCGCCCAGGTCGTGGAAGCGGCCAACACCGCGATCGAGCTCAACGCCATGGCGCTGACCGCCGGACGCGACATCGAGCACCGCCACGGTGCCATCGACCAGGCGGTTGCCTCCGCCCCGGTCCCGGCCGCCAACCGCGAGGCCTACAACCGGTAGCGCCCGCAGGAGTGACACCCCGGTCGGGCACCACACCGCCCGCTCCACCAGCCAGGTGGGGCGGGCGGCCTGGTGCCCGGCCGAGGTGCCGCAACCGGTACCCGCACCCGCCGAACACGAAAGGGAGAGGCCGATGCGCCGCAACCCCATGGACCTGATCTACCTGCTCGGCATGTTCGGGCCGGTCATCGTCCTGCTCGTCATCCTGCTCGCCCACTGAACCCGGAAGGAACCCGCACACCATGAAGCGCACCCCCGCCCCGGCCGGGACGGACACCACCGCCGAGCAGGGCGCACCGCTGAGAAGCCGGCTCGCGCGCGGCGCCTGGCGGCGCCTGCACCGCAACCGCCGCCACCTGCCCCCGCTGGCCGCCTCCCTCGTCCTCGCTGGTTACGGCCAGGCCCTGACCAACGCCCCGCACGGCGTCATCGGCGCCATCGCCGCCGACGCCGCCCTGCCCGCCGCCGTCTTCGCCGCCCGCGCCTGGCGGGCGAAGAAGCCCTACACCCGGCGCAGCACGAAGTTCCTGCACCGCCACCGGGCGCTGCCGACCCCGCCGGACCGTCCGATGCGCCGCGCCGAGCTGGTGCGCACCTCGGCGGCCGCCACGGCCTGCGGGCTGCTGCTGACCGCGATGCCGATCACGCACACCGGCCCCTTCGAGGCGCCGATGGTGGGCTGGTGGTGGCTGGCGCTCACCCCCGCCACCGCGATCCCGTGGTGGTGGCGGCGCCGGATCCGCGCCACCACCGAGACTGCCCCGCTCGGCCAGGAGGAGCGGATCGCCCGCTGGGCGGAGAAGGTCGGCGCCAGCCGCGGCGCGCTGCCCGGCTCGACCCTGGTCGATCCGGTCGACACCGGCGAGGGCGCCTGGGAGGCGGTGATCGAGCTGGACGGCGGCCGGCAGACCACCGCGACCGCGATCTCCGCCACCACGATGATCGCCTCCGCCTACGGGCTGCCGATCTCCTCCATCGCGGTCGACGGCGTGCCCGGCGGCGCGGCCGACAAGGCCAAGCTGCTGGTCTACGACAAGAACCCGCTCAAGAAGGTGCCGGTCTTCCCCGGGCCCGAGGCGCTGGACGTGAAGACCGGCATCGCCCGGCTCGGCCTGCACATCGACGGCGGCCCCGCCCAGTACCAGATGTGGCGGCCCGGCTGGGGCGCGGTCCACACCCACATCTCGGGTGCGACTGGCTCCGGCAAGTCCGCCCTGCTGCGCTCGCTGTTCGCGATCGAGCGGCACTCCGGCCTGGTCACCTCCTGGGGCGGGGACCCGCAGGAAGGCAAGTCCTTCGGGTTCTGGCAGGACTACCTGTCCTACTTCGCGCCCGGCGTGGACGAGTGCATGGGCATGCTGATCGCCGCCGACGCCGAGCTCACCCGCCGCTCCAAGGCCTCGGCGTTGACCGTCTGGTACGACGAGGACGGCGACCTGATGTTCGGCGACACCGACTGGTCTCCCACCCCGGAGGAGCCGCTGATCTCGGTGACGATCGACGAGTGGCAGGACGTGTGGGGCAACTACCCCGAGGCCCTGGACTACGCGGTGCGGATCGCGATCCTGGGCCGCAAGGTCGGCATCAAGCTGCGCCTGGTCACCCACCTGCCCACCCTCGACTCGCTGGGGACGCCGAAGCTGCGCCAGCCGCTGACCGCGGGCAACAACATCGCCTTCCGGACGACGGAGCGTTCCGCCGGGTACGTGATCAACCTCCCGGCCGACCCGAACGACATCCCGGCGGTGTGGCCCGACGAGCCCGGGGTGCCGACCTCCGGCATGGGCTACCTCAAGGGCGTCGAGGAGCGGGCCGCGATGTTCCGCGGCTGGTCCCCCGAGCGGTCGGGGATCGCCACCCGGTGGGCCAAGCGCGGCACCCCGGCGGTCGTCTCCGCCGAGGCCGCCGAGGAGATCGGCCCGCTGTACACCGAGTGGCGCGACCGCCTGGCGGCCCGCCGGCGCGGCGAGCTCCCGGCCGTACCGGGCGTCACCGACGAGCCGCAGGAGGAGACCGCCGACGCCAAGCCGGCCGGGAAGGGCAAGCCGCAGAAGAAGGGCAGCGGCGCCGGCACCGTCGCTGCGGCGAAGGTGTCCTTCGACAAGCTGTCCGCCCCCGCCGTCTCCTTCGACCAGCTGGTCACCACCACGGTCACCACCGGCAGCACCCCGGCCCGCGGTGACAAGAAGAAGGCGATCCTCGCGTTCCTCGAGCGCGAGGAGCAGGCCACCACCGGCATCATCGCCGCCCAGCTCAAGATGCCGCTGTCCACGGTCTCCTCCACCCTCAAGCGCGCCGCCGAGAAGGGCGAGGTCATCGACCTCGGCCACGGCGCCTGGGGCTCCCTGACCGCCCTGGCCGCCGCCTGACCCGCCCACCCTGCCCGCCGCCCCGACCCCGGGGCGGCGGGCCCATGCACTCCGAGAGGACCACGCCATGGACATCCGCCACCCGCTCATCACCGGCACCCCCACCAGCGGCAAGACCAGCCTGCGCCTGATCCTCGAGGCCGAGGCGGCGGCCCGCGCCTCGGGCGCCGTCACCGGGGAGAGCAAGCCCGCCGCACCCGCACTGCCCGCCGCCGGTCGAGACGACCGGTACGCCGACGCCACGGCCAGTCTGATGATCGCCCAGGCGCTCGTCGCCCTGCGCGGCACGGCCCGGGGCAGCGGGCAGCCGGTCGTCGTCATCGACGAGGCCCCGTACCTGCTGGCCGCTGCCGGCCCGGCCGGCGACGCCGCCCGCACCGCGCTGCTGCGCGTCGGCCGCACCAACCCCTGATCCGCCGTCACCGCATCCGTCACCGCACCGTGCCCGCCGCCCACCACTCGGGCGGCGGGCACGGCCCGTCTCGAAGGGAATCCCTGCCTTGACCTCCACCCACGCCACCCAGCGCTACGCCGACCTGACCCTCCAGCACGAGGAGGCCGCTCTCCTGGCCACCCCGGCGCCCCGGCCGCCGGCCGACCAGCTCATCGACACCGCCTCCGGCACCGTCGCGATCGGCCGCCACACCGACGGCACCCCCGCGCTGCTGCCGCTGTGGAACCGGTACGGCGCCGCCCACTCCCTGATCGCCGCGCCCACCGGCTCCGGCACCAGCACCCTGCTCGACCACGTGGCCGCCGCCGAGGCGACCACGCCCCTGATCGAGTCCCGCCTCATCGACGGCCGCGCCGTTGCCCACGGCTTCGGCACCGCCGGCCCGGCCGACCACGGCGTCCGCACCGCCACCGAGCGCGGCCAGGCCCTGGAGATGCTCGGCGACGTCTTCGACACCATCGGCCGGCGCCGCTCCAGCACCGACCCCGAGCTGCCCTACGCGCCCACCCCGCAGCGGCCGCTGATCACCCTGACCCTGACCGACTGGCCGGAGATCGCCGCCGACGAGGAGATCGCGCGCCTGGCCCACGCCATCTGTGTGATGGGCCGCAGCGCCGGCGTCGGGCTGCGGGTGGCGACCTGGTCGGTGCGGCTGATCGACGGCGCCGCGCTGAACCACCGCCTGACCCGGGCCACCCGGATCCACCTCACCGTCCGGTCCGCGCCGGGCCAGGGAACCCTGGCCCCGCACGCGGCCGCCCCCGCCCGGGCGTTCCGCACCTGGGCGCCCGCCGCCCGCTGACCCGGCCTCACACGCCTGTCTCCCGGCCTCTCCTGGGGCCGCCGGACCGCCCCGCCACCCGGGCCGGGCCCGGCGGCCCTGGAAGGCGCCGAGCCGCCCCCCACACCCCGCTTCCCCGCCCCGCCACACCCGTTGAAGGAGCCCCCGGTGAACATCCCCGCCAACGCCTCGCACACCGCCGCCGACCGGGCGGCGGACCCCCAGATCAACATCCTGGAGACCGGCTACACCCCGGTCATCCTCGACGGCCAGATCCTCGCCGTCCCGCTGCGCCCCGCGCCCGGTGGCCCCGAGTTCGTGCCCGCGATCGTGGGCGGCGAGGCCGTCGCGGTGCCGGTCCACAACCCGCTCGCCATCGCGGCCGCCGCGCACCCGCAGCCGGCCCCGCAGCCCGCCGCCCCGGCGCAGCCGGTGGCCGAGCAGGGCATGCCGCTGGCGGTACGCCAGTACCTGCTCGTCGGCTCCGTCACGGCGCTCGCGGCCAGCGGCGCGGTGTGGGTGATCGGCGCCGCCGTCGCCGAGGTCGCCCCGCACGCCGACAAGCTCGGCGAGGTTCTCAAGTACGCCGCCGTCCTGGTCGGCGCCGTCGTCATCGGCGTGGCCGCGCTGATCGGCAAGCTGCGCGCCGTCACCTCCGGCGCCACCAGCGGCAACGGCGCCTCCGCCACGGCCACCGGCGACGGGGCCACCGCGACCGGCACTGTCCTGGCCCTGGTCCACCGCACCCACCAGACCAACATCGGCAAGCAGAGCGCCGGGTGGCGCGGCTCCATCACCAACCACAACGGCTGAGCCAACCGACCGAAGGAGACCCCTTGCGACAGCGACTCGCCCGCCTGCGCCAGTTCCTCAACCGCCGCCCCGCCCCGCTGTGGGAGGACGACGACCTGCCCAGCGTCTACCTGCCCGCCGGCGAAGAGCCGCCGGCGCCCGATCCGGACCGCGAACCGGTCTGGTGCACCGCAGGCCCTCTCGTCCGGCACCTCCAGGAAGCCGCCGCCGCCGAAGCCGACCGGCTCCGCGCCGCCGCGAGCGGTTCCTGATCCGGCCGACCGGTCTCGCCCCCGGCCCGCACGCCGCCCACCCAGCCGCCACTGGCCGGGTGGGCGGCGCCGTGTCCGGGGACGGGGCCGGCCGACCGGCCGACACCACGACCAAGACCCAGGAGACCCCGACCATGGCCGAGCCCTTCCGCATCGACCTGACCAACCCCGCTCCCAGCGACCTGGGGCCGGCGCTGCCGCTGGGCACCTACGTGCTGTACCGCGATGTCGACCGCTACCTCGCCGGGCACAGCGACCACACCCGGGCCTGCCGCGTCATCGACCACCCCGCCGACTACCTCACCGCCGGCCGCTCGTCCCTGCTGGACCTGCGCACCCAGGAGCAGATCACCGGCGTCCCGCTCGCCTACCTGCGCGTGCTGGACCCGGCAGAGATCATGCACGACATCGACACCGCGCCCCTGAACACGCTGGACGGCGGCCAGACGCTCTCCGCCGCCGGCGCCTGGCTCGCCGCCCACCGCCGCGACACCGACTGCTGACCGGTCGACCGGTCTCGCCCCCGGCCCGCACGCCGCCCACCCAGCCGCTACTGGCCGGGTGGGCGGCGCCGTGTCCGGGGACGGGGCCGGCCGACCGGCCGAACCAGACAGAAGGGCAACACCACCATGACCACCACCGCCACGTTCGAGAACCTGATCGGTCGCTTCGGTGCCGACATCGCCTACCTTGCCAGCTACCACCTCGACGACCCGACCGGCCTGCCGGCCGAGGGCATCACGCCCGAGCAGTTCACCCGGCTCGTCGGGGAAGCCGCCGACAACACCTCGACCTACGCCCCCTACCAGGACTGGGCCGAGGAACTGGAGCTGGCCGCCCGCTACCTCGGCGACGCGCTGAGCTCCGACCCCGACAACCAGGGCGTGTTCCTGGCCAAGGCCGCCGGCTCGATTGACGTCGCCGCCATCGCCGCCGAGGACCTGCGGCTCAGCCGCTGACCGGCCGACCGGCCTCGCCCCCGAGCCTGTCTCCCGCCCACCCCGCCGTCACTGGCCGGGTGGGCGGCGCGCGTTCGGGGACGGAGCCGGCCGACCGGCCGCAACCCGACCGCCCTGGAGGACCCGATGGGCTACGCCCACTACACCGTCACCCGCCACGACGGCATCGAGATCGAGGCCGGCTACGCCGTCGAGGCCGTCTGCGAGCAGGACGGCTGCACCGAGCAAATCGACCGCGGCCTGGACCAGCTGTGCGGCTCCTGGCCCGGCACTCCCGAGGACGGCTGCGGCGGCTACTTCTGCTCCCGCCACCTCTACTACGGCGACTGGGAGAGCGAGGAGCCGCAGTCGCTGAACTGCAAGCCCTGCATCGACAAGCGCGACTGATCCGGCGGGCCGGCCAGTGCGCGCATCCGACCTCGACCCGACCGGCGAGAAGCACGGCGGCACGCCGACCTACTCCTGGCGCAAGGGCCCGGCCAGGACGGTCCTGGCCACCCGGCGCCAGCTGCGCGCGATGGGCCTTCGCCCGGGCGGCCAGGACGTCGTCGCCCAGGTGGTGTGCCGGCGCGGCAAGCGCGTCGGCTTCCTGTTCCGCGTCGACCAGGCCCTGCCGGTGCGGGCCATGACCCCGGGCCGGGCCGCCGCCCTGGACCGGGCGATGGCCGCCCGCCAGACCTGTCCGGTCTGCCGTACCCGCTATCCGATCTGCCTGCCGCTCAAGACCCTCGGCAGCTGCCTGCCCTGCTCCGAGCTGACCGACGCCGAGCGCGACCAGCTCGCCGCCCTCACCGCCACCACTTCCTGACCGCCCAGCCGTTTCGTGCCGACCCGCCGTCGGCCAGTTCGTCCTGACAAGGAGCCAGCCCGATGTCCCAGCAGTGCTTCACCGCCGCCCAGCAGCCCGACACCGAGGAGCCCGGCCTGACCTGGAACACCCCGCACCCCAACCGGCTGCGCGCCGCCTACGACGAGCTGGACTGGCGCGCGGCCGCCGTGCTCGCGCTCTTCTCGCTGACCATCCTGACCGTGCTGGTCCTCAGCCTCGGCCCCTACGTGCTGCACGCCCTGCGGTGGATCATCCAGCCCGAGCACTCCACCATCCCGGCGCAGCGGCTGTGGAGCACGATCAACACCCCGATCCACCGGTACCTCGCCCAGCACAGCACCGGGCTGGCGGCCGGGCCCCGAACCCTTTACACCGCCTGGGCCGTGGCCGGCGTATTCATCCTGATCCGGGCCCTGCGCCAGGGCGCCACCGTCGGCGTCCAGCTGGGCGCGTTGGTCTTCGGCACGCTGACCGTCGCCATGGTCTGGTCCGGCACCGACACCCAGGCCCGCCCGGTCGCCGCCGGCCTGGCCGCCCTCGCCTGGGCCGCGCTCGCCGCCCTGGCCCTGACCGGCAGCTGGATCACCACCCACCTCACCGTCGTCAACCAGCCCGCCCCCGCTCCCGCCCAGCCCGCCCCGGCCCCGATCCCGGCGCCCGTGGTCGTGGACGTCCAGCGCCTGCAGGTCGACATCAACGGCCGCCGCCTCACCAACGGCGGCGACGACCAGAACTGACCCACCGACACCCCCGCCGGGGCCGCCAGCCGCGCGGCCCCGGCCCGCACCACCGACTCCCCCGCACCGACCGGACCCGAGAGGAACCCCCCCCGATGACCTGGGCCATATCCCGCGACGCCCGCCTCACCGAACTGCGCGCCCTCATGGCCGAACGCGCCGCCGTCCTGGGCAACCTGCCGCCCGGCACCGCCGCCCACGACGGCATGACCAAGGAGGTCAACACCATCTACGCCGAGATCAAGGAACTCGAAGGCTCCCGCGGCATCGACCCCCGGCTCCTGCTCGTCCTCCTCGGCCTGGTCGCCCTCTTCCTGTGGCACCTCGCCAGCTGACCCGATCCGGGCACTGACGCTGCCCACCAGTTCGCGCCCCGCCCCCGGCCACCCCGGCCGGGGGCGGGGCGCCCTGGTGAGCGGCGCGGCCACCCGGCCGGACACCACCAGCAACGAACGGAGAACCAGATGACCGCCACCGACCGCGCCGCCAACTTCGCCACCGGCTACGCCCTCCTGCACGCCGCCGCCGCGATCGGCGACATGTGGGTCCAGACCGACACCTGCGCCCGGATCAAGGGCGCCACCGACACCAACCCCGTCATCGACCGCGACGAGAAGGCCGGCACCCAGACCGTGCACGGCACCCGCGAGGGCCAGCTCGCCTGCCTCCACCACTGCGCGACCTACACCGCCACCCAGGCCGCCGCCCTCCTGGTCGGCTCGCGCGTCCTGGGCCTGCGCCTCAAGCCCGGCCGCGTCGCCGCCGCCCTGGCCGTCTCCTTCGCCACCCACTACGTCGCGGACAGGCGACTTCCCCTGGCCCGCCTGGCCAAGGCCACCGGCAAGGGCGCCTTCTACGAGCGCCTCACCCCGATCTGTGGATCTTTCGAGCTCGACCAGGCCTGGCACCACGGATGGGAAGCCGCCGCCGCCCTCGTCCTGGCCCGCTGACCCGAACCGGGTGATCACGCTGCCCACCGGACCCCGCACCGACCCGGCCACCAGCCGGCGCCGGGACGGGGCCCGGTGCGCGGCGCGGCCACCCGGCCGGACCCACCGCACACCTTTCAGGAGAAGTTGAGATGACCGAAGTCTTCGAGTCGATCCGGTTCACCGCCGACGTGGTCGCCACCACGCCGGACGGCCGCGTCCTGCTGATCGAGCGGGGCTGGCCGCCCTTCGACGGTGCCTGGGCGCTGCCCGGCGGCCATGTCGACGCCGGCGAGACGAGCCGCCAGGCAGCAGCCCGGGAGCTGGCCGAGGAAACCGGCGTGCGCGTGGACGCCGCGGAACTGCTCCAGCTCGGCGCCTGGGACACCCCCGGCCGCGACCCCCGCGGCCGGTACGTCACCGTCGCCTACCTCGCCGTTGTCCCGGACGACACCCCGATCACCGCCGGAGACGACGCCCGCAATGCCTGCTGGTGGCCGTTCGACGGCCTCCCGGAGCAGCTGGCGTTCGACCACGCCGCCATCCTCGCCACCGCCCTGCGCGGAGAACCGGCCGCCGGACCCGCCGCCGGGCGCTGACGCTGCCCACCAGTTCGCGCCCCGCCCCCGGCCGCCAGCCGGGTCGGCGGGGCGCCCTGGTGCGCGGCGCGGCCACCCGGCCGGGACCAACGACCGAAGGAGAACCCGATGAACGGTAAGGAATCCGTCGAGCAGACCGCGACTGCCAGGCGGGTCGCGGCTGCCGTCGACACCGTGCTGGACCAGGTGGAGGCCGGCCACAAGCCGAACGTGGCCGACGTCCTGGTGGCCAACGTCGCGCTGTTCGTCGCAGAACGCGACGGCGTCCAGCCCGGGAGCTGGCACGAGCACCTGCGCAACCGCCCCGGTAACGCCTCCTGAAGACCACCGCTACCACGTGGCCAGTTGGCCTGTGCCCGGTGCTCACGCTGCCCACCAGTTCGCGCCCCGCCCCCGGCCGCCAGCCGGGCCGGCGGGGCGCCCTGGTGCGCGGCGCGGCCACCCGGCCGACACCGAAGACCGCCTCGGAGGACCACATGATCATCGCTCAGGCCGTCCGCCCACCGCAGACGCCGACCCGTCCGACCATCGCCGACCTGCGTACCTCGGGCAGCACCGAGGGGGAGGTCCGGCTGGTCGGAACCATCACCCACTCCCGTCGGCACGCCAACCGAGCCGGCAACCAGTGGGCCACCCTCACGCTCACCGACACCACCGGGCAGATCGACGTCCGCGTCTTCCCGCGCACCTGGATGCCGCTGCGTGAGCGCGACGTCGTCCAGGTCGGGCAGCCGGTTGCCGTCACCGGCCGGATCAACGCGCCCGGCCGCGACCTGGTGGAGATCTACTGCAACGACCTCGCCCCGGCCCCCGCGCAGGCGCTGCCGCCACAGGACAGCGACCTGGTGACCATGGAGATGATGATCGGCCGCCACGCCACGGCGCTGGTCGACCTGGCCGCGACCGACGAGCGCACCACCCTCACCCCGGCGGCGTTCACCGCGCTGGTCCGCGACACCGCCCACCTGCTCCTGGACACCCGGCTCCACGAGGCCGGCCAGCACCTCCTCGCGGCGGGCCAGTACCTGCGGGCCGTCCCCGCGGCGGCCGGCGAGCACCAGCAGCTGCTCGCCTTCGCGGCCCGCCACCTCGGCCAGGCGCAGGATTGCGCGGACGCCCCCCGCAGCGAGGCCTGCTGATGGCCGGCGAGCTCGCACTGGCGCTGGTCGGATCGGCGGCACCCTCATCGGCACGCTCGGCACCGCGCTGCTGCAGCAGTGGGCCGCCCGCACCGACCGGAAGGCCGGCGCCACCCAGGAGCGGCGGCGCGAGCTGGTCCAGGCCGTCACCGCCCTGATGGCCGCCTTGGCCGCGCACCGCCGCTCGATGTACATCCGCGAGCGGCTGCGCCTGACCGGTGCCGACGAGGGCCTGGTCGCCGAGGCCCGCTCCGAGAGCCACCGCACCCGGGCGGAGATCACCGCGCCGCTGGTGACCCTGTCGATCCTCGCGCCCGATCTGGCCGGCGCGGCCACCGCCGCCGAGCGGGCCACCTACGCGATGCGCGGCGCCGCCGACCAGGCCGCGCTCGACGACGCCCGCACGAAGGCCACCGGGGCGGCCTCGGGCCTGGTCAACGCCGCCGCCCAGCAGCTCGCCTGACCTTCCGCCAGCCGCCGGCCCGGACGTGACCTGTGTCCGGGCCGGCCCCATTCCCAGGAGGACACCAACCGTGAACTACGAGCCCGGGACCCTGATCGTCCTGATCGGCGGCAGCGGTGCCGGCAAGACCACCTACGCCACCAAGCACTGGCCGGGCAGCTGGCGCCTCAACCTCGACTCCTATCGGGCGATGGCCACCGACACCGAGGCCGACCAGTCCGCTACCCCCGTCGCGGACCAGGTCCAAACGCTCCTGCTGGACGCCCGCCTGTCCCGCAACCTGACCACGGTTGTGGACAACACCGACTTGATGCCGCACGTGCGCGCCGGCCTGCTCGCCCGCGCCCGCTACTGGCAGCGCCCGGCCGCCGCGCTGCTGTTCACCGCCCCGCTCCAGCTGTGCCGGGAGCGCAACGCCGCCCGGGACCGTGTCGTGCCCGACCACGTCCTGGTCGAGCAGCACCGCCTCCTGCCCACCGCCGAGCAGCTGCTCGGCGAGGGCTTCGCCCACGTCGAGGAGATCCGGGTCGGCGACGACACCGGGATGAGCGACGACCCCACCGGCGTCTGGACCTGACCACCCGACAACCCGCCCACCAGCCACCGGAGGACGAACCATGCGCACCACCCTGCTGACCGCGGCCTGCACGGTCACCGTGCTGGCCACCACCGGCCTCGCCCTGGGCCTGCGCCGCAGCACCAAGGCCCCCGCGGCCCCCGCCCCCGCCCCGTTCCTGGAGGCGACCGAGCCGATCAGCCAGAAGGACCTGGGACCGTACGGCCCGCGCGTGTTCAGCGGCGGGGTGGAGCAGCTGCACGACTGGCTCGCCTCCGGCACCTGGTCGGATCCGACCGAGGTGCTGGACGCGCTGCGCGAGCAGGCCCCCTGCTTCTTCCTTTCGGACCTGGTCCGCGACCTGAGCACCGACCTGGACGCGGCGAGCCAGTGGGAGCCGGCCGACCGGTTGCGCGAGGCCGAGCGGCTGCTGCGCCAGGCCGCCGCCGCGCTCGGCGAGAGGGACTACGAGCAGGACGGCTCGCCGTGCCCGGACGAGCCACACGACGCCGATTGCGTCGGCGGGTGCGGCGGCACCGGCGAGGTCATGGAGATCATGACCTGGGACGACCAGGGCGACGGCATCTACGTGCCGGTCCACCAGGAGCCCGTCGACTGCCCGGTCGGCCGTCACCACTACGTCCACGGCGAGACGTGCGAGTGCGGCGGCAGCGGCTTCACCTTCGAGGGCGGCTACCGGCACCTCTGCCTCGGCACCACCCCGCCCCAGCCGCTCCCGCCGACCGACGAGGACCCCTGGGACAGCATCGCGAAGACCGTCACCGACGACTGCCCGTTCTGACCCACCACCAGCAGCAGCACCGAGGCCCGCCCGGCGACCACGTCGGGCGGGCCTCGGCCGCTCCCGGGCACGGCCGGCCACGACCTCTCACAGCCGACCGGCCGCACCCGGGCGCTCCCTCCGACACGAGACCGAAGGACAGCTCAGTATGGCGACCGCGCTCCTGCCCCGTCCCGCTCTTCCCCGCACCCCGTCCCCGGACCAGCGCCGCCTGGCGGCGTCTGTGATCCGCTCGATCGGACACCTGGCCCCGCGCCCGCACCGGGCCCGCTACGCCTGCGCCTCCTGCTCCACGGCCTGGTCCGGCCCGGAGGCCGACTGCTGGAGCTGCGGCCTGCCGGCCACCCACGCCAGCGACGACGTCTCCTGGCTCCACCGGCTCTTGCTGGCCCCGGTCCTGCCCCGCGCCCCGAAGGCCGGCACCCGGTGACCGGTCAGCAGCTCCCGGACGAGCTGGACCGGCGCCTGGCCGCCGAGCTCGTCCCCCAGTGCCCCGCCCTCCGGCCGGCCCGCCGCCGAACCGCCCCGGCCCGGGCCCTCGGCGCCGCCGTGATGCCCGACCCGCGCGCGGCCGAGCACCGCGCCGAACTCCTCGCCGCCCTCCGCCGCCCCACCACCAGCACGCCGAGCCCGAAGGAGACCACAGCAGCATGAGCACCGACGACCACGGCCAGGCCGTGCCGCTGGACCTGATCCTAGGCCCGCACCTGGCCGCCACCGTCATCCGCCGCATCGCCACCGGCCTGCAGCGCGACGACCTGCTGCCCGGGGACGTCGCGCTGCGGCTGGCGTGCGAGCGTGCCACCGACGGCGACCCCCTGGTCCTGGCCGCCCCCGGACAGATCTGGGAGCTGCGCCCGGAGGTGGACATCGACGACGCGCCCGCCCGCCGCCTGGCGGTCCACCTGCGCCTGAGCGAGCCGCCGTGCGTCTACGTCTCCGACGCGGACGCCGGGGACGACGCCGAGATCGACGAGCTGCTCCTGGAGGTCCTGGAGCTGTACGTGCTGGCGTCCTGGGACGTCCGCTTCCTCACCGCACCCACTACTGCCGTCGGCTGACCGCGATGCCGTCCGACACCGCCGGCTTGGCGGCCATCCGGTCCGCGGCCGAGTCCCTCGACTGCTCCCCCACCACGACCGAGCAGGACGCCGACGCCGCCGTACACGCCGCCCGAAGTGCCCGCGACGAGCACGACCTGGTCCTGCTCCTCGGCGCGCTCGGCCTGCCCCACGGCGAGGACGACCTCGCCCGGCTCGCACCGCACCTCGCCACCCAGGCCGGGACCGCCGGTCGTCCCGACCAGACCCACGGAGGTACCACCGTGTCCGACACCCTCACCACCACCGGCGAGCAGGCCGACGTCCTGGCGGCCGTGGACCCGGTGACCCGCGAGGTCGCCCTGGCCATGCGCGCCAAGGGCGACAGCCCGCTCAAGATTCTCGCCGCCACCGGCCTGACCGAGGACGAGCTGCAGGCCCTCACCGCCGAACAGACCGAGGCCGGGCCGGACTCGGCGTTCGGCACCGCCGTGGACGAGCTCCTCGCCTGGGCCGCGCAGCACCCGCAGGCCAAGGTCCAGCGCCTGGCCGACCAGGCCCGCCAGGCGCTGGAGAAGCTCACCGCGCAGCGCACCGCCGACCAGGCCGTGGCCTCCTACGAGGCCAAGGTCGCCAACCTCAGGGCGCAGCTGGCGAAAGCGGAGCAGGCGCTGCGTGAGGCGAAGTCCGGCAAGTCCACCACCGCGGCTCCGGCCGCCGCGTCCGGCGGGTCCGAGTTGGCGCAGCCCGCCGACAAGGCCACCCGCGACATCATCCGCGCCTGGGCCAACCAGAACGGCCGCCTGGTCGCGGGCCGCGGTTCCATCCCCCAGGCGGTGCTGCGCGACTGGTATGCCGCGCACCCTGACACGCTCGCCGGCTGAGCATGGCCGGCCGCCCGACCGCTGGGCCGGGCTACGTCACCGGTGCGGGGCAGGTCACCCTGTCCCGCACCGGTGGCGGCGCCGGCCCTGACTGGGGCGCTTACGCCCTCCTCTACACCTCCCGGCCCCTCGCCGGCGGCGGCAGCGAGGCCGTGATCGGCTACTGCCCGCCCGAGGCCGACCTGCTCGACCCCGCTTGGGGCCTGCATCAGCAGCGGCCGTACGGCCCGCTCGGCACCGCGACCCGGCCGCTCGGCGACTACGCCAGCGCCTCCAACCCGGCCCGCAGCAGGAGCGAGTCCCCCGCCGCCTACAGCCAGCGGATGGCGTTGTTCCTGCTGCGCATCGCCGCCGCGACCCGCGTCAACGCCTCCAGCCCGCATGTGATCGACCTGCCCTGGGCGGCCTGGACGCTCGCCACCGAGCAGCACGTGGTGCTCGCCGTCGACCCGGACCACCCGCACCGCGGCTGGGCCGGCCACCACCAGGTCCGCGTCGGCCGCCTCATCGCCCTGCAGCCCAAGCAGCCTTGACCGCCCGCCATTGAGGGGAGTACCGCCATGCCCGGCACCATCACCGCCGACCTGCCCGGGGCGATAGCCCGCACCCAGGCCAGCCTGGCCCGCTACCGGCACGCTCTCGGCCCCGGTCCGGACTCCGACCCGGCGATCGACGCCGCCTGGATCCTGCACCGCGACGTCGCCGCCCTGCTGCCCGCCGCCCTGGCGCTGCTCGCCGAACGCGACGACCTCGCCCGGCGCCTGGAGACCGCGCGCCGCGACCCGCTCACCGGCCTGCCCACCCGCGCCGCCTTCACCGCCACCGCCGAGCAGCTGCTCACCACAGCGGCGGCGCCCGCCGCGCTGATGGTGGACCTGGTCGACTTCAAGGCGGTCAACGACACCTACGGCCACCAGGTCGGCGACGCGGTCCTGACCGCCGTCGGCAGCCGCCTCGCCGACTGGGCCGGGCCCGGCGCTGCGTGCGGCCGGCTCGGCGGCGACGAGTTCGCTGTCGTTCTCGACACCGACCCCGCCGACCTGCCCGAGCGGATCGCCAAGCTCCGCGCCCTGCTCGAGCAGCCCGTCGAGCACGACGGCCAGGTCCTCGCCGTCGGTGCCTCCATCGGCACCGCCGCCCGCACCACCGACCACCCCGACCTCGGCCTGTCGGCGCTCCTGCACGCCGCCGACCAGGCGATGTACGCCGACAAGGGCCGCGGCCGCCGCGGCCGCCGCCAGACCACCCCCACCCACACCCTCGCCGCCTAACCGGAAGGAACCCCGTCCGATGGCCCGCATCACCATGCCCATCACCCCCGTCCACGCCGACGGCACCCCCTGCACCCACCAGGTCAACCAGCGCACCGGCCACCCCAAGGACCCGACCAGCGACTGCACCGGCCGCACCGGCTACGCCGCCACCTGCTCCGCCTGCAGCGAGACGGTCAGCAACTACCTCAAGCTCCTCGTCACCCCCGAGGTCAGCAGCCACCTGCGCCGGCACGCCAACTGACCACCAGGAGGACCACCGCCATGACGGACACGACCGTCCCCACCGGCTTCACCACCCTCTACGGCCTGACCATCGCCTGCTGCGACGAGGACGGCGATGCCTACCTCGCCCTCGGCCACCACGACACCCGCCGCATGACCGCCGCCGCCAACCGCCTCCTGCGCACCGAGCGCCTCGAGCGCTACCGGCCGATCGTCGGTGAGCTCCCGCGCATCACCCACGAGTGGGGAACCCTCACCCAGCGACCGGTGGACGAGGACGGCGAAGGCGGCGGCTGGACCTTCGAGTTCACCGCTCCCGACGAGGCCGGCGCCCGACCGGTCACCCTGCTCGACATCACCGGCCTGGGCGACGTCGAGCTCCTGGCCGCCCCCAGCCGCTGCCCCGACTGCTCCCGCCTGACCAACACCGCCCACTACATGCGGATCGAGATGCGCGCCCTCGGCGCCCCCGGACCGCTCGGCCACGAGTGCCGCTCCTGCCGCACCATCTGGCCCGCCACATCCCTATCCCCCCGGGGCCTGGCCCCGGCAGCCTGACCACTGCCACCCCCGCGGACCTCGAACGAAGGGCCCGCTCCTCCCGCCTTCGACAGCGGGGAGGAGCGGGCCCTTCTGTGTTCTGGGCGAGGTCAGAATTTCTTACCTCGCCTTGACGGTAGCTATTCGACTGCCCCGGCCCCGGGGCGTCCTGACCGGCTGCCAGTTGGGCTTTAAATCGCCTGCATCCTCGCAGAGGGCCCGTCCCAGTGAATCTGGCGGGCATCGGCCCTCCGTACGGCCGCTGGTTGAGCGTCAGGACGCGGCTTGAACAGCCCCGACACGGTCAAGCAACAGCTCCGCGACAGCCGTCAGGGTTTCCGGAGACAGGTGGGCCACCAGGGCGTCGACGATTGCCGTCGGCGAGGCCATCGGGACCATGATCTGCTGCGGCGCCATGGCCTCCGGGGTATTAACGGCGTTAACGCCGGAGCCCTCGACCGCCTCCGGACGGATGCCTACGCCGGAGGTATTAACGGCGTTAACAGTCGGAGCGGGTCGCCTCCCACTCCCCTCCCGTCGTGCAGAGCGCTGGCGGGGGGTGTTAACGGCGTTAATGGTCTCGGCCGCGGCCGTGGCCTGCTCCGCCTTGGGCAGGCGGCCGATGCGGCGCGCCGGCTCCACCTTCAGTTCGCCGGTCTCCACCTTTTCCTGCAGTTCGGGGGTGAGCTCCAAGAGTGCGAGCCGCTGCGAAACCCAGGCCGGGGTCTTCCCGAGGCGCTTGGCCACCTGGCCCTGCGATCCGTGGGTCTTCACCAGCTCCTGGATTGCCTTGGCCTGATCCAGCGGAGGCACGTCCACCCGGTGGATGTTGGCGACCAGCGCGCCCTCGAGGAGGTCTGCGGCACTCGCTGCCAGGTCGTCGTTGACGTCGATCCGCAGTTCCTCGAGCCCCGCGAGAGGAGCCGCGCCCAAGCGGCGGTTCCCGTCGATGACGACGTACTCGGCCTCCTCGCCCAGGGCTTCCTCAGTTCCGGGATGCACGGCGAGGAACGCTGCCCGCCGGACGACAGCAGCGGGCTGGAGCTGCCCCTTCTGCCTCAGCGACTCGGCGGTCTCCTCGAGGTCGGTGAGTTCATCGCGGGGGTTGAACGGGTTGTGTGCGAGGAGCTTCAACGCGACTGCGGCTGGGGGGCGGCGGCCTTCGCCGGAGATGATCTGTTGCCGGGTGCGCGGACGCCGGGGGGCGGGAGCGTCGTCCTGGCCGTCGTCGCCAAGGCTGAAACCGCGAGTGATTCGCGACTGGGGCGGCGTCATACCGCGAGCTCCTTAGCCAGGTCGCGCATGACCTGCGCGTGTTCGCTGTCGGGTGCGTACTCGAGCAGAGGGATCTCGCCGTCTGCTGCCTCTCGGCCTTCTTTGAGGTCGCCGATGACCGCCAGGACCGCGGGAGAGCTGCTCTTCTCCCACTGGTCCTTGTTCTCCTTTACGAGCTTGCCGCGCCGGCTGTCGTAGGCGTTGATGATCAGCCCGAGGTAGTCGACCTGGATACGGCCCTTGCGGCACAGGTCGTCCATCTGCGACTTCAGGAGTCGGAAGGCGCGGTGCGAGGCTCTGTTCGCCCAGACCGGCGTGATGACCCCGGACCGGTCGGCCAGCTCGCCGTCCCGGCGGCGGACGTAGTACAGGGCGGTGTCCATGTTCAGCCCCAGACTTGGCGGGCCGTCGATGATGATCACGTCGTAGTCGGCCTCCAGCTTCTCCAGAGCCCGTTCGAGCGCCGCCTCGCTGAAGCTGACCTTGGACAGCGCAACATCACGGAGGAAGGCATCATCCGAGGCGGGAAGCAGGTGGAGCCGCTCGCCGAAGCGTTCGCCGTCCACGGCGACGAGCAAGTCCCTTATGTCGCCCCTGGCCGTGCCGTCCATGTGCATCATCAGCGTCTCAACGCCGTCTTCGTACATGAGCTCTTCGAAGCCGAGCTCGGCGGTCAGGTGCCCTTGGGGGTCGTAATCCACCAGGAGCACCCTGCGGCCGGACTCGGCCAGTGCCTGGGCGATGCCTGAAGAGATGAAAGTCTTGCCGACCCCGCCCTTCTGATTGGCCACTATGACCCGCACGACGGGCTGCGCCACCAGGGGAGCGCTCGGGGAAGGGTGGTTCTCCAGCCACAGTGTCAGGGCCTGGGCCAGGCCCTGCACGTAGGTGACGCCGCGATCGGCACACGCGGTCTTGAACTTCTCCGGCTCACCTGCGGCCAGGAAGGTGCCCCAGGTCTTCGCGCCGTCAGTGTTCACCTCCGGCCGGTCCGATGCCTCGTACCAGGCTCGGATCGCGTGCTCGGTAGCGTCCTGGATGTCCAAGCCGTGCTCGAATGCACGGATCTTGAGTCGACGTCTCAACTGGGGCGGGAGAGAAGTAATTAGCTTCTCTCGCTTCTGACTGACCATAGGGCTGCTCATGAGGCCGAATATTACTAGGCCATAGATCAGTTGACGCAGGGACACGCTCAGGCTGGTGGCGACGGCAAACGGAGAGGCCCGGCCGACACCGTGCTGGACGGCCTGGCCGAACTGCTCGCCAATGCCACCCGCCATGCGGGGCCCCGCCCGGCTGCCCCGCTGCTGCGCCTGGACCCGGTCGGCGCCCCGGTGGGCTTCGAGGTCGAGGAACAGGGCGGCGCCCTGCCCAAGACCGTGGCCCGCCTCGGTGACGACCGGGCCGTCACCGGCCGCGGCTTGCTGATGGTCGAAGCCCTCACCGAACGGTGGGGGAGCGACCCGACCGACACTGGCAAGGTCGTCCGAGCCGAGCTGGCCCCGCCAGTGCCCCGCTGGACCCAGTCGCCATCGCCACCCAAGCCCGCCACGCCACCGCCCGCAGCGACTACATGCGGGCCGCGTCCATGGGCACCGCCCCCGCCCAATCCCCATCGCGTCTACCCAGGACACAAGATGCGGTGATCTGACTAGTGCTCCGCTCAGCGAGCCGCTGCGACCCGCATAGACGTCCCGTGGCTTGCTGACTTCCATGGATGACATCAGCGACTACATCAACTTCCGCAACAGGCTCGGCGACTTCATGCATGAGCGGTTCCGGCAGGAACTGCCCATCGACTATCAGGCGGGAATGGGGGTGGCCAACCTGTTGGCCGAAGTCCTCCCGGCCGACATGCTCGCCATGTTCTTCCGTGTCGCTGCCGAAGCTGAAGAGGAGTCCCGGCAGCCGGCCAGGTCGGTGAGGTCGTTCAGGACGGTGCGCGGTGCGGTGCGGGCGGTGAAGCCGACGGCGAGAAGGGCCAGGCGCTCGGCGGCGGTGAGGTCCGGGCGGCGCCGGGCGGTGGCGCTGCCGAGCAGTACGTAGGCGTCCAGCGCGTAGTCCAGTTCATGCTCCAGCAGGCCCTCGCTGCCGGGGATGACCTCGCGCCGCATGACCTGCTCGACGGCGCTGGCGTACTGCTCCAGCACCGTCCGGTTGCCGGGTTCGGGCTGGCGGGCGGCGAGGGAGCGGATCCAGTGGGCGGCGTGCTGGCCGGTGACCGAGGCCTGGGCGAGGGCGTCGCGCTCGGAGGCGGTCAGGCCGTCGTCCGGCTCCTGGAGGTCGGGTTCGGGGCGGGCCGTGGTCGGCGATGGGGGATCGTCATGACGGGTGAACAGCTGCGGGGCAGGGTCGGTCACGGGCGCCCCGGTGCTGGGGACGGGGCGGTTTATGATCATCTTCATGGATTCAGGAGCGCTCCCCACTGTGTCGGGTACGCCTTCGGCTGGGGCGGGTGCGCCGGCCGGGCTGGTGTGCGAGGTCTGCGGGAAGCCGCTGGAGCGCAGGCCGGGTGCGGGGCAGCCGCCGAAGTACTGCCGGGACAGCGCGTCCTGCAAGTCGAAGGCGCGCCGCCGCAAGGCGGCTGCTGAACGGGAGCGCTCCGCAGCGGTCGCGGAGGCAGTGCTGGGCCTGGTGCCGCTGCCGGCGGGGCTGGCCGACCGGCTGCCCGCCGGTCCGCAGCAGCGGGTGCTGGCCCTGGCAGAGGCGATCGCCGGTGCCGCCTACCACTACGTCGCCACGCTGCAGCAGCGGGACGGCGATCCGGCCGCGGCGCTGGAGCGGCTGGAGCAGGCGCTGCCCGTCTTCGCGGGCCGGCTCCTCGAGGAGGCCCGGCTGGCTGCCGCCGAGCCCACCGGCAGTGCGGAGCGCTCCGATATCGACGAGCTGTCAAGGTTGGCGCAGTCGCCATCAAGGTCCGCCGGACGCCTTGACGGCTCGTCGACAGGGAAGCGCTCCGGGCCCAGAGCCGAGCTGCCCGGGCAGGCCGGCGCGGCGTCGCCCGGCGCCAACCGTGATGAGCAGCCCAGTACGGAGCGCTCCGATATCGACAGGCCGCCAAGGGTGGCGGAAGCCCCGCCAAGGTCCGGCGCCAGCCTTGATGACCCGCAGGAGCCGGCGAACGGAGCTGGGGGCACCCCGTTGAATACGGAGCGCTCCGCACTTGACGGAACCGCCGCTGAACAGGGCGCACCCACGCTGGGCAAGCGCGGTGCCGCCCTGGGCAAGCCGACGGTGGGCAAGCCCCGTGGTGTCGTGGGCAAGCCCGGTGCCGTGGTGGGCAAGCCGGCCGCCCCCGCTGCGCCGTGGCTGCCGGCCGCGGGGCTGGTGCCGGCGTACGAGCGCGGATACGGCCCGCTGACCAGCAGCCAGCCGCTGGAGAGCATCGGGCCCGGCTGGGAGATGTGGAGCTGGGCCGCGCAGCGGCACGTCCACCTCATCGCTCATGAGCAGCGGGTGGTGGGGTGGGTGGAGCGGCCCGACCGGGAGGTGGGCCGCCCGTGGTTCGCCGCCGCGGGCACGGAGGTGCTGGCCGATTCCGCCAGCGGTGCCGTGCTGTGGCACCGGGCCAGCGAGCTGGCCGCGCACACGGTGGCCGCCGCGGTCCGCGCGGCGGGCGGGAGCTGACCGGTTGTCGAGCGAGAAGGGCAGGCAGGCAGGCTCGGCCGGCCAGCCGGGCCGGGCCGGGCGCGGAGGGGCGCGTTCCGCCTCGGGGGAGTATCGGGGGCGGGGCGGGGTGTGGCGGCTGGTGACCGTATCTGACCGGTTGAGATGTCTTTCTGGTGATCAACTGATTGAGATCATCTGAAAACTTTCCGTAGTTATTTTCCGATCTGCTCTGCACGATCGGTCGTCCCGGGACGCTGTGTAGGTGGAAGCGCGTGCGGCGCTTCCCGCCGGACCGGGGGGCGGCGTTCACACACTCCATAGGGAGGGGCGCGTGTCCCATCAAGGCGTGCAGGTGTTGGAAGCGGTCGTGGCGGCCAGGGTGGTGGGGCGGGACGCAGCGCGCGTGCTGCGCCGGCTGCTGGGCGCCGGGGTACGGATCGGCCTGGCCGACCTGCTGGCCGCCGCCCGCCGCGCCGGTGCCTCGGGCCGGATCGGGGAGGGCGAGTGACCCGGGCCGACTCCGCCTCCGAGGAGGACGACTTCGCCGGCCCGGCGCAGCTGGGTGTGCCGCCGGGGCCGGTGCCGTTCACGGGCTGGTCGCAGGAGTGGCAGGTGACCTACACCGCCTTCCACGCCGATGTGTACAAGAAGTACCTGACCGTGGCCTACCTGCAGCTCGGATCGGATGCCGACGCGGAAGAGGCGGTTGACGCCACGTTCGACGTCCTGGCGGACAAGTGGGGGCAGATGCTCCGGATGGACAGCCTGCGCGGGTATGCCTGGACGGTCCTCAAGCGCCGCATCCTCGACCAGGTCCGCCGGCGGACCCGGCGCGGGAACTGGATGGAGATGGCCGCCTTCCAGACGGCGAACGTGGGGCCGGACGACCCGTTCGACCTCCTCACGATGCGGATGGCCGCGTTCGAGGAGATCCGCCGCCTGCCCGAGCGTCAGCGCGACGTGGTCGCCCTGTGTCACTGCCTGGACTACACGACCGAGGAGGCCGCCGACCTGATGGGAGTAGAGGCCGCCACCGTCCGCTCGCACCTGAGCCAGGCCCGCCGGCGTCTGGCCGCCCGCCTGGGCGAGGACGCGGACGACGACACGACGAACCCCGGGGAGAAGAAGTGACGAATGACGAGACCACCAGGCTCGACGAACTCCTGGAGCGGCTGCGCGTCCACGACCCGTACGCCCGCCTGGATGCGGACGACGCCCAGGAGCGCCTGATCCTGCGCCAGATCGCCCGCTCCGGCGCCGCCTTCGGGTGCGTGTGCTCGCGCCCCACGGTCCCGCCGCAGCACTGCCCGCCGTCCGAGCCCGGCTGGACCCAGCCCACCGACAGCCCGCAGGGCCTGGAGCAGGCGTGGTGGGACCTGCAGTCGCTGAGCATGGTGGTGCTCACCGACGGCCAGGCCGGGGTGAGCCTGAACCGGTTCATCGAGGAGCACTACACGCTGGCCGGCGGGGCACTGGTCTTCGCCTGCCTGCTCTACCTGACCGGCCGGGCCGACGGGGCCCGCTTCTGGTGGCAGTTCGCGACCGAGGCCGGCGCCGATCTCGCCGGAACCGGCGACGAACCGTGTGAGGCGGCGACCGCCGCGCAGTACTTCCTGTTCCTCGACCACGCCCGCCGCGGCGAGTACGACGACGCCGGCATCTGGAGCCGGCGCCTGCGCGAGACCGGATTCGCCACCGACCGCTGGGGAGAACGCACGGCGACACCCGTGGTGGTGGAGACCCTGCCCGACGTCTCCCGGCACATCACCGAGGAGCACGACCCGCTGCTGGGCACGATCCCCCTTCCACACCCGGCCCTGGTCCAGGAGGTGTGCGAACTGGCCGTCGGCACCGCCGCCACCCGCTGACCCACGCCCGCACCGAGCCGCGGCCTGCCCCCGCCCCGATCCGGGGCAGGCCACCCTCGCCCCCTACGCCGACCACTCCCGACTCCTGGACGCTCCGTGCTCCTGCATGCCCTGACACCCGCGCTACTGGCACTGGCCACCACCGTGATCGGCTACATCGCCGTCCTGGCCGGCCTTGGCCTGGCCGCGGCCGCAGCCCGCCCGCCCCGCGGCCGCCGCTGCCGCTACCTGCTCCTCGCCCTGCTGCCGATACCCGCCCGCCGCCGTCCGGACGAGGGCGAGCTCACCTGGTGAGCAACGCGTCGCCGAGCCGCCCCGGCCCGGCGACGGCCGGCTTCGACCGGGTCCGGCCCGCCCCGGCCTGCGGCCCCGCTCGCCGTACGGGCGGCGCGCCCACCCGGCTCCTTCCGCGGACCCGGCAGGGGCGCCGACTCGATCGGCGCCAGCTCGGCAGCGGCGGTGAGGGCGCGCAGCCGCGCATCGCGGTCCTGCCCCTCCAGGGGCTGCTTGAGCAGGTCGATGAGCCGGCCCTGCTCCCGATGGGCAAGCCACCCGTTCCACCAGCGCACCCGGTCGGACGATTCCTGCGGGACCACCAGCCACACGAGCACGAGCGGCACGGCGCCCGCGGTGAGGAGCACCGCGACCCACCAGGGGGCAGCGGCCATGGCGGTCACCACAGCGACGGCGCCGAGCGCCTTCGCGGGCCTGGGGGCCATCAGTGGGCGCCGTCCTGTCCGGCGCTGCCCGCGATGAGGCAAATGGACAAGGGGTCCTCCTTCTAGAGGTCGGAAGGCGGGGAACCCCGCCGCCCCTTCGCTGGCTGGGGCCGCATCTGACAGCAGAGCCGCTCACATGAGTTCCGCCAGAGGCCAGGCCGGCTATGCGATGCGAATACCTGTTCGATTACTCTGGTGGGGTGAGCATCACCCCGCCGACGCCGTTCTCCGCGCCCCGCCACCTGCACCCGGTTCCGGGGGATGGGGTGGAGGCGCCGGCCGCGCTGCTCTCAGGGCCGGGGCGGAGCCGGGACGCGGCCCCGCGGTGGCGGTGGGTGCGTCTTCGGTTGGACGGCGGGTGGCGGGACGGCCGGGTGGAGCGGTGGAGTCTGGCACCGGGCCAGGAGCAGTGGACGGTGCTGGTGCGGTGGGGCCCGGACAAGTTCGACTGGGGCTGGTACCTCTACAGCCCGGACACGATCCGCCAGGCGCCGGCGCCTCCCGACGGCGCCGGCCCGGCGGCCTGGTGAGCGCCGACTCCGCGGCCGCCGCAGCCGACCTCGCCGACGCGCTGGACGAGTTCGCCGACAAGGCCGTCGGCCCGGACCCGACGCTCGACCAGGTGTGGGTGACGGTCGGCACCGCGCACGACATCGAGCAGCGCACGGTGCTGCTGCCGGTCAGCGTCGCCGACTGGATTGCCGAGTTGGTCCGCGAGGAGACCCAGACCCTGGACGCCGGCACCACCAGGGCCGACCCCTACGGCGACTGGTGAGCCGTCCGGGCGAGCCGCCAGCAGCGCCATCCGCGCCCTGCGCCCGAAGGCGCCGACGATGAGCACGACCAAGACCCGCGAGGAGACCTGACGATGGCCGACCTGCCCGACATCCCCGACGACCTGCTGGCCCTTGAGGAGCGGCGGATGAGTGCCCGCCGCGACCTCGACCTCCACGTCGCCACGGTCGAGGTCGGCTACCGGACCGCCTACCCGGACCCGGAGCAGATCGTCGAGCGGCGCACCTGGACGCCGCAGGAGACGGAGCGCTGGCACGAGCTGCGCGCCGCCTACGCCGCGGCTGCCGCTGCGGTGCTCGACCACCCGCTGCTTGTTCAGGCCGCTGCCGACGGGCGGCGCTGGCCTGTGGAGGAGAAGCTGCGATCGCTTGTGCCCCGCCTGCAGGTCGTGATCCGCCGCAACGAGCCGGGCAGCGCGGAGCGGGTGGTGGTCTTGGTCGACGGGGCCGAGGAACTGGCCGCAGCGCAGGCGGCCTGACGGGCCGACCGGCACCGCGCCGGCTGCGCCGCCGCCTGCAGGGCGGGGTTCGTGACAGCTCTTGCATCTTCGCCCCACCGTGCGCGTCGGGGAGTCCCGCCGCAGCGGCTCAGGGGCGTGCAGACCGCCCGACCGGGCCTGAGGGCGGGGCCAGGCCCACGCCCGGCCCCGGCCCTCATGCCCGGTCGGGCAGCCTGGGTCAGGTCCGGCCACCTCCCGCCCGACCACCCCGAACCGCACCCGGCGGCCGACGGCGGCGGGGACCAGGACGTCGACGTCGGCCGGCTGCTGCGCCGCCTGGACCGCCTGACCGCCCGCCACCCGGACCGGGCGACGAGATCCTGAAGGTGGCGGTCGAACTGGTCCACCGCCACCGCCACCGGCAGCCGCACGGCCCGATCGCCCGCAGAGCCGGCCTGACCCCGCACCGGCTGCGCCGTGCCGTCTACGACCTTCCCGAGGTCCAGGCCGAGATGGAGCAGGCGCGGCAGCGCGGCGACGAGCGCCGGGCCGCCGCAAAGCGGGAGCGCGGCTGGGTGTGGTCCTGGGAGCGCCCCGGCTGAACCCCACGGGGCCGGCAGCATCAAGGTTTTCGGGCTGCTCTCTTTCCCCGACCAGTTCCCCGACTGAATCCCCGACCTGTTCCCCGACCAGGAACTTTCCCGGGATCTCGGCCGTTTCCGCAGGTCAGGGCGCCGATTGGGGCCCTCCGGAAATCCCGGCGACCCCTTTGCCCCCTCTTCCTGTGCTGTTTGATCGGTGCGGGAGGAAGGGCACGGGGTCCCGGCGGCGGCGCTCCGGACCACGCGGGCCGGGCCGGGGCCGGCCGGGCGGACCCGCGCCGTGGTGCCGCTGCGGGCGGCGGCCCCGGGAGAGCGGGCCGGGCCGGGGACGAGCGAGTAGCAGGGAGCGGCAGGGTGAGCGGGAGTCAGGACGAGGACGAGGGCGGACAGTGGGAGCCCGGCGGCGAGGACGGCGACGGCGGCGGCCGGGAGCTGGACAGCCAGGACGAGGACGGCGGCGGCCAGGACAGTGAGCCGGACGAGCTGGACGGCCAGGGCGACGACGACGAGCGGCCGGCGGCCGAGCGGACGGGCAAGAAGCGGACGGCGTTCGTGCGGGCGAAGGCCTACCCGAACGGCTCCACCGGCCCGCTGCGCCGGGACATTCTCCAGGTGCTCGGTGTGCTGAAAGCGGCGACGGTGAAGCAGGTGTGGCAGCTGGCCGCCCCGCACCACGAGCACCCGAACACCGTGGCCAGTGCGCTGCGGGACATGGCGCTCAAGGAGAGCCGGCTGGCCGAGCAGCGCGGTTCGCTCGGCGGCCCGGACGACGAGGAGGAGGGGGCCGGCGGGAAGAAGAAGTCGCTGGCCCAGGCCAGGGCCGAGCGGGCCGCCGCCGGGGGCAAGCGGGCCCGGCCGACGGCCCCGAAAGGCTCCAACGCCAAGATCTGGGGTCTGACCGAACTCGGGCTGGACGCGGCGGCGGCCACGCTGCCGGTCGGGCGGAAGATGGGCAACCGCGCCCGCTCCCTGGGCCGCGGCACCGGCGCCCCGCACGCGATGGCGGTCAACGACACCATCGTCGCGTTCACCGGCGCGAACACCCCGGGCGGCGGCATCGGGGTGATTTCGGACTGGACCACCGAGGCGTCCCACCCGCTGCCCGGAGGCCGCCAGCAGATCGCCGACGCGGTGCTGATCGCCCCGGCCGACGGCGTGCCGGTGCTCCTGGTGGAGGTCGACCTCCACAACGGCACCAACCTGAAGATCGCCCGCAAGATCGACGGCTACGCCGAGTACTTCGCCCAGACCTACAAGGACCCGAACCACGAGGGCCACCCCTCCCGGGCCAAGCAACTGCCCTCCTGGCGCCGCACCTACCCGACCGCCCCGGCCGGAACCCTGCCGCCGATCGCCCTGGTCCTGGGCGGCGCCGGCCCCAGGGCGATCGACAACACCATCGACGCGATCCACGACCTGGCCGCCCAGCACTGGGAGCCCCGGCGCGCCTTCGACTTCACCGACAAGATCCCGCTGCTGGCCTGCCACCTCGACGACCTCAAGGCCAAAGGACCGCACGCCGCCATCTGGTGGCGCTACGGCAGCACCAACTGGCAGACCCTCACCGACGCGCTCGCCAACACCGACTACATCGCCGCCACCCGCGAGCGCATCGCCGCCGAGAAGAAGGCCGCCCAGGAACAGGAGCACCAGCGCCTGGAAGCCACCCGCTGCCCCGGCTGCAACCGCCGGGAGGACGAGTTCCGGTACCGGCCCCACGCCAGCGACGGCACCCGGCTCTGCACCGACTGCGAGGAGCAGGCCCGCAAGGACCGCGCCCGCCGCCAACTGCTGGCCGCCCGCGCCCACAACGACGCCCTCCACCCCTGCTACACCTGCCACGGCCCGCTCGGCGGTCCCCACGGCTCCCGCACCGAGCTGGACGAGCCGGCCGAGGCGGACCGGCTGGAATGCCCGCCCTGCGCCAGCGAGCGCAGCAACCACGGGCGTCGGCCGATCCTGCTGGACCTGCCCGCACCCCGCCAGGTCCGCCGGGCCGCCAAGCACGGCCCGCCCGACGACGACCCCTGGTGGACCGTGCGCCTCCTGCACGCCGAACGCTGGCCCAAGGAAGCCCGCGACCGCGGCAAAGGCCCCAGCTGACCCCTGGCGGCCGGCCCAGGCCACCCCGCCCAGGACCGGCCGCCAACGCTCCCTGGCGGCCCGTCAGCCGCCCCGCAGCCCACCCGCGCCGCCCCAGCCCCGGCCCCGGCCCCGGCCCGCCAAAGCGCTGACGGGCCGCCCAGACCGTTCGCTCGCTCAGGCCCACTGGACGCCGTGCTCGGCGAGCTGGGCGAGCCGGCCCGGCGTCAGCTTCGCCTGCCGCGCCTTCGTGTTGTTCAAGAAGGTGCCCGGCGACACGGTGACGGGCTCCGCCTCCTCCTCGCCGCCGGCGCCGGGACCGCGGTGCGCCGGGTGTGATCCGGTCAAGATCGATGCCTCGGATGTGGCAGTGGTGGGCGGTGTGCGGCGGGTATTCACGGCCGTTCACCAAAAACCGCATGTAGGACGGGGTCCACTGTCCATGGCCGAAAGATGGTGAAGATCATCATTCAATCTTCATTGCCTCATATGGTCAGTCACCGTCAGTTGCCACAAGACTTCGGAGGATCGTCGGCGTGAGTCGCAACATTCGCACAGGTCTGCTGACAGGTGCCGCGGCCCTGTCCCTTGTGTTCGCCACTGCTGCGCCCGAGGCGTTCGCCAAGGGTAGCGGGGGTCTGGCCACCACCGATGCCGCCACCGTTGCGCAGGGCCAGGCCCGCAAGGCCCTCCACGACTTGGCCGCTTCCATCGACGAGCAGGGGCGTACGGCCTACGGCGACAGCTACAGCAACCTGTACGTGGACGAGGCGAACGACCAGGTCGTCGTCTACGCCACCGACGCCGGGCGCGGGAAGGCCATGGCGGCGGCGGCGAAGGGCGCGCACGCCGACATCGACACCACGAAGATCAAGTACGTGTCGGCCAAGTACACGAAGAAGCAGGTCGACGCCTCTATCGACAAGATCATGAAGGCGAACAAGCCCGCCAAGGGCGCCCAACCGCTGATCTACTCCGCCGCCGAGGCCCCTGACGGCTCCGGCATCCAGGTCCAGGCGGCACCCGCAGCCGTCGACCGCGTCCAGGCGCTCCTGGCGGGCAACGACATCCCGGCCACCGTGACGGCCGGCGCCGCCGCGGCGTCGGGCGACGGCTGGCGCTGGAACGACGGCGCCCCCTTCATCGGCGGCGACGTGCTGATCGGCCCCTCCCACCGGGCCGGCTACTCGACACAGTGCACCGCGGGCATGGCCGTCGAGGACCAGAGCGGCAACGACTACCTCATCACCGCCGACCACTGCTTCCAGACCTCGAGCAACGCCCAGATCTTCGGTGAGGGCGACCCCGTGGGCACCTGGAACTACAACCACGGCACCTATGTCGGCTGGATCGGGGGCCTGGACCTGCCCAAGTGGGACGCGCAGATCATCGCCACCGGTGGCCAGTACGGCAGCGGGACGAACTCCGACGAGGCGGACCAGCCCGACGGCCGTTGGTACGCCGTCACCTCCGACGCCTACTCCTACAACGGCGAGTCCGTCTGCCAGGACGGTGCCAGGTCCTACTACGACGGCTACGGCGTCCCCTGCGGCATCACCGTGAGCAACCAGGACATCAGCTACTTCCTCACCTGGGACGACGGCACCACCGTGACCGTACGCGGCGTGGAGGGCAAGAAGAACGGCTGGGCTTCCGAGCACGGCGATTCCGGCGCCCTCGTGTTCACCGTCAGCGGCTCCACCTCCCGCCAGGCCCGCGGTATCGTCTCCGCGGACTTCGGCTACGGCACCCTGCTGTGGACGGAAGCACCGGACATCCTCAACGCCTACGGCGTCAGCCTCAACCCGCACACCTGACAGCACCCACCGCCCGGGGGCGCCGTCGATGCGGAACCCCCGGGCGGTGCACCACTTCGAGGAACCACGGTGGAACCGCACCCCTCACCCGGACGTCCCACACGCATGAAACCAAAGCACACCCACGCCGCCGCTCTGCTCATCGCGGCACTGCTGGCCACCGGCTGCGATCAGCAGCCATCCGCGGCGGTCAAACCGCAGGCATGCGGCCAGCAGGTCTCCGGCGCAAGCGATGACGGCCAACTCCAGCTCTCCGGAGTCTGGTTCGGCCCGGGCAACACCCTCAAGCTCGGATACCGAGGGCACACGCCCGCCGGACATCTCAACGCCTACCTGACCAAGAACGGCACCGTCGTCGGACACGCCACCCGAGCCCCGGGAAACGGCACCGGGCTGGTCGATACGTTCTGCCCGGGGACGACGTGGAACGACATCACGAAGGCCCACATCTTCGACTACCAGGTGACGCTGACCCTCGACTCCGACAAAACCACCCAGACACTCCTCCTGGCCGCACAACCGGTTTTCGCCCACGCCGACTGACAGCAGCACCCGGCCACGCACGGGCAGACACCGTCACAGGCCCTACCAGCCCGACCGGCTGGGTGCCCGGACCGCGACAAGCCACCGCTGCCTCAACTACGGCTGGCCGCTCATCCTGCCCCTGCCCACCAACCGCGAGTGCCGACTCGCCAAGGCCGGGAAAACTGGACGACCCCTGGTGGCGCATCCGGCTGCCGCACGCGGAGCAACACCCCAACCGCCGACCCACCCCGCAAGCGCCCCTGGCGGCCCGTCAGCCGCCCCGCAGCGCACCCGCGCCGCCCCACCCCGGCCCCGGCCCGCCAACGCGCTGACTGACCGCCTAAGCCGCTACCACTGCACTCCGAGGCCGTCCAGCGCACCGAGGCCAAGCAGTCAGAACCTCCCGACGGGTCATGTGGTGATGTACTCTCAGGCATGCAACAGAACCTGGTTGATGTTCAACTCAATTGCAAAACAAGCAAGTTGAGTCAAAATCAGGGGAAGCCATGAGGCGGGAATCGAAGACAGACAAGAAGTGATACAGACCGAGAGGCCGCAGCAGGATCAGGCTTCCGCACCGGTCCAGCACTTACAACAGCTACAGATACAGACCAGTGGCTGAAGCGACCGGAAACCCGACACGCCCCCCCAGCCGCCCCTCTCCCAGCTAGCCGCCCCGCAGCGAAGCGAAGGGGCCAGGCCGCATCCGACGGAGCGAAGCGGAGGAGGGCGCGGCCCGCATGACCGAAGGTCATGCCCCCTGGTGAAGCGAAGCGGAACCAGCAACCGGCCGAAGGCCGGCCGAGCCGCGAAGCGGCGAAGGAGCGGGGGCGAGCGAAGCGAACCCCCGCGGTCACGCGGAGCGGGACCAGCGCAGCGCGAAGCGCTGCGCCCGGTGCGGCCACGAAGCGAAGG